>JBDKRC010000100.1:0-5563 GCA_039683575.1 Armatimonadia bacterium | reverse complement strand
GGTGGGGGGTGATGTTCCTTTGTCGGGGGGCGGCCGGGACGGGGACAGACCCCAATTTCGCATGAGGGGATGGTAGGTGGAGTCAAGGTAGGTTGCGAAATCGGGGTCAGTCCTCGTTCCTGGGTTGGTCGCAGATAGCGGCCGGCCGGGTACGAGCCCCGTGCGACGCAGACGTCGCTTCGCCCTACAGCGGAGGGGGTCGGGTTTCCCTGGTTAGTTCGGCTGTGCTATAATCGCCGCCGAGTAGAAGACCCCCTCAGGCGGTTCCCAGTGGATTATCGCGTACGATGGCAACAGCGACGGCGGCAGCGGGCGCAGCAGCGTCTGCTGGCGATTCCTGCCGCGTTGGTACTAGCCTTGCTGATCTATGGGTTGATGCGGCTGTTTGCCGGGGGCGGGCACATATACTGGATGTATGAGGAGCCGGGGCAGACCGTGCCACGGTTTGCAGTGGGGCCGGCAACGGTGCATATTGCGTGGTCCGACGGGCACATGGTGACCTTGCAGGCGCGTAATGGGATTAGCATTACGGCGGGGCCGTTCTTCTCGAAGCCGGAGGCTTTCAACGTTCCGCCGCTGCTCGCGAACCATGCGCTCTATCAGGGATCTGATCTGGGGATGATGCGGGCGATCGAGGCGCGGACGGGGCAGCTGTTGTGGGAGTTTGACAGCGGGGCGCCGATCAGGTCGCGGCCGGTGGAGGAAGGGGACAGGATCTATTTCGGCAACGATGCGGGCAAGGTGTACGCGTTTGCGCTCGGCGGGACGAAGATCTGGGGGCGGGAACTGGGTGCGGCGGTGTCGGGGGATGGCGCGATCATTGGCGACCGCGTGTTCTTTGCGACGACCGGGGGGTCGGTGTATGCGCTGAAGCGCAGTGATGGGGCGACGATTTGGAAGCGGGACGTCGGGGCGCCGGTCTTCTCGCCGGTGACGGGGGCCGATCCGCTCGTGATGGTGGGGAGCGACACGGGGAGTCTGTTTGTGCTGAGCGCCGCCGACGGCAAGCCGGTGACGGGGGCTTACCGGACGGCCGGGCTGGTTCGCGAGGGCGTGGCGGTGACCGAGGAGACAATGTGTTTTGGCAGCACCGATGGGTGGGTGCGGGCGATCAGCCGCGATGGCAAGCGTCCGCTGTGGGCACAGTATTTGGGCGGTCCCGTGACCGCCGGTCCGGGGGCGTATGACGGATTGATCTACGCGGCGTCGCCAAACCGGCTCTATGCGCTGCAGGCGGATAACGGGCGGACGCGGCGGATGTGGAAGGGCGAGGAGTTTGCAGGTGAGGTAGTAGCGACGAGGGATACGGTGTATGTGGGGACGACGACTGGGCGCGTGCTGGCGCTGGTGGCGCCATGAGCGAGGCGATCCAGCGGAATCTGTCGCGCCGTAACTTCGCCCTGGGTCTGATCAACGGGGCGTTGTTCATACTGCTGGCCACTTTCATTGACGTGGATACCGTTGTGCCGGGGTTCGCGTGGCAGCTTACCGGCGGGAAGACGATCTTCGTCGGAGTTCTGATCTCCGTCATCAACATGGGGTGGTTCTGGCCGCAGTTGCTGCTGAGTTCGACGTTTGCGACGGCCGACCGGCTGATGCCGTGGTACTGGCTGTCGGCACTGACGCGGGGCGTGGCGTTGTTTGCGCTCGCGGCGGTGGCGTGGTACCTGGACGCCTTCGCGCCCTGGCTGGGGTTTGTCCTGATCGCGGCAATGTATGTGCTGTACAGCAGCGGGGGCGGGCTGAGTATCATCCCGTTCATGAGTGTGGTGGCCGATTCGATCCCCCCGAACTGGCGGGGGAAGTTCTTCGGGGCGCGGTATCTGGTGGGCGGGATGATGGCACTGGTGGCGGGGGCGTGGATACGGTGGCTCCTGAGCGACCAGAGCGGGCTGGAGTTCCCTCGCAACTACGCATGGATGTTCCTGATCGGGGCGATAGTGGCGACGCCGTCGCTTTTGTCGTGGTGCTTTGCGCGCGAGCCGGCCCGTCCAGTGCAGAGGCGGCGAGTGCCGGTGCCAGTGGAACTGCGGCGGGGGCTGCGGCTGTTGCGACGCGACTCGAACTTCCGGCGGCTCCTGATCACGCGGAGTCTCTCCACAATCACGCTGGGGTTGACGCTGCCCTTCATCGTGCCATATGCCCTGTCGCAGTTGCGGGTTCCCGCAGCGGCGGTGGGGCTCTTTGTTACGTCCAAAATCATCACGTACTCGCTGTCGAACTTGCTCTGGAGCCGGGTTTCGGATGAAGGTGGCAACCGGCGCCTGCTGCTGCTTTCAGGGTTCATGACCATTGGCGCGCTGGCGCTGGTGCTGTCGGTGCGGATGCTGCCCACGGACCACCTGGTGACTATCGCGGGGATCAACGTGACGTGGCGCGTGGCGTTCCTGTGCCTGATCTTCGCCGCGTTCGGATTTTCCAATGCGGGGCAGGAGATTGGGTATACGAACTTCCTGCTGGAGCTGATTCCGGAGCGCAAGCGATCCGTGTATATGGGGATCTTCTACGCGGCAATCTCGCCGCTTTGCTGGGTGCCGTTCTTTGGGTCGCTGGCGATTGGGACGGGAGGGCGGTTTGTGATGGGGTTCTCGATTGCGGCGGTGCTGGCGCTGGCGATGATGCGGTATACGTTCCGCCTGCGGGAGGTGCGGGAGTTCGGGGGGGACGGGAACGGCGAGAACTGAAAACAGAAAACGGAAGACAGGGGGGAGAGAAACTGGGAACGGAGGCTTGGCTTGGGCTGAGGCTTCGTTTTTGTGTTCCTGGCTTGCCGGAATGGGGACAGACCCCACTTTCGCATGCCGGTTACAGGGCGCGAGAACCCAGGTTGCGAAACTGGGGTCAGTCCCCATTCCTGGTGGGAACGGGAGGTGAAAGGGGGGTGTTTGGCGCAGAGTCAGCGAGTTAGTCTGGAGATTGAGGAGTGTGCTCGATGAACGGCAAACTGCGTGGCATTATTCCGGCGCTGGCTACTCCGCTTTTGGAGGATGGGAAGCCCGATGAGGCGGGGCTGCGGAAGCTCGTGCAGCTTCAGCTTGAGGGTGGCGTGGCGGGGTTCTTTCCCTGTGGGTCCACCGGCGAGGGGCCGATGTTCCCCGAGGAGGACTGGGCGACGGTAATTCGGATTGTGTGTGAGGAAGCTGGCGGAAAAGTGCCGGTTCTGGCGCATGTGGCCGAGCCGGGGACCGAGCGCGTTATCGAGCGGGCGAAGCGGGCTGTTGATCTGGGCGCGGATGCCGTGGTTTCGACGCTGCCCTATTACTATGTGCATGCAGGGCGGGAAGCGGTGCGGTTCTTTACGGCGGTGGCCGACGCGTCGCCGCTGCCCTTGTTTGTGTACAACGTGCCGCAGCGGACGCAGGTGCCGTTGTCGGCCGACTTGCTGGTGGAACTGTCGGAGCACCCGAATATCCTCGGGGTGAAGGACAGCGCGGTCGATCCGATCCTGCATTTTGATCTGATACACCGGCTGCGGAACTCGGATTTCACGGTGCTGAACGGCAGCGAGTTCTTCCTGGGCGCCAGTGTGATGATGGGCGGGGATGGCGGGCTGCTCGGGATCTGCAACCTGATACCGAAGCTGTGTGTGGAACTCTATGAGGCGGCGGCGCGTGGGGACATCCCGGCGGTACGGACGCTGCAGCCGCAGGTGTCGGATGTGACGACGGTGTTCTTTGCCAAGGGCGGAAGCGCGCTGGCGGCGCTGAAGAAGGCGATGGAGATAATGGGGATTTGCCAGAGGTGGACGTCGCATCCGTTCCTGCCGACGACGCCGGAGGGGGATGAGGAGATACGGGGGATTTTGGAGCGGAATGGGCTTTTGTAGGGGAACGGCGAAAACAGGAAACAGGAAACAGGAAACAGGGGGAGGGGGAGAGGCGGGGAAGCGCGCAGGCTACGAGGAAAACGGGGACAGACACCATTTTCGCATGAAGGTTTGAGGGGGCCAGGGGGAAGGTTGCGAAAGTGGTGTCAGTCCCCATTTTCCGTCGGTGACAACGGCGGGGCAGGGATGCCCTGCGACGCTGACGTCGCTTCGCGCACCTACGGCCCGGGAACGAAGAGAGGCAACCATGGACTATTCACACTTGATGCGCACGCCGGAGCAGGTTGATGAGCTCTTCCCGTGGATGCGGGAGGATCTGATACGGGGAATTCCGCATTTCATCAGCCCGGCGTGGAATCATGACCGGTCACAGTTCGACCCGGACTACTGGGCGGACTGCTGGGCGAATATGGGCTGCAAGTCGGTCACGCTGCTTACCGGCCACCACGACGGCTATCTGCTGTACCCGTCGAAGTATCTGAAGCAGCAGCCGGATCGGGATTACTTCGGCGAGCAGGTGCGGGCTTGCCGGGAGCGGGGGATGCGGGTGATCGCGTACTACTCGCTAACGCTGGATAGTCTGGTGGGGAGTGAGCATCCGGACTGGCGGGCGAAGGATATGGCGGGGCGGGTGTATCCGCCGAATTATGAGTATTTCTCGCACTACCACTGGTTGTGTCTGAACAGCCCCTACCGGGATCTCGTGGTGAACCAGCTTGAGGAAGTGGTGGACAACTATGAGGTCGAGGGGGCCTGGATCGACATTTTGTATCTGCCGGGGCATACGGAGGAACTGGAGCGGGATACGTGCTTTTGTGATTACTGCAACCGGCAGTACTCGGACTGGTTCGAAGGCGAGCATCTGCTGGATGCGGCGGGGACGGCGCGACATAACGAGTTCCGGGCGATGACTTACCGGAATTTCCTGGCGCAGCTCAAGACCATGCTGATGGGCAAGGAGCGGCCGCTGGCGCTGACTTTCAACGGGGCGGGGCGACGGCGGATGCCGGGGTACAAGATCTGTGATGACCTGACGGATTTCTACTCGGGGGAGGCCCATAACCCGACGTCGCTGATGATCACGTCGAAGAGCCATCGCGGCACGGGGCGGGCGTTTGAGCTGCTTAGCTGCTCGGAGGTGTGCTGGTCGCATAACCAGCTCAAGCCTGATACGCTGATCACGCTCGAGAGCCTGTCAACGCTGATCGCGGGTGGCACGTACACGATTGGCGTTACCCATGCGCCGGATGGGCGGCTGTCGGCGGCGAACGTGGAGCGGCTGGCGCGGTGGGGGAAGTGGATCCATGAGCGAGGGGACCTGTTCCGGAAGTCCGAGCCGGTGTATGAGGCGGGGATTTTGGCGCCGGAACTGGGGCCGACAGGGATTGAGAAGTGGGCGGAGTGGCTGCGGAAGGGGCACCTGCTGTTCGATGTGTTCATGGACCTGCCGGAAGGGAGGGCCTTGCCGAAGGTGGTGCTGGTGCCGGCGGCGAGGCCACTTAGTGAGGACGAAGCGCGGCGGCTTAGGGCATATGTGGAGCAGGGCGGGAAAGTGATGCTGGAGTACCCGGCGGAGGCGCTCCGGGAGCATCGGCCCTGGATGGAGGAGCTGGTGGGGGCGAGGATGCTCAGGGAGCATGGGCAGTATGCGTTCTATCTGCAGCCGCTTAGTGGCGCGGGGGCAGGCGAGCCGCCTGCCCTACTGGGTAATGAGGGACTCGCGGCGGATTTGCCGGA
>JBDKRC010000099.1:0-14909 GCA_039683575.1 Armatimonadia bacterium | reverse complement strand
GCCGCGTGACCGGTCTAAGAAATGTCTGGCTAAAACTGCGCGAACGGCTCTGGGAGCAGCCCACAAAGGCCCAGCTAAGGTGTCTAGGTTTTTTGTGAGGCACTACTGGCGAGCCGCCCGCCCTACTCGGTGGTGGGAAGGCTATTCGACGTATTGAGTGCCGGCGCTGTCGAGGCGGATGTCGCCGGTTTCGGCGAGGTTTCTTATCTCCTGGCAGACCTGCTTCTGCGCTTCCTGCACTTGCGACAGCGGCACGCGGCCCAGCATGTCCATCTCCTCCTCGAGGCGTTCGCGCCCACGCTGGGAGAGGTTCTGCCTGAAGCGCTCCTTGAGTTCCGGCGGCGTGCCCTTGAGCGCGACTACGAGGATGCTCATGTCGAGAGTGCGCAGGACGCGCTGGAGGTCGTCGTCCCCGAGCTTGGAGACGTCCTCGAAGGTGAAGACCTGTTCGGCCACGCCATCGCCGAATTCCGGATCGCGGGCTTGCAGGGCGCGGAGGACGAGTTTGCCCCGATCGGTGGGCATGCTGCCGATGAGGTCCACGACGAACTGCAGCGAGATCTCGGGGCTGCTCGCGCCACGGCCCTGAATGCCGCCCAGTTCGCGGCTGAGCGCGCCGCCGAGGGCTTCGAGGGCGCCCGGCGAGGGGCTGCCGAGATGCGCGGCGCGGTAGGCGATGTCGGCGGCGATGTCCTGGTCATAGTGGGCAAGCAACTGCCCCGCGCGCGACGGCGTGAGGTGGCTCAGGACTGCGGCGACGGTCTGCAAGCGCTCCTCACGCAGGGCCCGCCAGAGCACCACCGGTTCGAGGTCGTTGAGGCGAGTGAGAAAGCGCAGGTCTTCGGCGGCGGGATCGGGCGTGCGGGTGGCGGGCTTGTTCCGGTCGGCCCAGGCGAGGGCGAGGAACTCGTCGAGGACAGCGTTGTGCTCCTCGGGCGGTACCTGGTCGAGGGTCGCCAGCTCCTGTTGCAGAAGCCGGGTCTGCTCGGCAGGCAGATCGCAGCAGACGCGCGCGGCGAGGTCCTCGCCGAGCGTGGTCAGGACGATGGCGGCTTTGCGGAGCGTGGTGGTGGGCGCAGCGCTGTCAGTCATGCGGCATCCTCGTCGGCCTCGGCGGAGTTGTCGAGCGTCAGGGCGTGGGCGGCGCGCGCGCCGTCGCTCAGCGCCAGCCCAATGTCTATGTCGCCGAACTCGGTGGAGAAGGGCACGATCAGCACCGGGCCGAGGTCGGTGACCGTGTGGCCGGCGCCGAGAATCAGGCGGGGCTCCGCCAACTCGCAAGTGAGGCCCTGCTCGGCGAGCAGTTCGCCTGCCTTGGTGGCCATGAGCCGCGATAGCTGCGTCACCACGTCCCCCCTGCCGGCCTCATCGCGGCAGTTGCGGTTGAGCACTTCCTGCACCTTGGTAGCAGTGGCCTGGGACATGCTGTAGAACAGGTCGCCGGTGAGATCGCCACGCAGGGCAATGAGCGCGACGAGGTCGCGTGCAGAAGTGGCGCTGCCGCTGCGCAGCAACGGCGACCCGCGCAGGGGGCGGGCGTCAAGCTGCAGGCGCAGGACCTCGTAGGCGCCAACCAGGAATGCATTTGCGTGTTCGGCCTTCACTTTGAGGGTCATGCTGCAAGATTCGTGCCGAGTAAGAGAAGCCGGCGTTGATGGTTGATCGTTGACGGTAGAGGCGGAGAGGCGCGCCTGTAGATGATATTGGCACTATGACGAGGGGGTTTTAGTAAAGTTGTGGAGTGGCCGATTAGGAGGTGGTAGGAGGGCCTTGTGAAACTGCGGGACCATTTCCATATAGTGATCATTGGGCTGTGCGTGGCAGGATTTGGGGTGGCGCGGGGAGGCCTCTCCCCCACCTCGGCGATGTGCAGAGGAGGGTCGGTGATAACGGCGGGCCGGCTGAAGCTCGGCCCCTCCGAAGACCACAGCGCCTTTGAGGCGGGGCGGGCTCTGGCCGCTGTGCGGTATCTTTGCGAGGAGGTTGGGCCGCGGCCCAGTGGCGGCGAGGCGGAGCGGCGGACGGCGGGGTGGATCGCCGGGCGGCTGCGCGGCTGGGGGTATGAGGTGACGGTGCAGAAGGGGGTGCGGCTGGGGAGGAGTGGGCTGACTACCTGCAACGTGATCGGGCGGCTCGTGCGCGTCCCGGCGGCGCCGCGGGTGGTCTTGGGGGCGCATATGGACTGCTGCCGCGGCGCGGGGTGTCGCGGGGCGAATGACAACGCCTCGGGGGTCGGGGTGCTGCTGGAGCTGGCCCGGGTGCAGGCGCGCAAGAAGCTGCCCTGCACGCTCGAGGTGGTGTTCTTCGGGGGCGAAGAGCAGTTCCGGCGCTACGGGTGCAAGTTTGGGTCGCGGCACTATGTGGCAAGCGGGCTGGCGAGGGGAACGAGGCCGGTGGTGGGCATGATCTCGGTGGACATGGTGGGACGTGGTGAGCGTCTGTACGCGTGGCGGCGGGGGAAACAGGAGACATATCTGGAAGCCCTGGTGTCCCGCAGCGCCACGCGGCTGGGATTGAGCGTGCGTACGCGGCGAGGACGGGCCAACAGCGATCATGAGGCGTTTGCGAGGGCCGGAGTGCCGAGTCTGTGGTTGCAGCGGCTGCCTGATCCGTCGTACCATACCGCGCAGGACCTGCCCGGGAACCTGAGTCTGAGGAGTCTGTCAGAGACGGGCAAGCTGCTGTGCCATGTGTTGGAGGGGCTGGAGGCGGAGGATGTGCGGTTGCTGATGAGGGAGAGGGTGGCACATGGGACGGTGGCTCATCACCGGGCTCTGGAGAGCCCTCCCACAAGGTTAGTGAATAGTTGCCATGCTGCGCCCGCCTTGTCGCGCCATTTTGTTCTCGCCTGCTCCGGCAGAGGTTCTGCCGGGGCTGCGCGCGGCCGGGTGCGACGTCTTCGTTGCGAAGGATGAGGAGCGGGCGGTTGAGCTGAAGGCGACGGCGCGGCCGGAGGTCATATTCCTGCACAAGTGCCCCCCTGCAACATCGGGCCGGCTGCGGCGCATTCCCCCACATCTACAGGCCGTGCACTGCCTGCTGATCGTGCGGGGGGAGTTGGCCGCGGCCAACTTGCCAGGCATGTGTGATGATTTTCTGACGCTGCCGCTCGACCCGGAAGAGCTGGCGGGCCGGGTCACGCTGTGGCGGTGGCGGCGGGAGCAGATCGACTCCGAAGGGGTACTGCGCGCGGGGCCAATTGTCGTAGACCTCGCCAACCTGCGCGTGATGGTGGACGGCGTGCCGACGACGCTGACGTACAAGGAGTACGAGCTCCTGTGTCTGCTCCTGCGGCGGAGCGGACAGGTGCTCACGCGGCAGTACATCCTCGACGCGATCTGGGGGCCGGACTACTATGGCGGTCCGCGAACGGTGGATGTGCACATCCGGCGGCTGCGGACGAAGCTGCCGGAGGTGGCAGAGACGATCGTGACGGTGCACGGCGTGGGGTACCGGTTGGAGCTCTGAGGCCGTCGCCACAGTAGGGCAGGCGGCGGTTGACATACGTGCCTGATTCATGCGAAGAGCGGATGATGGTGCCCGTGGGGCTGGAAGCCCCACTCCGTCGGGGCTACCCTCGCGGCTGGAAGCCGCTCGTACAACTCTACAGCGGACACTACTCGCAGCCCGGCCCTACCGACACTTCTCAACGCCACGAGCCCCCTCTCCCCTATTCCCCAAAATCATCTGCAGAGCTTCGTTTGCTACGGTCAATCCGAAGAGGCCGGTCATCGTCGGCAGGCTGCCCAGGGAGCGGCGTTCCCGCCCGCGGTCGAGGTCGTCTGCCTGCCGGGGTTCGGGCGGGTGGATGCGCGATTTGTCGACGGGCTCGTCGCTGTAGACGCACGGGAGGTCGGTGGTGACACCGCGCTGGCGGAGACCCTTGCGCAGGCGCCGGGCGAGTGGGCAGACCTGGGTCTGCTCGATCGTGGCGACCTGAACCCGCGAAGGCTCTGTACGCAGGGCCGCGCCCATGGACGACAGCAGCGGGATGCCGCGTTCGCACAAGGCGCAGAGTAGCTCGAGCTTCGGCGCGTAGGAGTCGATGGCGTCAATGACGAGGTCGGGCGGTCCCTGCAGAACCTCGTCCATGGTCTCGGCATGGACGAAGACCTTCAGCGGCTCGACCTGGCAGTCCGGGTTGATGTCGAGGACGCGTTCGGCGGCGACTTCGCATTTTGGGCGGCCGATGGTTGAGTGCAGCGCATAGAGCTGGCGGTTGAGGTTGCTGGCCCGGAGGAGGTCGAAGTCCACGAGGCGCAGTCGGCCGATCCCGGCCCGGGCGAGGGCCTCGGTGGCATAGCTGCCTACGGCGCCGAGGCCGATGACGCAGACGAAGGCGGCGCGGAGGCGGGCGAGGCCGGCCTCACCGACCATCATTTCGAGGCGGCGGAATTGTTCCGGGGTGGTCATGAGGTACTTGTCAGGATGGACAGGATGAACGGCGGGATAGACAGGATACGATTATACATAATAATGTTTACTGCGCCCTGCCAATATTACGGCACGAGTTCCGGCATGCGGAGCATGCCTACCACGCGGTGGAGAGGAACCGCTGTCCGTTCTCCCAGCAGACTTGTTGTAGGCCCTCTTCCCTCTCCCCCTTCACGGCTGCGATGCCCCGCAGAATCGCTGGCAGGTTGGCCGGTTCGTTGTACTCCTCTCCCCCGTCCCCCACTATGACGTGATCGCGGAACTCGTGCGGCGGCGGCATGGCCGGGGCGTCGCTCTCTACCAGCAGGCGCTCCAGGCTGACGTGCTGCAGGGCCGTCCGCGCGCGGGTGTGGCGCTCGTCGAGGACGCTGCCGGCGAATGAGAACCACGCGCCCATCGCGGCGAGTTGCGGGAGAAGCTCGGCGGCGCCCCCGTAGGCGTGGATGACCATGCCGGCGGGCGGCGGGCCCTCGGTTTCGAGGACCTTGAGCAGCCAGCCCCATGCTTTGAGACAGTGGATCATGACCGGGAGATTGCGGCGTCTGGCGAGAGCAAGCTGCGCGCGGAAGACCTCTTCCTGCGCCACTTCGTCGCGGTCCGAGACGTAGCGGTCGAGGCCGATCTCGCCCACGGCAGAGGGTGTCTGGTCGAGGAAGCTCTCAAGGCGCTGGAGCCAGTCGGGGGAGCGGTCTTTGACAAACCAGGGATGCAGGCCAAAACAGGGGATGATTTCCTCGTACTGGCGGGAAAGGTCGAGTACGCGCTGCCAGTCGCCCTCGTGGGTGCCGTTGCAGAGCATGCGCGCGACTCCGGCCTCACGGGCGCGCTGCATGACGCCGTACAGGTGTGGGATGAGGACTTCTTCCTGCAGGTGGTTGTGGGCGTCGAAGTAGGGCGGCATCGAGGTCCTCTCCCCCACCTCGGCTACGCGTGGCAGGCATGCTCCGCATGCCGGATGCAGTGAACGAAGGTTCCTCATCGGACGGAGGGGCCGAGTTTTAGCCGGCCCGCGGTCGGTGATAACGACTGGGCCGGCTAAAGCTCGGCCCCTCCGAAGACCACAACTACTTGATCCGCACCGCGCTCGCGTTGGCGTCCCAGGTTATCTCGCGTCCGAGAGCCTGGCTCATCAGGCGGACCGGGATCAGCATCGAACCGTTGACCATGATGGCCTGGCTCTGCTTGATGGGGGCGCAGCGGTCCTCGGTGCAGATGGTCGCGACACGGGTAGCGGCGCTCCACTGCACGTGGGCGCCGACGGCCTCGGCGGCGGCTCGAAGCGGGGCGTACGTCACGCCGTTGCGCACGCGCGCCTGGGGGTTGCAGTTGACCTGCTTTCCGCCGACGTAGACGTTGACCAGCAAGTCCGCGGCCAAAGCGGCGCTCAGGCTGAGCAGCAAAGCTGCGATGATAGTCAGGCTAACCTTCCTCATCTTCATCACCCTCGTGCAATCCAGATTGTTCATCCAGTTCTGGTTCCTTGATGGGGATCATCTGCGGCACAGCATAATCCCCGATCAGGTCGCGGTAGGCCAGCATCCCCGCGCCGGTTACGAGCGGGAGCGTGATGATCAGGCCGAAACCGCAGGCGAACAGTCCGAAGACCATTACTATGCTATATGCCACCACGCAGGCAAAAATGCCTCCCAGATGCGGACGCACTCTCAGCCAGGAAAGTTTCATGGCCTCGCGGGCGCTCAGGTCGCGGTCGGCGATGAGCTGCATGACGAAGAACAGCGGGGTCCAGATGATCATGGACGACAGGGCCAGCATGGCCACGGCCCACCAGCTTCGGTGTATGTACTGCAGGTAACTCGAGAGGGTGTAGGCCGGCAGGCTGGCAACCAGGTAGATGATCCAGACCGTAATCGACGCGGGGAAACGGGCGGTGACGCCCTCCCACAGGTGGCTGACGGTCGGCTTGTTGCCCTGCAGCTTCTCCGAGAACATGATGCAGAGGCCGGCGGCCAGCGGCAAGGCGAGGATGAACAGGCTGAGGGCCGAAAGTGAGATGGTGATGAAGGCCGCGATGGAGAAGGCCGGCAAGTCCTCGCCGACCAGGTCCCAGGCGTCAGTGATCCAACCCCGAATACGCACCATGAAGCGCTACCTCTCCCCCACTCTGAAATACTCGGCTATCGGCGCGAGGTCCTCGCCTAGGTTGGCGATGCCATACTCGGCGATGGCCGACTTGGAGACTTTGACGTTGTGCTCGTTGAACAGGTGGAAGCGCAGGGCCTCCAGGCGCTTGGCGGCGGCGGGCGACAGATAGACCGTTACCTGGACCTTGTCCTCCTCCACCGGAGCCACCGGCACGAGCGGCGGTGCCGCGATACCGGCCACCACCGGCTCATCGGGGGCCGCGGCGGGGGCTGCAGGAGTCGAGCCGCCGAAGAATACATCTCGCGGGATCTGGGGGGTCTTACGCACGTGCCAGCACCTCCTGGGCAATCTGCATATAGGCTTCAGCGCCAGCGCTCTCGGGGCGATGGACGGTGACGGGCTCGCCGGCGACGGTGGCGTAGTCGAACACGACGCTCCGGCGGATCGGTATGTCAAAGACGAGGTCGCCGAAGTTCTCGCGCAGGAGTTCCTCGACCTGCTGGGTGTGCAGGGTGCGCGGATCGTACATGGTCATGAGCACGCCGAGGATGCGCAGGCCTGGGTTGCCGTGCGCGCGGACGGCCTCGATGGTCTCGAGCAGTTGGCGCAGGCCCTGCATCGCAAGGTACGAGCACTGGACCGGAATCAGCACGGCGTCGGCGGCGGCCAGGGCGTTGAGGGTGAGAAAGCCGAGGCTCGGCGGAGTATCGAGCAGCACGAAGTCGTACGGGAGCTTGTGGCCGAGCTTGGCCTTCAGGCGGAGGTGGCGGTCATCGGCGTTCGCGAGTTCGACTTCAGCCGCGGCGAGACGAACGTCGGTGGGGACGACGGCCACCTTGCCCCACGGCACGGTGATCTGGCAGTGCTGGACCTCCACGTCGGGTTGCAGGAGCAGGTCGTAGGTGGTGAGCGCGTCGGGCGCGGCTTCGACGCCGAGAGCCATCGAGAGGTTGCCTTGTGGGTCGCCATCAACGACGAGCACGCGCTGGCCGGTGGCGGCGAGGGCGGCTGCGAGGCTGGCGACGGTGGCGGTCTTTCCGACGCCACCTTTTTGGTTGGCAACGGCAATAGTCTTCATAGTGTCCTCCAGTCATGCCGTCACGAGTGCACATAGTCAAGCATGTTCAGCATCTTGTTGTCAAGCGGTAATCACAGCAGGCGGGCTTAGGGGCAAGACAGGAAGCAGTGAAGCAGGCATGACTGCAAAAGGTGCGCGATGCGGAACGGGCCTGTTTCAGGCCTGGTACCTGCCGGGATGGGCTCCCGGCCCACTTGGGCACGGCGAGCCGATTATTGAAGCTTCTCGCGCGTTTGCGGGGCGGGTCAGGGCCGGGGATGAGGCTGGAGGTGGGGGAGAGGAGCGCCTTTTGCTGCAACGGCTGACGGTATGCACGCATGACTGCAAAGGGGCATAAAGGCAAGCGGGAAGCGACGTTATGCACGTAAGACTGGTTGCGGTGTGCGAGACATGCCACTAGGACGGCAAGACGGCAGGCGGGCAAACAAGGATGACGTCATGACGACAAACGTGGCGGGAAAACTGTCCAATGAGGACTCCGGACGCCGCCGGACGTCAGAAACCTTGGTCCGGCGCGTTGGCGGTGGGGGAGAGACGGCGCCGGGGAGAGGATGAACTACATGGATTTGCTGAATGGACCGATTCTGGTGATTGGCGCCACCGGGCAGCAGGGCGGGGCAGTGGCGCGCGAGCTTCTGCGACACGGCTTCATCGTGCGCGCACTCACGAGGGATGTCACGCAACCCGCCGCCGACGTGCTGCGGCGCCTGGGGGCGCAGGTGATCCATGGTGACCTTGACCAGATCGAGAGCCTCGAGCACGCGATGCACGGCTGCCGCGGAGTCTTCAGTGTGCAGAACTTCTGGAAGACGGGCGCCGAGCTTGAGATCGAGCAGGGCATCCGGGTGGCCGAGGTTGTCCACACGCTGAACATCCCGTTCATGGTGTACAGCTCGGTCGGCGGGGCGGAGCGGTCCAGCAACATTCCGCATTTCGAAACCAAGTTCGTGATCGAGGGCCGGATCAGCGAACTGCGCCTGAAGGCAGCGGTCCTGCGGCCGGTATGGTTCATGGAGAACTTCTTCCGTGGCGAGATGCTGGAGGGCATCAGAAATGGTGTGCTGGCCATACCGCTACCGCCGGATGTGCCACTGCAGATGATCGCCGTGGATGACATCGGGTTCTTCGCCGCGCAGGCTTTCAAGCACCCCGGTGAGCACACTGGCAAGGCCCTGGAGATTGCGGGTGATGAGCTGACGATGCCCGAGGTCGCGAAGCTGCTGTCGCGGCGATTGGAACACCCGGTGGACTACCAGCAGGTGCCCATGGACCAGGTGCGCGCCAAGAGCGAAGAGAACGCCAGGATGTTCGAGTGGTTCATCAAGTCCGGCTACCAGGCCGACATCGAGCACCTGCGAGTCATCCACCCGGCGCTACTGCGGTTCGAGCAGTGGCTGAACGTGGTGGAAGTGCCGGAGGCAGCGGCGGTATCGGTCTACTGATGATGCGGCCGGAGACGGGCGAGACGCCCGTACCACGACGGCCTTTGTGGGGTCTGGTGCATGCCAGAGATCCGGGTCGGAACTTCGGGCTGGATGTACGACTACTGGCGGGGCAGCTTCTATCCTGAGAAGCTGCCCAAGACGCGGTGGTTCGAGCACTATGCCACTGTGTTCGACACCGTCGAGCTGAATAACACGTTCTACGCCACTCCGCGTGAGGGCACGGTGACCGGCTGGTATGAGAAGACGCCGCCCGGCTTTCTGTTCGCGGTTAAGGGCGCGCGCTATATCACCCACATGAAGCGCCTCGGGCCGGTGCAGGAGTCGCTGCAGCGCCAGGACGCGCCACTGGTGCACCTGAAAGAGAAGCTCGGGCCGGTCCTGTGGCAGTTGCCGGAAAAGTGGCACCTGGATTTGGACCGGCTCGAACAGTTCTTGGCGCTGCGCCCGGCCACCCAGCGGTGGTGTTTTGAGTTCCGCAGCCAAACCTGCTTTTGCCCGGAGGTCTATGAACTGTTCCGGCGCTACAATGTGGCGCTGGTATGGGCGGACACGCCGAACTATCCGTTCGCGGCCGAGGTGACGGCGGATTTCCTCTACGCGCGGTTGCACGGGCACGAGGAGTTCTACGCGAGCCGGTACAGCGACGAGCAACTGGCGTGGTGGCGCGACCTGCTGACTGAGGCGGGGGAGGGGAAGAGGGACCTGTTCGCGTATTTCGATAATGACGCCCACGGCCACGCGCCGTGGGATGCGCTGAGGCTGCGAGAGCTTCTGCGCGCGGTTGTCTGAGGCAAAGTCTGAGGAGGTATCGCCATGGGGAAGAACCCCGATCCGCATTGTCCGGGCTGCAAGTCGTGTGAGGTCATACCGCTGCTGTCAGTATTGCCGGGGTTTGCTCCGTATGACACGGCGGACCTCGGGCGCATGCCGTTCGGGCAGTGTACCAAGGCGGACGCCGACGTGGAGACGACGTGGGAGTGCAAGGAATGCGGACACCGGTGGCAGGCGAAGGCATCCATGGCGGAGAAGTGAGTGGCCACGGATAGCTTCAAACGCGCGCCGCAGGCGCACGCGCACAGGTGTAACCCCGGCGGACCCACCATAGCGCCTGTTCCCTGTTGCCCATACGAGTAGCCGACCGAAGGGGGAGACAGTGACGTCCCCAGTGCGGGCGTGCAGCCCGCACGAGGCGATTCCTGGGGGGCACAGGAGAGTTGAGATGAAGGTATTGGCTCTGAATGCGAGTCCGAACAAGGATGGGTTGACGGCGCTGTCGGCAGAGGCGTTTTTGGCAGGAGCGCAGGAGGCGGGAGCGGAGGTCGAACTGATCCACCTGTGCGACAAGGACCTGCGTCGGTGTGCGATGTGCGAGAACGGGTGGGGCAAGTGCCGGCGCGAGGGCGAGTGCGTGCAGGATGACGACTTCGCCGACATCAGGAGCAGCATCCTCGCTGCGGACGCGTGGGCTATGGCCACGCCCGTCTACTTCGGGGAGCCGAGTGAGGTGGCGCGGGCGGTCCTCGACCGGCTCCGGCGCTGCAACACCGGGCCGCTGGGCGGGCAGCTCAGCGGCAAGGACCTGATCGGCATCTGCGCGGCGGGCGGCTCCGGCCGAGGCATCGGCACCTGCGGCGAGGTGCTCGAGCGGTTCGTGGGCCACATGGGCATGCGGCTGGCCGACTTGATCACGGTCACCCGCCGCAGCAAGCTCTACAAGATCGACACGATGAAGGCAGCGGGGAAGGGCATTGTGGTGCAGAAGTGGGACGAGTGAGGTGGGCCCAGTGGCAGGTGGGCGGTGGGGCAGTCGCGAAGGTAACGAATGTGGTATGAGAGCGCACTGAAGTCAGCGGGTCAGGGAGAGAGCATGGTGGATGACAGCGGTGTTTTGGAAGCAGGCGCTGAGAGCGGAGATGTCACCCAGGGCAATCGCGACAGTTCGCCCCCGGTGGCGGGGGGGCCTGCCAGACACGATGAAGACGGTTTTCTGACGGTAGCCCTCGGCGCTTCGGCGGGGGGGCTGAACGCGCTCAAAGGGTTCTTTCAGGCCATGCCCGCGGATGCGGGGATGGCCTTTGTGGTTATCCAGCATCTGGACCCCGAGCGCGAGAGTCTCATGGTTTGGCTGCTGGCCCAGCATACGGCGATGCCGGTGGTGGAAGTCACCGAGGGGATGCCCCTGCAGCCCAATCGCGTGCATTTCATCCCCCCCGGGCAGACAATGACGGTCGAGAAAGAGACGCTGCACCTGTGCGCTCCGGAGGAGCCTCGGGCCCTGCGCCTGCCCATTGACGCGTTCTTCACCTCGTTGGCCGCGGCCAGCGAGAAACGGGCGGTGGGGATCGTGCTTTCGGGCACCGCCTCGGACGGCACGGAGGGGCTGCGGGAGATCAAGGCCAACGGCGGCCTGACGATCGTGCAATCGCCTGAGCAGGCGGAGCACGAATGGATGCCGCGGAACGCGGTAGCGGCCGGTGTAGTCGACCTGGTGCTGAACGTCGAGGAGATACCGGCGGCACTACTGGACTACCAGCAGCATCCCTATGTGGCCGCCGCGGAGCTTGAGGTCGAGGGGGACGTAGACGCGTTGCTGCGATCGGTTCTGGGGATCATCAGCGCCCGCACCGGCCACGATTTCCAGGGCTACCGCAAGTCCATGCTGTTGCGCCGCATCAACCGGCGGATGGGTTTCCGCGGCATCCGGAGCACGAAAGAGTATGAGCAGTACCTGCTAACGAAGCCAGACGAGGTTCCGGCGCTATTTGCTGACTTCCTGATCGGCGTCACCAAGTTCTTCCGCGAGCCCGAGGCTTGGAAGATGCTGGAACAGCAGGTGGTGCGGCCACTGGTGGAGCGTCAGTCGGAGGCGCCGCTGCGGGTGTGGGTGCCGGGCTGCTCGAACGGCAAGGAAGCGTATACGGTTGCGATGCTGTTCTTCGCGGTGAGCGAGGAACTGGGGCGGCCCATTGACCTGCAGATATTCGGCACGGATGTTGACGTCGAGGCGCTCAACCAGGCGCGCGCCGGGCTGTTCCCGCTCGACATCGTCGGGGAGGTGCCGCCGGAATATCTGCAGCGCTTCTTCATCGGGGAGGAAACGGGTTTTCGGATTATTCAGAAGCTGCGCAAGGCGATTGTGTTTGCTCCTCAGAACTCGCTGTCCGATCCCCCCTTCTCAAACCTGGACCTGGTGAGCTGCCGCAACCTGCTGATCTATCTGGAGCCGGAGACGCAGGATCGGCTCGTCCGGATCTTCCATTTCGCGCTGAAGCCGGGCGGCTACCTGTTTCTCGGCGGCTCGGAGGCGGTGGGGCCACAGCACCTCTTCGAGACGCTGTCGAAGCAATTCCGGGTCTTCCGGAAGATGGAGACCCCGCAGACGGCGCTCCCGGAACTACGGCCCCCGCTGCGAGTCGAGCCGGGGAGAGGGCCCGCAGTGGCCGGGCCGGGGGTGGCACAGTTCGGTGTAGACGCGGGTCTGAGCCGGTTGGTGGAGAAAGTCGTCCTGGAGCAATTCGCCCCGGCCTCGCTGGTGGTCGATAGCAGGGACCGGATTGTCTACTACCTGGGGAATGTGGCGGAGTTTCTGCGCCAACCACGCGGCGAGCCGACCGACCAGTTGTTTCTGCGCCTGAACGAGGCCTTGCGGCCCGCCGTGCGGTCGCTCATGCGGCGAGTAAGGGCCGGGGGGCCGAAGCACAGGACGGTGACGACCGTCCCGACCCCGCAGGGACGCAAACCGGTTGAGATCGAGGTGACACCGTTGCGCGCGGGGCGGCGGGATGAACTGCTGCTGCTGGTGCTGCGCGGGCACGATCCGCTGACGGTGAAGGTTCAGGCTGGCGAGGAGGATCTACCGAAGACGCACGAGTTGGAAGCCGAACTGGAGGGCGCGCGGGCGGACATGCAGGGCGTGGTAGAGCAGCTCGAAAGCTCCAACGAGGAATTGACGGCCAGCAACGAAGAGATGGCCTCGATGAACGAGGAGTTGCAGGCCGCCAACGAGGAGCTTGAGACCTCGCGGGAGGAACTGCAGTCGCTCAATGAGGAGTTGCGGACGGTCAATACGGAGTTGGCTGAGAAAGTAGAGCAGCTGGAGCGGGCCAACGACGACCGCGATAATCTGCTGCGCAGCACGAACATCCCGACGATCTTCCTGGATCAGGAACTGCGGCTGAAGATGTTCACGCCGCCGGCCCTGGAGCTTTTCAACTTGCTGCCGACCGATCTGGAGCGGCCCATCACGGACCTGTCGCTGAAGCTACAGGGGCTGGACCTGCCGGGCGCGGCGCGGCGCGTGTTGGACACGGGGCAGCCGGTGTCGCACCAGGTGACGGCGGGCGACGGGCGGCGGTACCTGCACTGGACGCAGCCGTACCTGACCGAGACCGCCGAACTCCAGGGCGTCGTCATCACCTTCGTGGACATTACGGATCTGGAGCAGGTGCGGGCGGCCTTGGAGCACCGCATGACGCTGCAGCGTTCTCTGGCGCTGCAACTTACGCAGAGTGAACAGCGCGAGCGGCGGCGCCTGGCGCAACTGCTGCACGAGAACCTCCAGCAACTACTGGCCGCAGCCAGCCTGAAGCTGGGGATTGTTGCCACGGCGATGCCCGATTGCGTTGAGCAGTTGAGTGGGGTGCGTGAGGATCTGGTCGCTGCGATTGCCGCCTCGCGGGACCTGACGATGCAGCTCAGCCCGCCGGTGTTGAGCAGCCACGGGCTGGTGGCAGGGCTTGATTGGCTTGTCACAACCATGCGGGCGCAGCACGGCCTGACGGTGGCGACTGAGCTTGACCCCGCCGCCGAACCCGCGCAGCAGGTTGTGAAGGTCATTCTATTCGATGCCGCCCGTGAGCTGCTCTTCAACAGCGTCAAGCACAGCGGGCTAAAGCAGGCAGCGCTAACCCTGCAGGTTGAGCCGGGAGGAGACACCACGCTGACGGTCAGTGATCTAGGGGCGGGCTTTGACCCGGAGAAGCTGCAAGGCAAGCCCGACAGCTTTGGTCTGTTCAGCATCCGTGAGCGCGTAGAGCTCCTGGGAGGTAAGATGGAGGTCGAATCGGCGCCGGGACAGGGCGCGACGTTCCGTCTGCGGCTGCCGCGAATTGAGGCAGGCGAAGGCGGGCAGCTCACAGTCTAGCGGCTCTGTTTGCGTACCCCACAGTAGAGCAATCCCAGGATAGCGAGACCGAGACAGAGATAGGGAAGTAGCCACATGCCCCGAACATAGAGCGTGCGGTACGAGCGCGCCTCCACGACGCCCAGCATCTGCCCGCCGTCGCCGGAGGGAATGAAGCGAAGCTGCTCGCCGCCCGGCGCGATGATCTGGCTAACCCCCGAGGAGGTAGGTCGAACCACACAGCGGCCCACTTCGGCAGCGCGGGCGAGTGCCAGACGCGCGTGCTGCATCTGCTGGACTGGCCCCCAGTCGCGGGCGTCGTAGGTGGGGACGACCAGTAGCTGAGCCCCGTTGCGCGCCAGCGAGAGCGCCGTGTCCGCGAAGTCGAGGTCATAGCATATCGCGACCCCGAGCGACACCATGCGCCCCGCCGAAGGCATGGGAAACACGGGGTATCCCGGCCCAGGCACGCCGTCGGAGAAGAACTGAATCGGGTGGCGCTTGTGGTAGCGGCCGATGACGTTCCCGGACGGGCCGATGATGAGCGCGCTGTTGTAGTACAGCGCCCCCTCGGCCTGCAGCATCGCCCGGCGGCGGAGCCAGTCGGTGGAAGTGCCCTCTGGCACGTGCGACTTGCAGCCAAGAACCAGTGTCGCGCGCATTTCGCGGGCCAGTGATTGCAGGCGGGCGAGCGTCGCCGGATCATCGGCGGCGTAGTCGTTGACGG
>JBDKRC010000098.1:0-13055 GCA_039683575.1 Armatimonadia bacterium | reverse complement strand
GCGGGGTACGAGCCCCCGCCCTACAGAGGCCTGAGCGGGACGCCCGCACTACGCGGATTAACGGAACCAGAGACGGGAAATCACTATGAGTTCACTACGTATCACCATCGGCGGGGCGCGGGGTATTGTAGGCGAGAGCCTGACCCCGGATCTGCTGGTCAACTACAGCCAGGCCTTCGGCACCTTCATCGAGGGTGGCAAGGTGCTGGTCAGCCGCGACACCCGGCCTTCGGGCGAGATGGTGCGGCGCTGCGTGTTTGCCGGGCTTATGGCTGCCGGGTGCGAGGTCGTTGACCTCGGCATTTGCCCGACCGCGGCGCTGCAGCTTGCGGTGCGCGACAGCGACGCGGCAGGCGGCATGGCGCTTACCGCCGGGCATAACGCCATAAGCTGGAACGCGGTCAAGACTGTGCGGCAGGACGGTATCTTCCTCAATCGAGCGCAGGCGGAAGAGCTTCTGGATATCTACCACCAGCGCGAGTATCACAAGGCGACGTGGGATGAGCTGAAGCCCGCAGCCACCGACCCCACCGCCGGGGAACGGCATCTGCAGGCGGTCATCGCCCAGGTGGATGTGGAGGCCATTCGCGCGCGGGACTTCCTGGTTGCCGTGGACTGCGTCAACGGGGCCTGCTCGCGCTTTGCGGCGCCGCTCTTGCAGAGCCTCGGCTGCCGGGTGGTGGAGATGAACGTCGAGCCCGACCTGCCCTTCCCACACAAGCCGGAGCCTGCGGCGGAGAATCTCAGCCAGCTTCGCGCGCTGGTGCGGGCCAGCGGCGTGGACGCGGGGTTCTGCTTTGATGCCGATGGGGACAGGCTGGGGGTTGTCTGTGACGATGGCACGGCGCCGGGTGAGGAAATGACGATCTGCCTGGCCACCGAGATGGTGCTGTCACGCGGCGACGCGGGGCCGGTGGTCATCAACCTGTGCACCACGCAGACAGTCGATGACATTGCACAGCGGCATGGCGGGCGGGAGGTCGTGCGGACGGGGATTGGGCAGGCCTATATCAGCGAGCAGTCAGTCAACCGACGGGCTTGCGTGGGCGGCGAGGGCAGCGGCGGGTGTCTCTTCCCGCGCCTGAACTATGCTAACGACAGCCTGGCCGCTATGGCGCACATTCTGGAACTGATGGCCCACCGGGACAGCCTGTCGCAGATCGTAGCTGACCTGCCGCAGTACACGATGAGCAAGGCCTCCGTGCCTTGCCCGACCCACCACGCCTATAGCGCGCTGGAGGACTTGCGCGCGCAGGGCGAGCCGGAGTGGGCCGATCCGTCGCGGACGGACCTGTCGGACGGGATTAAGTATCAGAACGGCAAGCAGTGGGTGTACGTGCGGGTATCGGCGACGGAGCCGCTGATCCGGGTGATCAGTGAGGCGGAGACGCCGGAGGAGGCGCGGAGGCTGACCGAGGAGATGGTTACGGCGGTGCGGAGGCTGGTGTAGCGGCTGTAGGGCGGGGGCTCCGTACCCCGCCGCTCCGGGGCACGGCGGGGTACGGAGCCCCCGCCCTACAGCGAGAAGAGCCTTACAGCGCCTCGGCGGCGGCCTTGATGCGCTTGATGAGGGCCTTGGTCTCGGACGGCTTGCGGTCGGGATGGGTGCCGATGAGCACCGCGCGGTTGAGGATGTCGAGCGACTTCTGGCACATGTCCTTGGTGTACTTGGTGCGGCACTTCTTGTTCGCAGGCATGTTGTAGGGGTTCATCGCGGGAACATGGCCGCCCTGGTGGGCGAAGATCGGGTCCCACTCGGTGTAGATGTGGCGGCCGGTGCGGGCGGTGATGAAGCCGCCGGCGATCCCCGCGAACTTCTCGGCCTGCTCCGGAGTTTTGAAGATATACCCGACGTGGGTGCCGCATTCCCACTCGAGGCTGTTGGCTTTGATGGGCTTGAGGCCGATCCCGGTGGTCTCGTCGAGGATCTGCTGCTTTTGCTTGCGCATGGACTTGATCATGCCGGGCAGCCGGTCGAGCTGAACGTTCATCATCGCGCCCTCAAGCTCCGAGGCGCGCGAGCCGTTGGCGATGTGGGGGATGAAGGTGTCGTCGCGGCCGTCCCAGTAGAAGCTGCAGCAGTCAATCATGCAGGCGGCGCGCTGGGTGGCGTCGTCGTCACTGGAGACAACCGCGCCGCCCTCGCCACAGGTCATGTTCTTGTAGAAATTGAAGCTGAAGGCGCCCATGTGACCGATGGAGCCGACCATGCGGCCCTTGTAGCCGCCGCCGACGCACTGGCAGCAGTCTTCGACGACCTTCAGGTTGTGCTTCTTGGCAACCTTCATGATGCCGTCCATGTCGCAGACGAGACCCCACATATGGACGGGGATGACCGCCCTGGTCTGGGGGCCGACGAGGGCCTCGACAGCCTTGGCGCTGAGCGTGATGGACTCGTCAACATCGGCGACGATGGGGATGGCGCCGACGGCGAGCACCGACACGGCGGAGGCCATGTAAGTGCAGGCGGGGACGATGACTTCGTCGCCGGGGCCGATGCCGAGGCCGGCGAGGGCGGCGGTGATGGCTGTTGTGCCGCTGGAAGTCATCCGGACGTTCTTGACGCCGAGGTACTTGGCATAGCGCGCCTCAAAGCGGGTGCACTCGCCGCCGATGTGATAGCGGAAGAGATCCCCGGATAGCAGGACCTTGGCGATGGCGTCTACTTCCTTCTGACCAACTCGATACATTTGGTGGACCTCCAGCGAGCTTTACGGACGCGCGTGTTAGCGCGTAGATTTCGTATTCTAATCATATTCACACGTTAGACAAGAGGCTGTCTTGCCCATGCCAACTCTCAGAACCCTCAAAACAGGCATCTCCGGCGTCCGCGGGGTCGTCGGGGATTCACTCACACCACAGCTTCTCATGGGCTTTGCGCAGGCCTTCGGTACTTATCTCGACGGCGGCACCGTGCTGATTGGCCGGGATACCCGGCCGTCAGGGGAGATGGCGCGGAACGCTCTCGTGGGTGGGCTGCTGGCGACCGGCTGCAATGTGATTGATATTGACATCGCTCCGGTGCCAACGATCCAACATGCCGTCCGCCGCCTGGGCGCTGACGGCGGAATCGCCATCACCGCCAGCCATAACCCGCAGGAGTGGAACGCGCTCAAGTTCATCTATCGCGACGGGATTCTCCTGCGCCCCCACCAGGCCCAGGAGTTGCTGTCGGTGTACTATCAGGGCAATTTCGGGCTGTCGGCCAGCGAGGCGCTGGGGTCAGTTACTGAGGACCGTATGGCCATCGCGGCACATCTGGCGGACGTGCTTGACCTGATCGGCGCGGATCGGGGGCTGATCAGCCAGCGCAAGTTCAAGGTCGTTGTGGACTGCTGCAATGGCGCAGGGTCGCTGGCCTCGCAGGGCTTTTTGCAAAGCCTTGGCTGCGAAGTCGTGATGCTCAATGATACACCGGACGGCATCTTCCCGCACAAGCCCGAGCCGATCCCGGAGCATCTGGGGCAGCTTGCCGAGGCAGTGGCGGCCCATGGGGCCGATATTGGGTTTGCCCAGGATGCCGACGCGGACAGGCTGGCGCTGGTGTCGGATAGGGGTGTGGCGATCAGCGAGGAGTTCACGCTGGCGTTTGCGTGTGACGGTGTGCCGGCTGACGATGAAGGCGCGCTCGTTACTAATCTGTCCACCAGCCGCATGATTGAGGAAGTCGCAGAGAGGCAGGGGCGAGAGGTCTACCGCACTGCGGTGGGTGAGATCAACGTGGTCGAGGGGATGATGCGCCACGGGGCGGCCATCGGCGGCGAGGGCAACGGCGGGGTGATCTGGCCGCGGCTACAGTACTGCCGTGACAGCTTTGCCGGCATGGCGTTGATCCTGGCGGGGCTGGCGCGCAGAGGTGGGACGCTCACCGACTGGCAGGGGTCATTTCGGCCCAGCGCCATTGAGAAGCAGAAGGTGGAATGCTCGGCCTCTGACGCGCAGCCGGTGATGATGGCCCTGCGCGAGGAATACGCGGCAGAGCAGTTGGATCTGACCGAGGGCCTGCGCGTGATCTGGCAGGACGGTTCGTGGCTCCACGCCCGCCCGAGCAACACCGAGCCGATTATTCGAGTGGTCGCCGAGGCCGACGAAAGGGCTCAGGTGCAGGAGAAGTGCGCCCGCGCCATCGGGATCATCAGGAGCCGGCTGAGCGGCTAAGGCTGTACCCCAAAGAGGATTATTCTCCCCCCAGTGGGAAAATGGCACGCAACCTGTACCCGGAGGTCCCTCATGCCCCGAGTCATGACCGCGCTCGTGCTCCTCGGCCTCATCTCCGTGACCCTCGCCGTTGCTGCTCCGACCGTTGTGAAGCAGCGGGATTTCGATGACCTCGCGGGCTGGCAGCCCAACCCGCAACTCTTCAAGGTGAAGCCGGCTGGGGGCCTCCTGACCGGTGAGATTGAAGGCCCCGACAGTTTCCTCACCTCTCCCCAGTTTGAGATCAAGGCCTCGCCCTGGCAGGCGGTTGAACTGCGCCTGAAGACCGATTGCGGCGGGTCGGCCGATATCTTCTGGACCAACACCACCCAGAGCCCCTACGCGGGCTTCATGCCCACCAAGCAGACTGGCTTTGAGATCATTGGCGACAATGAGTGGCATGAGTACCGCATTCAGCCCTACTGGCAGGCAGAGGACAAGATCATCCTGCTGCGCCTGGACTTCCCCAATAGCGGCGCAGGACGCAAGACCTTCGCGCTCGACTGGCTGCGGATAGTTGACCTGGGCGGCGGGCAGCCGGTGAAGACCTCCGCCTGGGACTTCCGCCAGGGCCCCGGCGGCTGGACCGCCAGTGGCGAGGGGACCATGAGCCCGGAGGCGGCGGGACTGGCGTTCAACGCGACGGGCAAGGGTTTCGCCCTGAACAGCCCTCCGCTGCAGGTACCGGTTGATGGCAAGTGGTGCGTCTATCTTGAGGCGGACGTGAAGGCCCCTGCCGTCGCCGGGCTGACCTGGGCCTCACAGAAGCAGTCGGGACTCAAGCGGCTGGCCTTCCCGCTGCGCCCGGGGCTGCACCACTACAACCTCGACCTCTCCAACAGCCCCGGCTGGGAGGGCGACGCGCTGCTGCTGTCGCTTTCGCTGCCGTCGGGGACCGTGGGGACGCTGCGACGCCTGGAGATCACCGATGAGATGCGGGGGCCGGCGGACGTGGAGGCACTGCGGCTTACCTGCGACACGGCCCTGCCTCGCGTCGGGCAGAATGTCCCGCTGTCCCTGAGCCTGCGCAACAACGGCGGGGCGCCGGCCACGGGGCTGAAGATCGCGAAGCTCGATCTCCCGGCCGGAGTGCGGATCGTGAGCATGCGGGACTGGCAGTCGCTGCCGGAAATACCGGCGGGGGAGACTATTGAGCACCGGATGATTGTGAAGGCCGACGGGGCCGTCAGCGGGCCCATGCGGCTGACGCTTAGCGGGCCGGGGGCTGAGGGGCAGGCAGTCGAGGGCACTCTCAACGTCACCAAGGCCATTCAGGTGCCCAAGACGGGCTATATCCCCGAGCCTGTGCCGGCCAAGAGCGACTATGAGATCGGCGCGTACTACTTCCCCGGCTGGGCCACCGGTGCCCGCTGGGCGCCGATTGAGCGCGTTGCCCCGGAACGCAAGCCCGTGCTGGGCTGGTATGACGAGGCTAACCCGGAGTGTGCTGACTGGCAGATCAAGTGGGCGGTCGAGCACGGGATCAGCTACTTCATGGTGGACTGGTACTGGAGCGCGGGCGGGCGGCATCTGGAGCACTGGGTGCATGACGCCTACATGAAGTCCAAATACCGGCCATACCTGAAGTGGTGCATGATGTGGGCCAACCACAACGCGCCCAATACGCACTCCGAGGCCGACCAACGGGCGGTTACCAAGTACTGGATCGACAGCTACTTTGGGATGAAAGAGTACTACCGGATCGACGACATGCCGGTGGTGATCATCTGGGCGCCGGGCAACATCCGCCGGGACATGGGCGGGACGGCTGGCGCTAAGAAGCTGCTGGACATCTCCCAGGAGATGGTCAAGGCGGCTGGCTACAAGGGCATCTACTTCATGGCGATGAGCCAGGGGACGGTGGCCGACGCGACGCTGCTGAAGTCCGAGGGCTACAGCATGACCAGCAGCTATCACTACATGGGCCACGGCGGGCGCGCCGAAAACCCCATGCGCTTCCCCTTCAAGCTGGTGGCCGATACGAGCTATGACCACTGGGAGGGCATTCGCAAGAATGACGTGCTGCCCTTCCTGCCGAACCTCTCGACCGGGTGGGACTCCAGGCCGTGGCACGGGGACAACAACATCGTCATCTACGACCGCACAGTCCCGCTGTTCCGCCAGATCTGCGAAGATGCCAAGCGGTTCGCCGACGCGAACGGGATCAAACGGCTGGCGCTGGGGCCGTTGAATGAGTGGGGCGAGGGTTCGTACCTGGAGCCCTGCCAGGAGTTCGGTTTCGAAATGTATGACGTGGTGCGCGACGTGTTCTGCAAGCCGGGCACACCGCACCTGGACTATGGGCCAGCCGACATTGGCCGCGGGCCGTATGATCTCAAGGACCTGGACACGCCGCTGCGCACTTCGTGGGACTTCAGTGACGGCGCGCAGGGCTGGGGGCCGATGATGGGGATTGGCGGAGTGAAGGTGGAGGACGGGAAGCTGTTGTTCACTACCGCCAGCACGGACCCGGCGCTGGGGCTGAACTTCCCCGCCGCGATCCAGGCTTCGAAGTTCAGCGCGCTGCGGATGCGCGTCAAGGCGGAGGGGCCGCCGGGGGCCAAGGAGGGCATCCAGCTCTTCTGGAGCGGCAATACGACATGGTCGGAAGCCTCGAGCGTGAGGGCGGATCTGGCGCTGGACGGGCAGTGGCATGACGTGGTGCTTGATCTGAAGGCGTCGCCGAGGTGGCGTGGGAAGGTGCGGGGACTGCGGCTTGATACGGGGAGCAGGCAGGGGGTTCAGTGGGCGATTGAGGACATGCGGTTGGAGTAGAGGGGCTTGGAGTGATCACGTTGGCTATCGTTGTACCGCCCGGCTGGAAGCCGGGCTCCGTTGGCGTTATCTCGCGGCTCGAAGCCGCTCGTACGGCTGGAGACTGACTATGGTTTACCTTGTTTCGCTGCTTGCGCTTTCGCTGATTTCCATCTGCGTTGCCGGGCCGCAGGATGCGCCTGCGGTGCGGTGCTACCGGCAGCGCCTGCAGATTGAATACGCCTCGCCGGAGCAGGCGGCTGCGGCTGTGCCCGCTATTGCGCCGGTGTATGACAACCGCGAGTGGGCTTTCTCGGCGCGGTGGGACGACTCCAACCGCAACAGCCTGGTGATGCGCGAGCACATGGCGAAGTTCGGGCTGAAGGGGACTTTCTACCTCGGCAAGACCCAGCCGGACAAGAACCTGGGGGCTGTTTTCGCCAGGGAGCTACAAGGCGACGGCTGCTCGGTCGGCGGGCATACGATGAACCACCCGCATCTGACCGAGCTCAAGGCTGGCGACATTCTGTGGGAGGTGCTGGCCAACCGCATTGAGTGGGAAGATATGCTCGACACGCCGCTCAATTCGTTCGCTTTCCCCTACGGCCAGTACAAGCTGCCCGACAACCCGGCGATGCTGGAGATGACGACCGAGGCCTTGCGCCGCGCGGGGTACCACCATTCGGTGTATCTCGACTTCGTCCGCAACAACCCGTACCTGGCCCCGGGGGAGTTCTCCAGCGGGCTGCAGGTGGTGCCGGGGGACAAGGTGGTGGAGGCGGAGAAGTTCCAGGAGGCTCTCGACAAGATCTTCAAGTTCAAGAGCGAATACGTCAAGTCGTCGTGGTGCATTCATCTGGGCGTACATGCATGGCAGGCGGGCGAGGAATGGGACAAGCTCGACGCGGTCTATGCGCAGCTAGCGAACAAGCCGGAGTGGTGGTACTGCAACCAGAATGAGTGGGCCGCCTACAGCCGTCAGAAGGAGCGGACGACGATTGAGGCGGCTGCGCCAGCCGGTGCGATGCGAACCTATGACGTCACCCGCCCTGAGCCTGCCGCAGTCGGCGCCTCCGTTCCGCTGACGCTGGTGGTGGGTCCCGGCACCGTGAAGTCCGCAACGCTTGATGGGCAGGCGGTTGCGTGCGAGCGGCGGGGAGAAGTGACCGTGATCAATATTCCCCACGCTGCCGCGCACGGGCTGCCGACGCGCATCGGGCACATCGAGAGTCCCAATGACTCCTGCGGTGACTTCCCTGGGCTCAAGGGCACACTTGAGCGGGACAATGACAAGCTCCGGCTGACGCTGCAGGCGCCGCCGGACCAGGAGTTGCGCGATCTGTATGTGACCTTCCGCCTGCCGCTGCAGTACCAGCCGGGGACGCTGAACAAGGAAGTTGCGCGCATCGCGCCCGGAGCCACGGAGACGATTGAGGCGGCTCTGCCGCCAACCCGCCCAGAACCGGCCTTTGCCGACGGACCGCAGTACTGGGTGGCGGAGATTGACTTCGAGATGGGTGGCAAGCTCCAGCGCCTCTTTGTGACCACTCTGCTGCGTCCGTTCTAGCTGCGACTTTTTTTCTGCCCGCGTGGGAAGAAGCTGTCGTCACCCTGCATTAACCCCAACGTAGCCGGAACGGGCCGGCGCAAACAGGGAGATCAGGGAGGGCCTTAGAATGACGACGATGCGACTTCTCATGATGGTACTGGTAATCGGGATGCTGCTGACTTGCGCGGCCGGGAGCTATGCGCAGGGCTTTGGCGGGCCGCACCACGGTGGCGGACATGGCGGGCCGGGATGGAACGGCCATCACGGCGGGTGGGGCGGGCCGGGGCATTACAACGGCGGCTGGCAGCCCCCCATGCAGCAGACGGTTGTCTACGGGCCGTGCGGACCGCAGGCGGTCGTCTACGGCGGCGGCTTCTACCGCGCCCCGCAGCCGGTATACGGCGTCAACCCCTGGGGTCAGGTCGTCATCATCGGCTATCGGTAGCCTCCGGCCAAGTACACGCTAACAAAATGCCCGCCGGCATCAAGCCCGGCGGGCATTTTCGCTCTTGCTGACTTCGGTTGTTACTGGCTAGCGTACTCCGCCAGCGCCCCTGCGACCACTGCCACCACCGTCGCGCCAGGGTCCTGCACCCCCACGGTCTGTTCCTGCAGCCAGCCAGCACGGCCGAACTTGGCCTTCAGCGGCGCGGTGCTGCGTGCCCCCTCTTCGGCTGCCTGCGCGGCGTCGCGGAGGGCCTTGGCCAGTCCCTCACCTGCGTCCTGTGCGGTCCGCAGAGCGTCCAGCGCCGGGCCGAGGGCATCGAGCATGGTTTTGTCGCCGACGTCAGCGCCGCCACGCTGTCTCAGGCCAGCCAGCGCAGCCTCTCCGGCCCCAATCAGTGCCCCCAGGTCCCACTGCGTGACACCATTGTCTTTCGCATACTTCGCCGCGCGCATCGCCACCGTTGCCACGAGCGCTCCGAAGGTCGAGGCGCCGGCGGAATTGAACGCCATGCCCGCTTTGAGCAGGGCATCGGCGGGGTTGTCGGCGTTCTTTGCTTCTGAATCGAGCGCCGCCTGCATGCCGAGGCGACAGGTCACGCCGAGGTCGCCGTCACCCATGGCCGCATCCAGCGCCGTGATCTGCTCGTTCTCGGCCTGCAGCGCCGCCGCGATGGTCTCCAGCAGCGGCACGAAGTCTTCGAGAGTCAGCGTCTCTTTCATGGCTACAGCACTCCCTGCAGCAGGAACGGCGAGTACGAGGGCGCGTCGAGGCAGCGCTTGAGTTCGTCGTCCAGCTTGAGCAGCGTGATCGAGGCCCCAGCCATCTCCATGGAGGTGGCATATTCGCCGATGAACGGCTTGTAGATGCTGATCCCGCGCCCGCTGATGATCTCATGGGCGCGCCGGTAGAGCAGGTAAAGCTCTTCGGGCGGCGTCGCCCCGAGGCCGTTGACCAGCACCGCGACCTCGTCCCCGGACTGGAAGGGCAGGTCGGCCAGCACCCGTTCGGTCATGATCGTGGCGACTTCGTCAGCAGTCAGGAGTTTGCTGCGCTCCAGGCCGCGCTCGCCGTGAATCCCCATGCCAAGCTCCATCTCGTCCTCTTCGAGGGTGAAGGTGGGCTTGCCGACCGCTGGGATGATGCAGGGGGAGAGCGCGACGCCCATGCTGCGGGTGTTGTGGGCGACCTTGGCAGCGGTGGCTGCCACTTCGTCGAGTGAGGCGCCCTCTTCGGCGCGGGCCCCGGCGATCTTGTAGCCAAAGAACAGACCGGCCACCGCTCGCCGCTTCTCGGCGTCCTGTGGCGGAGCGGAAATCACGTCGTCGTGCATCTTCACCGTCTTGATGACGATGTCTTCCATCTCGCACATCTCGGCGGCCATGTCGAAGTTCATGGTGTCGCCGGAGTAGTTGCCATACAGGTAGAGCACGCCCGCCCCGCTGTGAATGGCCTTCGTGACGGCTACCATTGCTTCGATTGAGGGCGAGGAGAAGACGTTGCCGATGGAGACGCCGTCGCACAGGCCGGGGCCAACGTAGCCGAGGAAGACGGGGATGTGCCCGGAGCCACCGCCCGTGGCAATCGCGACCTTCCCGGCGACAGGAGCGTCTGCCCGGACCAGACCGCGCGGAGTGTCCGCCGCGCGCTTGAGGTGCGCCGGATATGCCGCGAGGATGCCCTCGATGGTCTCCTCAACAAAGGCCTCAGGGTCGTTGATCAGCTTCTTCACAAGCCGCCTCCTGTATGTGTGCACTTGTTTGCGCCGGGCCAGTGCCTCAGGCTGTAGGGCGTAGCGACGCCCGCGTCGCAGGGGGCTCGTACCCCGCCGCTTTGGTTTCGCAGATGACGGCCGGCGGGGTACGAGCCCCCGCCCTACAGCACAGTCGTAGACTCAACTAGTCAAAGGGTACGATCCATGCGCCCCAGACTTCGAATAGCTGAAAGCACACCAGCGCGTACAGGGCCTGCGAGGCTATCAGGATCACGGCAGGGGCTGGTTGGTACAACCTGAGCCGTCTGACCGCGCCGGTCGCGCCGATCAGGCACAGCGGCATGGCCATCATGAGCATTCGGGACCATTCCGCGCGCGCGGCACCGCTGAGGTCCAGGAGCAGCAACGCCGCCAGTGTCGCCGAGAGCAGGAGCAGAGCCGGGTCGCGCTTGCTTCTCCGCGCGGCCACTGCCGCGATCACGAGGGCGGCGCTGGAGAAGCCGAGGCCCAGGGTGAGCTCAACCGGGTTCAATAGCACCCACGTCAGCCACGGGCGGGGCAGGTCGTGTAGATAGAGCCTGGTCCTCAGTTCGCCCGAGACCCGCGCCACACCTACGAGATCAATCCCCAATCCGAACTGGACGGCCGCGAGCACCGCGACTAGGCCTGCGCCATAGAGCCCCAGTCGTATGGCCACTTGGACTGTAGGGCGGGGGCTTGTACCCCGCCGCTCGGGTGGCTCGTGGACAACGGCCGGCGGGGTACGAGCCCCCGCCCTACAGCCGACGGACGTCAACAGCGCCATGAACAGCGCCGCCGCCAGCGCGATGACGCTGTAGCCGAAGCTGGCGAAGATCGCCAGACCCGTCAGGAGACCGGCGCACAATAGCGGCAGCCACTGCGTACGGTGCCTCACTCCGCAGTGCACCAGCAGCAGCGTCAGCGCCGCAATGGTGGGGTAGATCTGATCCACCGCCGACGTGAACCAGATGAACGAGGGCGTCACTGCGTATAGCGACGCAATCACCAGTGCAGGTCGCTCGCCGCCGAGCATGCGCGCCAGCGCGAAGGTCGGGACGACTCCCAGGGCCAGTATCAGCGGGAACAGGAGCGCGATGAGCAGCGCTGCGAGCACCTCCGGCGGCTGGAAGTGCGAGCCCCAGACGGGATTCGCAAGCGCGGTGACTTCGGAGGCGCGGTGGCAGGGATTGAGCCAGAGGAGCACCTCGGCAAGGGCCATGCACGAGGGGCAGTTGAGGAAGAAGCGGCGCAGGCCCGCATGCAGGAGGAACGTTCCGGGGGATTGGGTGGCGGCATGCAGCCGCAGGCGGGGCATCTGCGCGGGGTAGTCGCGGGCCAGAGCGAGGGGGTCGGGGGTTTCGGTGGCGGTCGTGAAGTAACTGTTCGAACCGTCGAACAGCACGGTCGAGGCCAAGGTCGTGAAGCCCATCTTGGTGCTGGCGCGCGTCCCGACCGCGCACAGGTAGCAGCAGACGACCGCCGCCGCCAGCACTTTCCACGGCTCTACCTTGCCGCGCCAGCGCAGGGCGGCCCAGAGCAGGCCGAGCATCAACGCCACGGCCAACATGGGCCAGATCATGCCCGGCCGAGGTCCCCGCGGGAGGAAGTAGAACCAGTGCTGCCGCGGCACCTCGAGGCGCAGGTAGCCAAGGTAGACGGCCGCCGGCACCGCGATAGCGGCAGCAGCGGCGAGCAGCGGCAGGAGTAATGCCTTCCGCGTCTTCAACAGACCTTGCCCCCAGCAATATGCGACGTGTGGGAGATGTTACCAGCAAAACCGCGTCCGCTCAAGGCCCAGGCAGGGATTTGGCATTGTTTCGCGAATAGGTATGGTTCGCACGATCACGCAGGAGCCGCACATGCATCAGGATCGCCACGGGATTGTCCAAGTCTATACAGGCGACGGCAAGGGTAAGACCACTGCCGCGCTCGGCCTCGCCGTGCGTGCGGCTGGGGCGGGACTGCACGTGTTCTTCGGGCAGTTCTGCAAGGGCCGTCCGAGCAGCGAACACGTGGCCCTGGAGCGCTTTGCGGACCTGATCACCGTGCGGCACTGCGGGGGCCACGGCTTCATCACCGGTGAGCCGTCCGAGGAGGACCGGGCAGCCGCCGCTGAGATGCTGCACGCGGTTCGCGAGGCCATGCTGTCGGGCGATTACGATATTGTCGTCGCTGATGAGCTTAATGTCGCAGTCAACCTCGGCCTGGTCAAGCTCACAGAGGTCCTCGACCTGCTGGACGACCGCCCGCTGCCGGTGGAGTTGGTCCTGACGGGGCGCAATGCCCACCCGGCCCTGCGCAAGCGAGCCGAACTCGTTACGGAGATGCGGGCGATCAAGCATCCGTACGAGGAAGGCCTGCCGGCGCGCAAGGGT
>JBDKRC010000097.1:0-15529 GCA_039683575.1 Armatimonadia bacterium | reverse complement strand
CCAAACCGGAATGATACCGTGGGACTATGGGACCTGACGCTGCAGAGCACCGCCGGCCCGGTCCATCTCACCTTCGACAATCCTGGCCGCGTAACGCTTGATGACTGGACCCAGTATCTCGCCATCTCCACCGCCCTGCCCAACCTGCCCTACGGCGGGTTGTATACCTATCGGGGACAGCACGAACGCTTTGGCTTCACCATTCAGCTACCGGTCACCCCATGAGGAGGCGCACCCCATGCGCAAAGGTATGATGCTCTTAGCCCTGGTCTTTCTTCCCAGCCTGCTTCTGGCTGCCTGCACGGTTCAGGAGAAGCCCGTAGGGGGCGAACCCGCTGTGACGCTTGAGAATGACCTCGTGCGGGTCGTTGTGGCCCCCGCTCGTGGCGGCCAGATTGCGGACCTTGTCTACAAGCCCACAGGTAAGCACCTCGTAGCCGAGGAGACCGGTCTGTTTGTTGACCGCGTCTGGAACTACAACGATCCGGCCATCTACCAGCAATGGGAAAAGACGACGTACGATGTGCGGACATTCCCCGGCGATACCGAAGCCGCGGTGGAATTGACCGGGCGCGGTAAGGGTGGGCCCGCCGAGCGCATGATCTTCCACAAGCGCTACACCATCACTGGCGGCAGCCCCGCTGTCCGGGCTGACTATCGGTTTGAGGTAGCGCAGGAAGCCATGGCGCCGATGCAGATCGGTTTGTGGTTCCACGGCCGTCCCGGCGTTCGCGGCGAGAGCAATACGTACTACCTCCCCAGCGATGGCCGGGTACAGGAGATTGCGTACGGCGCGGGGGCCAAGGGCGAGTACTGGTGGTACCAGCCCGACCGCGGCTGGCTGGCAGTGCGCGGCGAAAGCGGCGACGGGCTTGCTCTTTGCATGGACTACCAGCGCCTCATGTCTTTCTACCAGTGGCTCCATGGTGACATGCCGGGTCTGGAATTCGCCTACCGCTCCTTTGAGATCAAGAACGGTGAGACTCTCGATACCACGATCTGGCTGGTGCCTTTCACGAAGTTGCCGACCGTCACCGGAGCATCCCCCGAAGTCGTCGCGGCTATTGATGTGAAGCCCGAGTATCCGGCCGGGACTGCCGAAGTCCCGTACAAGATCACCCTCAGCGCCCCGAAGCCCCTGGAAGCCACGCTGCGGCTCAGCCTCAAGAGCCCTGACGGGACCGAACAGCCACTCGGTGACAAGCCGGTGTCGTTGCCGGGCACACCCACGTATGAAGGCACTGTCAGGCCTGCCGCTGCCGGCACTTCGGTGGTGCGGGCTTTGATCGTCAAGGACGGTAAGACGCTGCTCGACTGCGAGCGGCCTGTCACCGTCGGTGCGGCGACGACATACGCGCTGCAGCCCCTACAGCCGCGTCTGGGCCGGGAAGGCGAGAGGTTTGCCGACAAACTCACCACGGCAGGCAATGCGCCGCCGGACCTCAAGCCCAGCGAGGCGATTGTCACCCCGCACGTGCCCTGGGGCAAGCCCTACTACCGGGGCAAGACCCGCGCTCTGATCCTCAACAGCTTCCTCACGGGCCGCGAGGCAGTCGAGCTTGCCGAGCGCTTCGACCTGGACTATGTGGCCCCGACCGTCGGTTCCTCCTATGAGATAGGCTATACCATCGGGCTTCTCGACAGGGAGATCAACCTCGAGCAAGCACGCGGCTATGTTCGCGAGGCGCTCAAGCGCGACTATGACGTAATCGTGGTCGGGGGGATGACCGGGGAGTTCTTCAGCCCGGACCTGCTCCAGACGATCACGGAGAAGGTCAGGAAGGGGACGGGCCTGGTCTGGGTGCAGCCGAACAAGCTCCCGGCGGAGTTCGAGGCGCTGCTGCCACTGACGGGGTTCAAGCCCACCAACCTGCCGCTGCAGGCGTGGACGACGGAAGTGGCCCCGCCGGAGCACGCGAAGCAGCATTACCTCACCCAGGGGCTTCCATGGCGGGCGTTGCCGGAGACGAGTTGCTCGGTCTACAAGCCCAATGGAGAGTTGCTGGCGGCAACTACCGGGGCGAAGGCGAGTGACCGGCGTCCCCTGCTGGCTGTGCGCGAGGAGGGACAGGGGCGGATCGTCTGCCTCGGCTACAACACCTCGTGGCAAGGGCCGGGGAGCTACAGCAATGGGCTCACGCCGTGGGTGCGCAATGCCCCACAGCGCTTCCCATACTGGGAGTACCACTACTCGCTGCTGGGCAAGTCGCTCTTGTGGGCGGCGCGGCGGGAACCGGAAACGGTGATTACCTCAATCGTCTCGCTTGTGGACAGCATGCCGAGGCCGGCAGGAGAGGCGCCACAGCGGGCGGTTCGGGTACGGATTCAGGACGCCGAGAAGGCTCGCGGCCTGCAGGCCACGGTGCGTGTGACGGATGAGTTCGGCAATGTTGTGGACGAGCGAACGATGCCGGCGTGTCCGCAGGGCGACGTCGGCGGCTTCACCTATGCGTTCCCGGCTCACCTGGCCCAGCAGCATCATCTCGTTGATGTGATCCTGCGGGATCAGGGGAAAGTGGTGGATTGGGCGTCGGAGGAGATTCATCTGGGGAACGCCACAGTGGCGCTGTCGCCGCTTGAGAAGCCGGTGTACGGGGCCGGGGATGTAATCAGCACTACCGTCAAGGCGTCGCTGCTGAATGGCGAGGGGCAGGCGGGAAGTGTCGAGTTGACGCTGACAGATGCACTCGGGCGCGAGATCGCGAGACAGTCATCGCCCCTGACGGTGCCCAAGGGCTTCACGCAGGACAGTCTGGCGGTTGATTGCCAACTAACAGTCCCTGAGCCATTGACGACCAAGGGCACTCTCCGCGCTGAAGTCCGCGATGCCAAGGGTGTGCTCGCCGCCGGGGAGCAGGACGTGCTGCTGATGCCTCAGCGAGCCGCGACGCGGGATTGGGGCGCGATGACGTGGACGCTGTGGGGCAACCCCGCGGGTGCCTACAGCAACGATCACATGCAGGCCGCGGCCTCCGACCAGGTCCGCTTGCTTGGCATGGACACCGTCCAGATCAGCACCAGCTGGCTGCAGCCAGAGGAGAATGCCTCGAACTTCGCCGCTGGTTTCCGCCTTCTGCCCTACGGTCTCGGTGGAGACCCGCTGCGGCTGTCTACCACCAAGACCCGCGACGGCAAGCCGGGCTTTCAGGAGCAGCAGGCCGAGTATGTGAAAACCGGTGACAAGCAATACCTGCAGCGCCCGGTGTCGCTGGAGGACCCGGAGCTGCGCCAGAAGCAGGCCGAGAAGATCGCGTCTACCCTCAAGGTTCTCAACCCCTTCCGACCCATGGGCTACTGCCTGGGCGACGAACTGAGCACCACCTACTACGTCACGCCCTACGACTATGACTTCAGCCCCGTGAGCCTGCAGAGCTTCCGCACGTGGCTGCAGACCCAGTATCCCGATCTTGCGGCGCTGAATGCTGAATGGGAGACCAGCTTCAAGAGTTGGGATGAGGTCATGCCCCTGACGGCGCTCGAGGTCAAGGGCCGCACCAACTTCGCCCCCTGGGCCGACCATCGCACCTACATGGAATACGCCTTCTCGGATTATATGAAGTTCGTGCGCAATGAGATCCGCAAGCACGATCCGGAGGGGCGCATCGGCATCTCCGGCACCCAGGCTGCCGAGGCGTACGGCGGCTTCGACTGGTGGCGGCTGGCCCACACGCTCGACTTCATCCAGTCCTACGACCACCAGAACACCGGCGAGATGCACCGCTCGTTCGATATGGTCACGCTCCCCTGGTGGGGATATGCGCAGAAGCACCCGGACGTCTCCGTGACCATGTGGAACCGCTTCTTCAACCAAGCCCACGGGGGCAGCTTCTTTGTCTACAACTACATGCTGAACCCCGACCTGACGCTGCCACAGGCCACTGCGGACGGGCTCGCGGCCATCAAGGACCAGCAGCAGGGGCTGGGGACGCTGTTCGCGGGATGTGAGCGCCCGGCGGACGTCCTTGTCCACTACTCGCAGCCAAGCATCCATGCCGCGTACATCACCAACGCCGATGACCTGTTCCGCAACAACCGCGAGGGGTGGATGAAGGCGATTGACGACCTCGGCATGCAGACGGAGTTCATCGCCTACGCCGAGATCGAGGCGGGCGCGCTGAAGAACGCCAAGGCGCTCATCCTGCCGTACTCGCAGGCGCTCTCAGCTAAGGAAGTGGCCGCGATCAAGGCTTTCGTGCAATCCGGCGGGGTCGTCATCGCGGACGGACGGCCGGGTTTGATGGACGAGCACTGCCGGACGTTGGCCCAGGGCGCCCTGGACGACGTCTTTGGGGTCACGGCTCCCAAGGTCGATCCGCTGGAGAAAATGGTCCCCGGCGAAGCGGCCTTCACGCTTCCGAACCAGACTGCGTTCACTCTGGATGACTACGTCGCGCAGCCTTCGCTGCAGGTCAAGGGCGGCAAGGCCCTCGGCAGCCTCGGCGATGCGCCCCTGTTCATCGTCAACAACTATGGCAAGGGCAAGGCGATCCTGCTCAACAGCTTCGTCAACCAGTACCCGCGCCGGCGCGACCTGCAGCTGGGCAAGGAGACGCTGCGCATTGTGCAGGCTGCCTTTGCCGCAGGTGGCATCGGTTCGCCAATCAAGAGCGAAATCGAGGGTGGCGGGGTGATCGTGCGCCGCTTCACTGACGCAGGCGTGCAGTATGTGGGGCTGCTGCGGGATGCCAAGCCCGGCGGGTCCGCGGTGCGGCTGACGCTTCCGGCGAAGCTTCACGTCTACAACGCTCGCGCCAGCAAGTACCTGGGCGCGACTGACCGGATTTCGTTGAACCTGGCCGCAGGGGAAGCCGCGGTGTACGCGCTGCTTCCGGCGGCGGTGACCAGCGTGAAGGTGCAGCCGAAGGACCTGTCAGTGAAGCAGGGGCAGACTCTGACGTATTCCGTTGGCACCGTGCCCTCTGGCGCCCCGAGGGCGTACCGGGTCAAGGTGCTCGGCCCTGACAACCAGGAGCGCACGTACTACGCAACGCAGCTTCGGAGTGGGAAGGGTCTCGCCAACGGGGCAATCACCTTCGCGCTCAACGACAGCCCGGGCGCATGGACCATCAGTGCCACTGACGTTGCCACCGGGGTTACAGGGCAGGCGAAGGTCAACCTGACTAAGTAGCCGTGCCGAGGTGAGAATAGCGTGGGAGGCGCACTCCGTGTGTCTCCCACGCATTGCTTCTAGGCGTGCGGGTAGTATCCCGCCGCTTCGTCAAACATCGCCACTATGTTCTCCGGCGGCGTGCCAGCCTGGATGCAGTGGCTCGGGCCGAGGATGTAGCCGCCGCCCGCGCCCAATACGTCAATCAGCATCCGGACCTCCGCCCGCACGTCGTCAGCCGTGCCGAAGGGCAGCGTCTGCTGGACGCTCACCCCGCCCTGGAAGCACAGTACGTCGCCAAGCCTCCCTTTCAGGTCAGCCGGATCCATCCCCGCTGCATCGAACTGCAGGGCCTGCAGCACATCTCTACCCATGTCCACCAGGCCCTCCGCCGCCTCTGCCACTGACCCGTCCGAATGGTAGATGACCTTGGCCCCGTGCTCGTGAATGACGTCATTCACCCGCCGGTGGTAGGGCTTGAGATGCTCTTCCCACATCGCCAGCGACATCAGCAGCCCATTTTGGCCCCCAATGTCGTCAGCCGTGAAGACCAGGTCTATCTCCCCCGGCACCGCCGAGAGTGTGCGGTGTACATATTCGATGTAGAAGTCAGTCACACGGCTCATGATGGCATGGGATAGCTCGGGAGCAAGCACCAGGTCCATCAAGAACTGCTCGAAACCGCGCATGTACCACGAGGTCTCGAAGATGTTGGCATTGGCCAGCATCAGGCAGTACTCGCCCTCCGCCTGCAGGGATTTGACCAGCGCCGGCATCGAGGCATAGTCAAACCACTCCGGCTGCGGGAATGGGTGCGCCGCCACGTCCGCGACCGCCTGGGCCTGTGCCAGCGGGTAGACATCGATCTCACTGTACACATCCGCACCGTAGCTCAGCGGGCTGCGGTGGACGCCCCAGTAGTCCGTTCCCGGCGCGAGAGCGGGGCCGACGTACCCTGGCAGGGCTGGTTTGAGGTCCAGAAGGGGGTGCAGGTACTCCGCCACCGTGAGCCCGCGCTCACGGGCGAGGTACTCTTCCAGCGCCCGGTGCGCCGGTGGATTGATGCCTGAGCACACGAACGCAATCGGTATCCGGTCAGTAATCTGGTGCTGCAAGGCCAGCCGTACGCGCTCGCGGTGACTGAGGGTCTCGCGTCTCATTGTGCCTCCTTCAGGGCGTGAACCCGCGCCTGTCTCCGGTGAAGGCATTTCCCTGCCTGTCCTCCCCCTCCTGCGTCGGGGTGCCCCCAATTCAATAGGTGGTCTCTGGAGGGGAAGTGGGGGGAGAGGTGTCACCCCAGTTGAATCATGCGGTGGGAGGTGCCTGCTGAACGCAGCATCATCGGCCTGGACCGCCCGAAGGGCGTCGGCGGGCTGGTCAAATGGGCACTGAATGACGCCCCTGCACCTGAGTGATAAAGTGATAATTGATTGCAGCTATCACTTTTTCATAGGGGTACCCCTACCCAAACAACCTCAGCCGCTTCCGCTCTTGGCCCTAACCACTGAGCGGAGGCGTGCTGGGGTTGTGTGGTTTGTCGTTTCGGGGTGTCGTCTCTCCAAGGCCCGAAGGGCCGACCGGCCTCTAGCCAGGGGCGCAAGCCCCTGGTATCAGGCCACCCAACGATAGAGCCCCGAAGGGGCGGCAGCAAGTCGCGCGGAGGCTGCCGCCCCTTCGGGGCTCAAGACGAGGAGGGCGGGGCCCCAGGGCCTTGCGGCCCTGGCTAGAGGCCGGTCGGCCCTTCGGGCCTGCGGAGCGTTTCACGTTTCACGTTTCACGAAAGGACATATCAAAATGCAACGACCCGACGTCCTTGCGGGCGTTACTTCCTCCGCCTTCCGGACACAGCGCGGAAGAATGCACGATTATCCCAGACGATCCGAGCCATCACCTCTGCGACCTGCCCCTCTTCTGGGTCACCAAGTCTCCAGGCCTGGGGTTCGCCCTTGCTGCGGTTGAGCCAGACACGGGTCTGGATAAAGTCGAAGATGTCCCCCAACAGAACCAACGTCACCTTTTTCGCACCGGCGTCTCGAGCAAGGCGGGTGATGTCATCATAGAACCCCTCTACCGCACCTGCCGGTAGCTGCAACTGCAGGGGAGCCAAGCTGCGCTGAGAGGGTGTCATTCTCTGCCCCACCCCCGGCAATAGCGGTACAGCTGCCCCTATGTGCAAGTCGCTGATGAACACGATCATGTCGTAACCCCCCAGAGTGGAAAGCACGCAGAAGAGACAGCGCGACGTCATGCCGGACAGAGATCCTACTCGGCAACCCCGAGTCTCGTCCTGATCTCAGCCGTAGCGATGCCGTCCGGCTGTAGCCTCAAGCTGCGCTGATACGCACGTAGCCCCTCGTCAGTCACTCGGCCAAACTCACCGTCGATGATCTTTGAGCCGTAGTAGCCGTGCTCAGCCAGTGCCTCCTGCAGCTTCTTCACCCGGCCGCCACACGAGCCATACAACAGGTTCGTGAACTGCCTGCCCGCCTGACCGTCATCATGCCATTTGCCGAAGAACAAGAAGTCCGCCACCATATAATGGAAAACGGACTGGGCCTTCGCCACCTGATAGATCAGCTTGTGAAAGGTGCTCCAGGGCTTGCCACCCCAACCGCCCCAGATTACTTGGCAGCCCGATGAATTCAGGCCAACCCGACTGCTGGAGCCACCCGCGTGGATGTTTACTCCGGTGTACATAGGGTAATCTACCCGGTCAGTTACTTCCAGTTGGGCATCATCATCGAGATCCCTGATGACACAGACCGGGGAGCCCGAGGCCTGCCTCATGGCTTGATGACCGCGATGCAGTCCCCTCACATACCGGTACTGGCCCGGCTGCACCGTCGGGCAGCCCTGATTCGCGCTTGCGTACTGCGGACTGCGGATCCATGCCAGTCCGGGTTTCGCACTTGCCTTGAACGTCTCGAGGTATGGCGCCCCATTTGCCTTCTGGCCGAACACGATCATCGTATCGTCATAGTGGTCGGTGTATACTCCCGGGTCACCCTTGGCTGAAAGACTGCCATCCTCGTTGACCATGCAACCACGCAGGCAGACCAACTGCGCCGTCCCAGCGTCGGCGGCATCATTCTGCCATGACTGGTCCCTGAGAAACCGCGCGAGCTTGAGCGACAGACCTTCACGTGTAATCGCCATCAGTACTCCCTCCCTAACTCGATGGTGGTGCTGCTGCTGCGAGAGCTGATCCTGTTCGGTCGGCAGCTCCGCGCAAGACACGTTCATACACGCCCAGTGTCTCCCACGCCATCCGCTCGGTACTGAACTGGGCGGCTCTCTCGCCGCCTTTGGCGACCAGCTCAGCACACAAGGCCTCGTCCGTGATCACGCGGTATAGAGCTCCAGCTATCTCCTGCGGATGGTAGGGACTAACGTAAAGGCAGGCATCCCCACCCACCTCCGGCAGTGATGAAGTCCGCGAGGCCACAGTTGGTGCACCGCACTGCATCGCCTCAAGCAAAGGACGACCGAAGCCTTCATAAAAGGTGGGGAAGCAGTAGACTGCGGCTGAGGAGTAAAGCGCGGCCATCTCCGCTTCTGAAGTGTGGCCGGTTACGATGATGTCGCCCTGTCGGCCGATATGAGGCAGAAGCCCCTCAGGATCATGGGCATCTGGCACCCTTGAGCCGGCAAACACCAGCAGGTGTGGCTCCAAGTCCATCTGCGACAGAAGCGAGAACGCCTGCAGCATCCCCTTCACGTTCTTGCGCAGTTCCACGCGGCCGACCATCAGGATGAATGGCCGGTCAATGCCGAACTTGGCCGTCACCCGCGCAATCGCCTCTGGCTCGCGCACCGCCTGCATACAGGCATTGCCCGTGTGGTATACAACGGAGGTATCGTCGGGTGACACACCGTACAGGTGAATCAGGTCATGGGCCGTATGGTGGGAATTGCACAGCAGGTGGTCGGCGATCTTGAACCAATGAGGGGCCCAGGTGCTGAAGTACTGGGTGAAAGCGGGGCCTACCATTTCTGGAAACAGCACGGGGATGCAATCATGTACTGTCGCCAGGTACCGGCAGGGCTTCACGAAGGGGAGACTGAATGCCGGATTGTGGTACAGGTCAATCCGATTGTCGTCGAGCCAGTCTGGCAGACGGAACTGTTCCCACCACGGCGATGGGCTCTCAACACGGACCGCCTCAAAGTGGGGCCAGGCTTCGGAAGCCGCAACCAGCTCCGCACAATCCGTCAGCAACACAAACTCCAAGTCAGACTGCAGCGCCCCCAGGCCCTCCACCAGCGTTCTCGTGTAGTACCCAATCCCATCTCCGCCGAGGGAGGTTGCCTTGATGGCGACGCGCATGCTCAGGCCTCACCCTCAGTGACAGCTGACCTCGCCAGCAGAGTCTGATAGCGTTGGAACACAATGTGCCAGCCGTCCTGTTGCGCCTGCGGTATCAGCAGCCGGCCCTTGGACTTCGCTTCATCCTCGGTATCATCAATCAGGATCAGGCTGCGTTCGTGCAGGCTTCTGCGGGCAACCAGATACGCCTCCAAATGGCGCTCAGCGCACTCCGGCAACCAAGTATCCCAACCATCCAGGTACAACAGGTCAATCGGCTGGTCAAACGCCTGCAGGAACTCGACCCCATCCTGCGTGACGGCGGTGACATTGCCATACTGCTGTGTCAGGCGACGAGTAAGCTCCGTGGCCCGAGGGTCGATGTCGATAGAGAAGACATCTTCAGCATGTTCTGCCCAAGCGATGGTGCTGTGTCCGTCGCCCATCAGATGCTGCCGCCCCTCCCCCCGGATGCTGCCGATTTCCACAATCACTCTGCCGCCGAGATGAGCAAATAGCTCAAGCGTCGGCACGAAATCAGCACGTCCATATTCCACTTTGGCCTCACTGGTCCAATCGTGTAGTGGTCAACAAATGTGGGGACACCATACGCATTTCTATCTGAGTCTCCCGTCCTGCACCACATCACCCAGCGCGGAGATTCTACCCGTACATTCGTCTTCACACCACAACGCCGGAAGGCTTCGTAGCGGACCTGGAGCGCCGTCTCGACCGCCCCCTACGCCCCCAGCCTCCAATACGCAAGCGCCGCCACAAATCAGATGGTCTCCCCACATTTGCTGGCAAATTCTCACGATTCCTCTCGCTGTCTCACCGGCGCAGGGCCTCCTGCACTTCATGCACCCTCGGATCGTCACTGAGAGCGATCCGGAGAAAAGATGCACCTACTGTCTTGCCTTCGCGTGGGTGCCCCAAGTCGCGGTATATAACGAAGCCTCTGTAGAGTATGTCAGCGTCTTGGGACCCGCGCTCAACTGCCAAAGCCGTGTCCGCCAACGCCTGTTTCTTGCTGCCCAAGAGGTAGTGCGCCGTTGCGCGGGTGAGGTGGGCGTCGGCGTCGTTCGCCTGTTCCACGAGATGCTGGCTGTCGGATAGCATGGCCTCATACTGGCGCAGCCCCTGATAGGCAAGGCAGCGGTAGGAGTACGGCTTGGCCGCAGGCCACACCCCAATCACTTGAGACAGGTCAGCGACCGCACCGGTATAGTCGCCGCACCGGTATTTGGCGATGCCGCGAGCGAACGTGGCATCTGCCATGCTTCGGTGATCCAGCGCCCTACCTGCTGGCCAGTCCGCCTCAGCCTCCTTGCTGCGGCCAAGCTGTGTGAGCGCCATCGCTCGCCAGTAGTGAGCATCGGTAGTGGCTTCTAACCTGACTGCAGACGTGAAGTCCGTCATGGCGTCTCCAAATCTTCCCTGCTCATATCTGTCTATGCCCCGTTGCATGTGTGTTCTGCCCGCGGCACCTGCCAGGGCCAACCCATCAGCCCAGGCTCTTGCTGCTGCCCCCGTATCCCCTCGGCCTTCGTGCACACGGGCCAGCGCCCAGAAACCCCGGACGTCTGGCGCGTAGTTGAGCGCCTCTGAATATTCCGCGGCCGCTTTGTCGTATTCGTGCCAACTCGCCCACATTGCGCCAAGCTCAGCATGGGCTCCAGGTGCCCCCGATCCGCTCAGCTTCACGAACGTGCCCCAGTCGGCCTCCGACTGGCCGACTCGGTGAGCCAGATGATACGCCATTCCGCGGTAGAGATAAATCTTGCGCCGCTCGGGGTCGAGTGTAGCCGCGCGATCCAAGTCTGCCAGGGCGCGGTCTGCGTCACGCAGGTCGAGATAGAGCCGGGCGCGCCACATGTAGGGTGTGGGGAGATCAGGAAGATAGCCAATAGCCGCGGTCAGGTCACGAATTGCCTGGTCTTTCTCGCCCTGCTTCTGTTCAGCCTTGGCTCGCCAATAGTATGGCATCGCCGCATGCCTGCCCCCCTCGATGGCTTGACTGCTTACCTGTGCGGCCTTGGCATAGTCTCCGGACGATATATAGGCCTCGGCCAAAGATAGACGAGCCACATCATAGCGCGGGTCTGCGGCCAGGGACTTCAGCAAGGCTTCTTGAGCGGCGGCCAACTCCTCGCGCTGGAGATATAGGCTCCCCAGATCTCCCCATGCCACCGGGCTCTGGGGCGCGATCTGCGTGGCGGTCATCATCTCCTTGACCGCTTGGCTGATGTCTCCAATCAAGAAGTAGAGCCACCCGCACACCCGGTACGAATATGGATCATCCGGCGCCAGATCAACCGCTCTCTTCGCGGCCTCGAAACCGGACTTGGCTTCCCCCGCTAGATACGCTGCGTCAGCTGCGAACTGGCAGGCGTAAGCGCTCTCAGGGTGCTTCGAAGCGAGGTCCCATGCCCATTCTAGCACCGGGCGGCAGTTCGATTTGGGCCGCTCCTGGAAGCGTTCCCGCAGCTTCATCTCCGTTTGCGTGTCTGAAACGCGCTCTGAAATCCGCCACACCAGCCATTGAACTACAAGGTTGTTTGGCTCTCGACGATTCCAGCGCAGCGCACATGCGTGGGCGAGGCGCCACTTGCCCCCGGCAATTGCCTGCTGCGTCCCCCATTCCATCACCGTCGTGGATGCGCTCAGTGCCACTGAGCCCGCTGTCAGGATCAAAACCACCACCAATACGAGGCGTGCTCGTCTGTAGGCCATACTAGTTCCTCGCACTCTCTCTGATTGGGTGCGGCGCACCCGCGGCGTGGCTATCTATCTCTTGGGATAGGGTACATGCCGAACAGTGGGTAACAGCGGTAGTGGTTGAGCCATACAGTCCTGGAGGCCTTTCTCCACCCCCGGCGTGCCCCAGTTGTGGTATGGATCATTCGGGGAACCCGGTATGTATACTTCGCCAGATCTGGCCATATCGAGAGCGCGCTGGTCACGATCGACAGGGCACTCCGGGCGGACGCGGGGCTTGTTCACATGGCTCCGCTTCGTTCTGGATGGTCGTTTCGGAATGGGCCACCCGTATGGATTATAGAATGGTCTGTTTATCTGCCAGAGAAACGCGGGATCCAAGTATGGATTGTATCGCTCAAGTCCCATCGGATCGGTGGCGCTGGCAGGTGAGGAATCCACGTAGACATATGGCTTCATAAGTTCGACTGGATCTGCGGCCGACCATGATGCAGTACGATTCTCGTACCATCTCCACCACACCTGCTCCAACCCCACCCCCGCCTCCTCGAAGTACCCATACCCACCCACATACTGATACGGCGTCTCCGTCGTCCCCGTCCTCCCCAGGCGCGTCCCAAACGCCTCATACCTGAACGTATCACTCAGCCCGCCGCTTCCATCTGTCAACCCCAGCGTCGTCCCCAGCGCATCGAACTGGAACCAGTGCTGCGAGCCCAACTGGCTCACCAGCGGGCTGTACACGCTCCCGCCCTCGCTCAGGTAGTACCTCTCGAGCCCAACAGTCGTCGCCTCCGCCACCAGCTTCTGCGCATCGTATACCAGCGACTCCCCGTTCCCATCCTCGCTCCGCCAAACCCGCTGCATCCGCGCGTTGTACTTGTTCTCAAGCGTCGTCGCCGGCGCCTCGATCTTCGTCAGGCTCTCATCCACATCCCACGTGTAGTACGTCCCCCCCGCCGCCTCCTGCTTCGTCGCCATCTCCCCGTCAGCCGTCCAGGTGTAGTAAGTCGCCTCCCCGCCCAGCACCCGCTCCGTCGTCAACCGGTTCAGGTTGTTGTAGTCGTAGTACGTGACTTCCCCATTGAATGTCTTCTTTTGCCGGTTCCCGGCGTCATCGTACTCATACGCAAAGCCGTAGATGTGGCCATCGCTCGGATCGAGCCAGTCCTCCCCCGTCAGCCGGTCAGCGTCATCGTAGCCGTAGTAGATGCTGGTGCCGTCTTCGCGATCTATTCGGGTCCTGCGGCCGGCGGCGTCGTACGCGTAGTACAGGCTCTGCAGCACGCCGCTTGGCCCGAGGTGGATGATGTCGGTGATCTGGCTGGCGTCGTCGTACTTGTGGTACGTCGTCACCCCATTCGGCAGCGCCTTCTCAACCTCCCGCCCCAGCTCATCGTGCTCGTAATACACCGTCTGCCCGTGCGGATCGGTCAGCTCCTGAAGCTGGTTCCGCTCGTCATAGTTGTAGTACGTGAAGTACGCCACGCCGCCACCCAGGTAGCCGATCTCGCTTCGGTTGCCTGCCTCATCGTACCTACAATATGCCCGGACCTCGCCGGCTTGCGCGCTGGCCAATCTGCTCAGTGACGTTGTAAGGTCAGCATTCGCTGGCATTCCTGCTTCCCTATGCGAAGCATCACATCAAGGTCACTAATCGCCAGAACGATCGTTTGTGTCACCTATGTTGAGCCGAACAACGTAGCGTTGGAGAGCTTTCACAGGGCGGACATTCAGTCGCACGAGCGGCAAGTCGTTCGTGTGGAAAACCAATTCCACTGTGGCAGTGACCGAGATCACGAGACTCCAAACAGCCCAGATGGCTAAGCTCGAAAGAGCCATAGAGGGCGGGATAATGAACACCAGTACACACAATCCGATCAGTACTACACACCACCCGACTACTTCCTGCTCTTTGTCGGGCGCGTGCCCCATCGAGCCTCGCCCCCAGATTCCGACGACGCCGATCTTGCGCCAGACCAGTTCTTCGTAGCCCGGCAAGATGATAAGCAGCAGGCCTCCAGTGCCAGCAGCTAGCGGCTGTTGCCCCGCTGCCAGGAGAGCAGAGATGAGAGCCGCCGCAACTATATAAGGATGCAACCTATGAGTCGAATACAGCCGAGCCCCCGCGAAAATCGCCAGCAATGTCGCCGCTATGCCAGCCACTGGAACGGCATTCGTAATCCACGCTCCAAAAGGAAGCGCGAATCGCCAGAGACCAGCCGTAACTGCGGCGACTATGAGTAGGCACGGGCTGTCGATGCTCCAAGTCCAGTTCGACTTATTACCGGTGGCCAGACCAAGACCATGCGTCCGAAATCGTGTGGCGTTTGGCAATTCGTAGCCAAGCATAAGCAGGCATCTGCCAATTGGGATCAGTGTCGCCACATGAAACAGATCTACAAATCCTGCAATACTCTCCACAATGTAGCACCATGCTTATCACTCAATATTGAAGAAGACACTTGCATTTGCTCCAGCAGAGATAGGTTTCTGCGATATCAGCTGCAGAACCGGCAGCCCCTAAGACATCACCCATGCTCCGGGCGTAACCTTCTGCTGTTTTGAGTTCAGGGACAATCCCCTCCCATGTTGGAGTAGGAAGGTCCCACATATTTGACAACCGCCCCCTTATATATCTGTGTCGGTTTCGATAGTACCTCTCAAGAAGGTCCACACTTGTGTCTGGCACCACACTCGCGACGTCGCCCCAGAGATCCGGGGGTGCGTATCCCCCTTGCGGTGCTTCAGTTAGAGAGTCGATGAGTCTCTTCATAATGCCAGTATTGCCAAACGGGACTTTGCAGCGCATGAAGCAGTTGAAGTAGCCGGACTTCGCGACCTCAATATCTGCCTGTGGGAGTTCTCTGATTATGTCAGCTGGATGAGTGATGTCCCACCAAGCATCCTTGATCCAAGATGCCAAGCCTCTTGGATCAACGAAGGCTGATGGCGCATTCCCCACATATCCGTAATTGCCCGCTCCAGTGCGGAGCATATCTTCGCTTAACCATCTTCCATCGCCGGGGTTTGACCATCTCCACCACACCTGCTCCAGCCCCACCGCCGCCTCTCTGAAATACCCATACCCACCCACATACTGATACGGCGTCTCCGTCGTCCCGGTCCTCCCCAGGCTCGTCCCGAACGCCTCATACAGGAACGCATCACTCAGCCCGCCGCTCCCATCCGTCAGCCCCAGCGTCGTTCCCAGCGCATCGAACAGGAACCAGTGCTGCGAGCCCAGTTGGCTCACGAGCGGGCTGTACACGCTCCCGCCTTCGCTCAGGTAGTACCTTTCCAGCCCACCAGTCCTCGCCTCCGCCACCAGCTTCTGCGCGTCATACACCAGCCACTCCGCCTCCCCATCCTCCCGCCGCCAAACCCGCTGCATCCGC
>JBDKRC010000096.1:0-12779 GCA_039683575.1 Armatimonadia bacterium | reverse complement strand
GGCCTCCCAACCAAGGGCGCACAAGCCGACAGGCCACCAACCCGCCTCCGACCACCCCTGGCGCAAGTCCTACAAAGGGACATTTCTAGCTGGCAGATAGAGGGACATTTCTACTTTGCGTTGACAGCCCCGCTTTGACAGCGTGCAAGTAACAAGTATGTATCAGGTGCCCTGGCAACTGCTTCAATGCAGCTCCGTCTTCTTCTCCTGCGGGAGGAAAATCGTTCCGGTGAGACACAGGGCCGCCACCAGGGCGTAGATGCCCCAGCCGGCGAGCAGCGTGGTCGAGAAGCCCCAGAACTTGGCCATGATCATGGCGCCGACCGAGCCGACGACCGACAGGAGGCCGTTGACGCCCCACATCCACGGCACGAAGCGCTCCGCGCGGCTGCCGATGGCGCGCAGACCCGTCGGGAAGGGCATCCCGAGCGCAAAGCCCAGCGGCAGGAGCAGCACCATCGTGATGAGCGAGCGCACGCGGATGTCGAGGCCGAGGGTGGCGGCGATGACCGGGTGGCTGCCATATTGCAGCGCCAGACCGTAGAGCACCACTGCAAGCGCGGCGTAGCCCGCGACCCAGCGGGCGCGATCCGTGCCCCAGCGCTGGCTGAGCAGGCTGCCACTGCCCCCGCCGAGCAGCAGGGAGAAGAGAATCACGGAGAGACTAAGCACGGGATAGCCGAGATATAGGACCAGTTTCTGGATGAGGCTGATCTCGACCACCATGAAGCCGACGCCGAGGCAGGCGAAGTAGACGACCGCGGCGCCAAGGCCGGCGGTGGCGCCGCCGCTTCGTTGCTGGCTGATTGCGACTACCGAGAAGATCGCTCCGAGCGCCAGCGCCCCGACCAGCAGCCACCAGAACTGGCCGGGCATGTGGAAGGTCATGTCCACCACGAAGGGCTGGTCGTCGGTGCGGGGGTAGATATTGAGGTGCTGGGCGCCGAACATCCAGTCGTTCCAAGCCTGGATGAACTGCGGCGTGGTCGCGTTCTTCTGGGTCAGCCAGGAGAATGGCACCGGCTCAAAGGCGCCGGGGAAGTATGCGGGGTCAAAGCCGAGGGCAATGGTCTGCGAGGCGCATTTCTGGCTCTCGGCGAGGGTAAAGGGCGACTTTGAGATGACCAGCAGGTGGCGGTATGGCCCAAGACCCTGGAAAGCCTCAGGCATCGAGATCGCCATGACGCAGTCGAGCGCCTCCTGGCGGGACTTGCCGTCCCGCTCAAGGGCCTCCAGAGCCGTCAGCATCGTCCGCAGCAGCAGGGACGGCTCCTGGAAGACCAGCGCCACCTTACCGTTGGGGGTCAGGTGCGCCAAGTAGTCCTCGAACGCCTCGCGAGTGTAGATATAGCCCTCGACGAGCGCGAGGGAGTTGCTCGCCGTGGTTGCGGTCTTGGTGAGGGCCATGTAGATGAGGTCATACTGGTCCGGGGAGCGGCGGACGAAGCTACGGCCCTCATCCACAAAGATGCGCACATTCTGCCGGTCGTACAGGTGGCCGTTGAAGTCCCCGAACTTGCGCACGATCCGCGGGATCGAGGGGTTCAGTTCGACGCCGTCAATCTGCCTGGTGCCTACTGCCGCGGCGAGGAGGATGTCCAGGCCCCCGCCGGGGCCGATCAGGAGCGCCTTTTCGGGGCGGAACCACTCAAAGGCGGGGAAACCGATGAAGCTGCGCAGGCGCGAGCCCAGCGGCGCCATCTTGCCCGGATACCAGAGCATGTTGGTAGGGACTTCACCGTCAGTGTAGATATACAGATCGTCTTTCGGGTCCGTGGTGCCGTTCGCGCGGGCGTTGCTGACCACATCGGTGCGGGCGAAGGCATTCCACTCGCTGTAGACGATCTTTGCGCCGATGCGGGGGTCGCCGAGCTCCTGATAGAGCGGCTTGGCGGCGGGGTCGTCACGCACGGGCATGACGGGCAGGTCGAGGTACTTTCCATGGGCGTTGGCCAGCAGCAGGGCCAGCAGGGCGGGCCAGAGTATGACGCTCAGGGCACGTGCGGGGGTGGTGGCGCGGCCGCTGTAGGCGAGGCCCACCGCCGCCAGAGCCGCCAGCATCCCGCAGACGAAGGGTACATTGGTAGCGCCCAGGGCCTGCAGGGCCGCGATGACGAGGAAGCTACCCAGTGCGGCGCCGACCAGGTCGGCAAAGTACAGCGTGCCGCCCGCCTGGGAGTGTTCGGCAAAGATGCGGCTGAGGAGTGAGCCGGCGACCAGGAAGGGCAGAATGCACAGGCCGCTGACCACCCAGACGGAGGTCAGGTGGGCTGCCAGTGGCGTGGCGAACAGCAGGTAGATGGTGAGAGGGTATAGCGCAGCCAGGAGTGCGGCGCGCAGGGACAGGTGGGTGAGCGGCGTCAGCGTGCGGTGGAACCAGCGGTCGGTCAGGTAGTCAAGCAGGCCGCCGAGGCCGATGCCGCTGGTGGCCAGCGAGATGGCGAGGAAGACGAAGTGATACCGCAACAGAACCGAAAAGGCACGTGAGAGGGCCACCTCGAAGGCGAGCACCGACAGGGCGGTACAGAAGACCGCCACCAACAGGGGCAGGCGCGGGGCTGAGGCCGGGTGTGGGTTCACGTTGGGTTCGTTCATGCGGAGGCGTTCGTTAGGCGGAGATCCTTCGCTTCACTCAGGATGGCAAGGGTAGGTTACTCGTCCTTGCTGCTTTCGGCGAAGTCCCGCGCGTATTTGCACTTGGGATAGCCGCTGCAGCCCACGAACTTGCCGCGCTTGCTCTCCCTCACGAGGAGCGTCTTCCCGCACTCGGGGCACTTTTCCTCCAACTCCTGCGCTGCGGGCTTCTCGTAGCCGGCCTCATATGCCGCGCTCATCGGCTTGGCATTCTTGCAGGCGGGGTAACCTGAGCAGGCTACGAATGGCCCGCGGTTGCTCTTGCGGATCACCATCGGCGCGCCGCACTTGTCGCAGGCGAGGTTTAGCTCCCCATTGCTGCCGGTCGCGGGCTTCGGGGCGGGTGAGGCTTCGGCTGCGGCGGGCGCAGCATCGTCATCCGGAAGGGTCACAGGTGCTGCCTCGGCATCCGCCGTGGCAGCCGCCTTGCCCGCTTCATGCATCTTTTCGATCGGCATGGTGCTGCGGCAGCGTGGGAACTTGCTGCAGCCCAGGAACGGGCCGCGCTTGCTGATGCGGATGACCATCATCGCGCCGCACTTCTCGCAGAGCACGCCGCTCGGCTCAGGCGCGACAACCCGCACGGGGTTGCCCTCAGCGTCCAGTTTCTCTTTATAGGTACACTTCGGGTAACCGCTGCAGGCGATGAACTTGCTGCCCCGGAAACCGGTGCGGTAAAGCAGCGGCAAGCTACAGTCCGGGCAGTCGCGTCCCACAGGCTCTGCGGCTTCCTTGGCGGAAGCGATCTTCGGGCTGAGGTCGCGGGTGTAGTCGCACTCGGGGTACTTTTCGCAGCCGGCGAACTTGCCGTGCAGCGAATAGCGGATCAGCAGCTTGCCGCCGCACTTGGGGCAAACCTCGCCCTCAAGCTCATGCGGCTTCTCGCTGCGCGCCTCTGCAAGCTGGGCCTCAAGGTCGTCGTTGTAGCGCCGGAGTAGCTCAACCCAGTTGACGCCGCCCTCTTCGACCTCGTCGAGGTCCTCTTCCACGCGGGAGGTGAAGTCAATGTCCACCACGTGGGGGAAGAAGTCGGTCAGGTAGTCATACACGGAGCAGCCCGTGGCGGTCGCCACAAAGGCCCGCTCCTTCATGGTCGCATACTTGCGCTGGCGGAGGGTCTCAATGATTGCGGCGTAGGTGCTCGGCCGGCCAATGCCGTTTTCTTCGAGTTCCTGCACGAGCGTCGCTTCAGTGTAGCGCGGCGGCGGCTTGGTGAAATGCTGCTCGGGATAGACTTCAACCAGATCAAGCGGTTGGTCGGCCACAAGCTCGCCGAGGACACCGACTTCCTTGTCTTCTTCCTTCTCCGGCATGACCGCAAGGTAGCCGGGGAAGGTGACCGTCGAGCCGGTGGCGCGGAGGCCGTAGCTGCCACCCCCGGCTTCAGCCGGCTTGCCCACGATATCCACGGCGACCTGTTCGAGCTTCGCCGCTGCCATCTGGCTGGCCACGAAGCGCCGCCAGATGAGCTGGTAGAGCGCGGCCTGGTCCTTTTCGAGGTATGGCTCGACGTCCTCAGGAAGCCGCATCACGTAAGACGGGCGGATGGCCTCGTGCGCCTCCTGGGCGCCCTTGGCCTTCTTTCCCCTGGCGCCGGGGCCGATGTAGCCCTCGCCGAACTGGTCTGTGATGAGCTCCCGCACCTGCGCCACGGCCTGATCCGCCACGCGGGTGGAGTCAGTGCGCATGTAGGTGATAAGACCGACCGTCTCGTCGCCGATCTCGATGCCCTGATAGAGCTGTTCGGCGACGGTCATGGTCTTGCGGGCGGAGAAGTGCAGTTCATTCGCGGCCTGGCGCTGCAGGCTGCTGGTGATGAAGGGCGGCTGGGGGTTACGGGTGCGCGGCTTGCGCTCGACCTTTTCGACGGCGTACTGCAACGCGCCAAGCTCGTCGGCAAGCGGCTTGACCTGCTCCTCGTTCTTGAGCTCCAGATCCTGCCCGTCCTTGCTCTTCACGGTGGCGCGGAAGGGACTGCTCTTTCCCTGGGGGCTGAGGTCGACTTCGAGCGACCAGTACTCTTCGGGGTTAAAGGCCGCAATCTCGCGCTCGCGCTCGCAGATGAGCTTGAGAGCCGCGGACTGCACCCGTCCGGCCGAGAGGGCCGTCTGTGCCTTGCCGCCGATCTTGCGCCATAGCAGCGGGCTGATCTGGTAACCAACGAGGCGGTCGAGGATGCGACGTGCCTGCTGGGCGTCCACGCGCTTGAGGTTGATCTCACGCGGATGGGCCAGAGCGTTCTTGACGGCTTCCTCGGTGATCTCGTTGAACTCGATGCGCTTGGCATCCTTGAGCCCGAGCGCCTCGGCCAGATGCCAGGCGATTGCCTCCCCCTCGCGATCAGGGTCAGAGGCGAGGTAGACCTCTTTGATACCCTTGAGGTCCTGCTTGAGCTTCGTGATGGTCTTCTTCTGCCGCGGAATGGTCACATACTCTGGCTGGAAGTCATGCTCGACATCCACTGCCAGGTCCTTTTCCGGAAGATCGCGGACATGGCCCATCGAGGCCAGGAGTACGTAATCCTTGCCCAAGAAGCCGCTGAGGGTTTTGGTCTTGGTGGGAGACTCAACTATGATTGCTGCTTTTGCCACAAGCTCTACCAGTTCCCTATTACTAGAAGTTGTTGGTTCACGGTCACTTGCTGACGCCGGGCTTTGAGCAAATGTTCCGGGCCGCGCGAGCGGGCTCTAGAGAGCCCTTCCACCCTTAAGGTCAAATCCTTACGTAGGTGTTCCCTGGAAAGCGTCTTACTAACCCCTTCATCTCAAGAAGCATGAGCGCGGAGTTGATCTTCGAGATCGGCAGGCCGGATTCGGTCACTACTTCGTCCACGTGGCGGGGCTGAAAGCTCAGGGCCTCAATGACCGCTTGCTCCTCGCCCGAGACTTGTACATCTGCCCGTGGCCGCTCTACCGGCGCCGCCTCCGGCATGATGCCCAGGCCCGCGATGACATCCTCCACCACTTCGACAAGCTGCGCGCCGTCTTTGATCAGTTCATGGCAGCCATGGCTCATCGGGCTGTCGATGCTGCCGGGCACAGCCAGCACCTGTCGGCCATACTCAGCCGCAAGGCCGGCGGTGATGAGCGCCCCGCTCTTGCTTGGCGCCTCGATCACGAGCGTCCCGAGGCTGAAGCCCGCGATCAGGCGGTTGCGGTCCGGAAAACGCTCTCTGAGCGGCTCGGTGCCGAAGGCGTACTCGGTGACCACTGCACCGCTCCGGGCAATCTGTTTGCGCAGTTCGCGGTGGCTCGAAGGATAGGTTATGTCGCTGCCAGAGGCCATGACGGCGATGGTGCGGCCATTGCCCTCCAGAGCCCCCTGATGGGCCTCCGCGTCAACTCCCAGCGCCATGCCGCTGACTATGGTAAAGCCCCGGCGGGCGAGATCCGCAGCGAGACGGCGGGCAACCATCGCGCCATAGGGACTGCACTTTCTAGTGCCGACCAGCGCCACCGCCAGTTCGTCCCGCCTGGTGATATCGCCCTGCACAAACAGCAGCGGCGGCGGGTCCGTCATGTCTCGCAGGTGCTTCGGGTAGTCCGGGCTGGTGAGCGGCAGCAGCGTGACTTCGTAATAGACCAGGCGCTGGCGGAGGTCCGGCAGGTCCAGTTCACGTTCAGCCCGGCGGAGCATCTGCACGTGGACGGCGGTGATGCCGTCAACCTGCGTCAGTTCGGCATCCGTGGCACTGATGATCTCGGGAGCATCACCAAACGCGCCCAGCAACTTGCGCTGGCGCAAGGGCGAGAGCCCGGAGGCGTTGAGCGTCAGCCAGGCGTCGGTCAGGTCCATTGGCAGGTTCCGGTGATGCGGGTGTCGCGGTGTTAGGTTCGCCTGGCAGGGGCCGGTCGGCACTGAATCGCGTAGGACGGGGTCTTCCCCCTGCATTCGCGTAGTGCGGGCGTCTCGCCCGCCTCCGGTAGCAGTGCGCAGACACGACGAAGAGGCCGGGGTTCGGCCTCCTCTAGTACACATTGCGGCCCCCCGTGACGGGGGATCATACTCAAATCACATCATCATCGTCAACTTCAGTTTCGGCGGGGACGGCGGTGCCTGCCTCGGTGGCAGTGTCTGCGGGGGGCTCAGCGTAGGTCGCCTGGCCCCAGGTGCCATCGCCGGATTGCAGGCTGGCGACCTGGGCCTCGAGGCGGTCGACTTCGTCGCGGAGGTCGTTGATTTCGTCGAGTTGGGCCTGGAGCTTGACCTTGGCCTTCTTCACCATTGCGGTGGCTCTGTCGGCACGGCTCTTCTGCGCCGCCCACGTGGAACCAGCGGCGATGGCCATGATCACGGCACCAAGAATCAGGCCGACGAAGACGAGGCTGCCGACTGGAAGATGCTGGCTGTAGCGGACGCCGAAGGCCTGCCAGCCGACAATATCCTGCGAGGTCATGTTCCAGGCGAGGAAGGCGGCTCCGTAAGCGACGATTAGCAGCGCGATGAGGACGCTGATGACGACTTTGAGCATAGTGCCCTCCCGGAGCGGGTTGTTAGGGGTACTTTACCTGCTTCAGCTAAAGGAAGACCGGGCAAGAACAGCCCGGCCTCCGCAGACGTTTTCTGACTCAGCCTACATCGGCGGCGGGCCCGGAGGCATCCCCGGCATGCCGGGCATGCCAGGCATTCCAGGGGCTCCTCCAGGCATACCGGGCATCCCCGGTTCCATTCCGGGCATCCCCATGCCACCAGCCGGTTGCGGCGGGCTGGGCGGCGGAAGTGAGTTATCAACCGTGAAGGCCATCTGGGCTTTGGAGGTGTTGCCGGACCAGTCTGAGGCCGTGATGTACAGGTTCCGGACGCCGTTGCGCATGGCTGCAGCGGCCCCGCGCGGGTCATAGATGTACCAGAGCAGGCCCTGGCGGGCATCGTAGGTGGTCTCCACAGGCTGCTCGTCCAGCGTCACCTTGATCGTCGAGGGATCCACGCCGCATCCGGCGTCAACGAGGGCCGCCGACACCGAGATGGGCGGGGCACCGGGGACCTTTTCGGATACATCCGCATAGCGGCCAGGGAAGGCGTCGCCGTTGTCCACCAGCAGTGGGTAGCGGACCTGGTAGCCGCCACGCCCACGAATGTCAACCAGCGCCTCGGTCATGGTCGGTCCCGAGTTGTCGGCGGCCAGTGAGTCGAAGGCATAGACCACACGGTCGTCGCCCAGGGCGTAGGCCCCGTTGTCACCAACCACGAAGTTCGGGTCTATGCTGTCTTCCCATTTGATCTCAACGACGCGCTGAGCGCGGCGCCCGCGGCGCCCGCCTTCCTCGCCAGGCATTCCAGGCTCCATACCGGGCATCCCGGCGCCGGGAGCGCCAGGCTCCATACCGGGCATCCCCGGCATTCCCGGTTCCATTCCCGGCATACCTGTGCCACCGGCAGGAGTTGCCCTCTTCTCAGGCGGCTGGGGCAGAGTGTACTGCCAGACCAGCTTGCCGGAAGAACGAATGTCGAGCCCAACTATCAGACGTGGGCCACTGCGGAAGATAACAGTGTTATCCTGGACCACCGGGGTGGAAAGAACCGGTTCAAGCGTCCCCTCTTTCGGGTAGCGCCACATGCCGTGACCATTGCCGGCGTTGACGCAGTACAGCGAGCCGTCCCTGCTGCCAAAGAAGACCATGCGATCTTTCACGGCAGCGCCGCCGCTGACCAGACCGTTGGTGGCAAATTGCCAGGCAATGGCGCCAGTGTCGGTGTCGCAGGCGATGAGGTCATTGCCCGCGCCGATGATCACGCGGCGTCGCTCGATCGTCGGGCTGGAGAAGATGTACTTGGAGCCCAGGTCGGTGTTCCAGACCTGGTTGCCATCAGTGATGTTGAGGGCATACAGATAGCCGGTAGAGGAGGCGACATACAGACGGTCGCGGTAATAGACGGGGGCGACGCGAACCTGTCCTCCGGCCGGGAAGTACCAGCGGAGCTTGTGGGTCTGCACGTCGAGGGCATATACACGGCCGTCGTCGCAGCCAAAGTAGAGAGTATTGTCCAAAAGCAGCGAGGCGGAGCGGACCGGGCCCGTGGTGGCAAACTGCCCCAGGCGCTGGCCCTTGTCGCTGACGGCGATCATCTGGTTGTTGTCCGTGCCGATGTAGATGACGTCATTGTAGACGGTGGGGGTGGAGAAGATCTTGCCGCCTGCGGGGAACTTCCATCGCTGCGCGCCTGTCTCGCGGTCCAGACCATAGAGGGTGCTGCCGACCGGGACATAGACCAGGTCACGTCCGACCGCGATGCTGCCGGTGGGGGAGTCAGCATTTTTCTCGCCGGTGGTGAACTTCCACGAGAGCACAGGGGGGAACTTGAGCTGATACGGGCTCACGCCGGAGTGCTGGGCGTCGTACCCATACATGTGCGAGTAGGTGTCCTGGGCCAGAACGAGCGTGGCGCTCAGCGAGGTGAGTGTAACCAGGAGCAACAGGAGCAGGCGGAATCGCATGTAAGGCCTCCTGCGAGATGGTGGGCAAGGCTGCGAAGGTCCTGCCCAACGTGCGAGAGATTTGTCAACGGTGTCGGCGCTGGCCGGAGGAAGGCCGGGCCCACGGGCAACTGCGTCAGTAGCGCAGGCAAGCCGCCTGCCCCACTAGAATCGTCTATCACGGCTGCGAGCCGCCCACCTGAACCCACACTGCACAGTCCTGCAACCATGCTGTGGCCGCGAGCACCTGCTCGGTCGTAACAGCCTGCAGGGCGTCTGCAAGGTTCGCCTCCGGGTGCTGCGGGGCCAAAAGCTCAAACAGGCCCTGATAATGGGCGACCTCGGCGTTGCGTTGGTGGCCGAGGATGAAGCTGCTGCTCAGGTAGGCCTTGGCCCGCTGAATTTCGGCTTCGTCAGGCGGGCGGGTCTTTAGCGCCGCCAACTCCGCCTGCATGATATGGAACACCTGGGCGGCCTGTTTTGGTTCGCAGGTTGCGCCACTGACTACCATACAGCAGAGAGCCGACGGCACAAGCTCTGAGACGATGTCATACGTAAGGCCTTCGCGGTCGCGCAGCACCCGGAAGAGCCTGGAGCCCTCGCCTGCGCTCAGCACCGCGTTAAGCACCGCAGTGGGGGCAAACTCCGGTTTTGCCGGGCCGGGGCAAGCGGTGGCGAACAGTACCGCGGCGTTGTCACCACGCCATTGGCTGAAAAGGTATGCCGGCTTGAGCAAACGAGCCCGGTAGGCTGGCTCTGGCGGCACGGGCCGCGGTAGCAGGCCACCCAGAGCGCGGTTCGTCTCTTCACGCGCTTGCGCCCAGGAAATGTTGCCGCTGATGCTGACCACGGCGCGGTTGGGCGCATACCGCATCGCGCGCAGCGCCTGAAGTTGCTCAGGCAGAATCCCCGCCACGGTTCCGGCACCCTCGACGGGCCAACCGCAGGGAGTGTCGCGGTATAGATATGCCGTGGCAGTGTCCCAGGCGAAGGGTAGGGGCAGTTCGCGGCGATTGGCCAACTCGCGCAGAATCTGAGTTCGCCGGAGGGTGAGTTGGCGGGGAGTGGGCTGGGCCGGTCCGAAAATCTCGTGGACCGCGCTCAGAAGCTGCGGAAGTTGATCTGTGGTGCCGGCAAAGACGGTTTCTACGTAGTCAGGAGTGGTCTGCACCCGTAGCGAGATGCCCCGCTCGGCGAGTCGCTCCTCCAGGCGCCGACCGCTGCTATCGGGCAGGTCCAGCAGTGTCTGCTGGGCCAGATTGCGCAGCCCCGCGGTTGAGCGGTTCTCCACCAGCGCGCTGACGCGGATGAAGCAGCAGACGGCCAGGGTCAGGGCGGCCGGGTTCTGTTTGTGAAGGAGCACCAGCCCGTTGTCCAGTACGTCTCGATGCGTAGCGGCCGGTTGGGCCCAAAGCGCGGCGGAGTAACATAGCAGGACGATGAAGCAGCCTGCAGCCCGTCCCCCGACAGATGGCCCGTTCATCATTGGTGACTCAGGTAGTGCGACAGCGTCGGGCTCAGTGAGTCCCGCCACCGCAAGCTTAGCGGCGTTGCAGCCGGTCGAGGCCGCGCTGGGCTGCGAGCGAGTTCGGATCGCTCTTCAGGGCCGCGCTGTAGGCGGCGATCGCCTCGTGCAGCTTGCCCTCACGCTCGAGCATCTCGCCAAGCTGGACGTTGATGTCGGCATCTTCCTGCGGGCCCGGCGAGACGTTCAGCGCCTGCTGGAGAGCCTGCTCGGCGGCCCGGAACTTGCGCTGGGCCTCGTATGCCATGGCAAGCTGGCGGAGCGTTTCCAAATGCGAAGGTGACCGTCCGAGCGCCTCGTTAAGAGCCTCCACTTCCTGGTCGTACATCGCAGTCTGGTGATAGGTGCGGGCGATCAGGTAGTACAGGTAGGCCTGCTGCTGCGCGGTATTGGCGATTGTCGCCGTCGGGATGAGGTCCAGTGCCTGCTTGAACTCGCGCCGTGCCCGGTACCAGGACTCCATCTGGAAGAAGGCCAGGCCCAGATTCACATAGCTTTCCCAGCGACGGGGATCAGCGGCCACGGCGCGGCTGTAGTACTCCGTGGCCTCGCCGAGATCGTCGCGGTAGTACATGTACACCATGCCGGCCGCGATCAGTGCGTCCACACTGTTTTTGTCGATGAGCAGGGCGGTCTGCGCCGCCTGCATGGCATTGTCCGGGTCCTCAAGCGCAAGCAGAACCTGGGCCATCTGGGCGTTGAGAGCTGCATTGCGCGGCTCGAGCGTGAGCGCCTTGGTGAGGTAATCCTTGGCTTCCTCGGCCTTGTTGTCATACAGCAGACACTCCGCCAGATTCCTCATAGCGGGGATATAGTTGGGATCGAGCTTGAGGGCCTCGAGGAACTCCTTGGCGGCATCCTCGCAGGTGTGGGAAACGATCTTGAGCTCAGGCTTGCTGGTGTAAGTCTTGGCCTGGAAGAGATAGATCTCGCCATTGGCGTTGCGGGCCGGAGCGTATGAGGGGTTCTTGTCTGTGGCGTTCTTGGCTTCCTTGATGGCATCGTTGAGGATGTCCACAGTCTGGAAGATCAAGCCATCGTCCATGAAGATGCTCTTGGCCTCAGTAAGGTGGGCCAGAGCGACCAGGGTGTACGCATCCGCATCGGCGGGGTTGCCCAGCATCTCAATGTCGAGTGCCCGGCGGTAGGCGTTGCGCGCGGCAGACCATTCCTTGAGGGCTAGCTGGCTGTTGCCCATGGCCTTGTTGAGCGTCGGCCACAGGGCGAGTTCGGTGCCAAACTCGTGGGCGCGGCCGAAGTCCTGGGCGAGGCGCTCTTCGGTCTGGCTGAGCACGCGCTGCTGCTCCGGGCTGATGGTGCCCGTGGCGAGAGCCTGCCGCAGCCGTGCCACCGTGCGAACAAGACCGCGCCATTCTGCGAGCGTGTCCAGTGCGATCTGGTAGTGTTTCACGGCCTCGACGTAGTTACCCAGAGCGGCGTAGCTAAGACCCGTGTAATACTGGGCCTCAACAGCGCGAGGATCTTCAGAGATAACCCTTTGAAGCTGGGCGATTGCCTCGGTGTAGCGCCCCGCCCGGTAGAATGAGCGGCCGAGAGCATTCATCACCGGCAGGATGTCTTTGCCACGCCGATAGCGAAGCTCGTCCTGATAGACAGGGATCGCCTGGGCATAGGCATTCTGGCTCTCATAGATCTGGCCGACCATGAGCCGGGTGCCCGGGCGGGTGGGGGCGAGGTCTACAGCCTTCTGGAAGGCCGCAAGCGCTCCCTCGTAGTCCAGAAGCTTCATGCGGGTAAGGCCAAGGAAGTACCAGGCCGACTCGTGGTTGGGGTCGGCGGCCGTGGCGGCCTCAAGTGCCTTGGCCGCCTCCTGGTACTGCCCGTCCTGATAGTTCCGGACACCGTTGGTGAATTCGGTTTGTTGGGCGTCGGTCTGTTGCGCGTGAGATAGAGACGGCTGCAAGCCCAAGAGCAGCAGGGGCAGGCAGAAGATAATAGCCCGGGAGACGGCGTGGCCTCTCGCCATTACAGGAACGCTCCCTTCGAGCGGGGGAGAATCGTTTTCTGCCGAATTATAGAAGATGATCCGTGCACTTGTCAAAGGCGGTCTGCCAGACGGGTGTGACCTTCGGAAGTAGGTGGGATTTTGTGGTGGTGGGGATAGGTGTCGCCCTTTCTTAGCGAGAACTGAGTTTGCGCCAACAAATTCGGTCTCCAGAAAGGACGACACCAGATGACTATTAG
>JBDKRC010000095.1:0-20380 GCA_039683575.1 Armatimonadia bacterium | reverse complement strand
CAGGATAATCGGAACGGCTCGTGGACCAGACATAGATCACTCCGCAAGCAAGATGATCTGCCTATTCCACAAGCCAGCCGAAATCCTTTTATTTAATTGATTAGATATTTATTGGACAAGACACTAGCCCATGTTGAGCCTCAAAACGAGGCTCAGCGACACGTGCGATGATTGCCGTAGCCGTCCCCAGCGAAGCCGTCGCCGTCGTACCATCCAGTCCCGCCGCCAAGGCCGCGCATTTCTGGTCCTGTGCCCCCACCGCCACAACGACGTCTCCGGTCAGCCCCAACTCCTCCGCCGCCTCTGCCGTCAACTTCCCTGCCACCGTACCCGCCGGTACGACCCTCGGCAGCAGCCCCTCTTCCACGCCATACTCCGCCAAGAGCTCCGACGACCAGCCCCATTCCCGCAAGTCAAACAGCAGCGAACCGGCCGCCGTTGTGTAGTCCGTCGCAACCTCGCCCGTCAGCCGCATCAGGATATAATCATGTGCAAACAGATACCGCCGCGCCGCCGCCACCGTCTCGGGCTCATGCTCCCGCAACCAAAGTAGCTGCGGCAACAGGTGCCACTGCCCCGGCTGTTTCCCGGCGTGCGCCCCCCAGAACTCCAGCGGATGGTCCTCCAAAAGCCTCCGCGCCTGCCCTTCCGCCCGTGCATCAAGCCACGTCATAGCCTTCCGCAGCGGCCGCAGACCCCCATCCACCGGCACCCACGAGTGCCCCTGCGCACTGATGCCGATCCCCAGAACGCGTAGTGCGGGTGTCTCGCCCGCCTCCGCTGTAGGGCGGGGGCTTGTACCCCGCCGGCCGTTATCCCCGACCTTCTGCGGCGGGGTACGAGCCCCCGCCCTACAGCCCGAGAGCGCCTTCCGAGCACACCTCACCAACGCCCTCCACCAACCCTCCGCGTCCTGCTCCGCCGCCCCCGGCTCCGGCGAAAGTAGCTCGTATTCCTCATACGCCCAGCCCAGACTCACGCCCTCGAGCGAGAAGACTTCCGCCCGACACCCGGAGGTGCCCAGATCGAGCGCGAGAATGGCGTCATCACACATGCCTTCCACATTCGCCACACCCTTGGCTTCTCCCTTTCGTCGCCCGACAGGTGCAGCCGCCCTGAGCACCGAATAACTGCCTGTTCAGGAGGCACCAGATGAAACTCACCTTAGGCCTGCTCGGAGGCTTTCTCATGGCCTTGACCACCCTCGCCGCCGCCAAGACTGCGCCCACCTACTACACCCCCGAGCGCGTCGCGTGCGGCAGGGAGAACCTCGCCAAACAGCGCCCCTTTGCCGTCTCAGCCATGCAGCGCATCATGAAGGGCGACAGCAACACCTACTACATCGGGCGCGAGTACGGACAGGCTGCCGAGTGTATCAAGCAGACCGATGACTTCATCTGGCTGATGCAGCCGAGTACCACGATCCCCCGCGTCCCGCCAAACCACGAAACCAACGCCCTCTGCCCCATCCATGGCGAGAAGGTCCGCGAGAAGAACGCCTGGACCGCCTGGACCACCGATCCCATCGGCCACCCTTACAAGGTTCGCTGCCGCCTCGGGGGCGAGTGGTACCCGTCCAATGACTTCATGAATGGCGACCTGACCTCCGGGGAATTCCCGGACGACGGCAGCGGCTGCAAGTACCAGGGGAAAACCTACCATTTCCTGAAAGAGTACGCCCACATGGCGTATGGCAACAACACCATCCCCTGCCTGCGCTCGCTGTCTCAGGCCTGGCTGCTCACCGGCGACAAGCAGTACGCCCGCAAGGGCTGCATCCTGCTCGCCCGCCTCGCCACCGAATACCCCAACTTCACCGACCGCAAAGACCGCCTCTTCTATGGCCCCTACGGTGGCCGCGACCCGCACTACACCTGGAAGACAGGCGGGATGATCACCGACTTCATCTGGGAGAGCTTCTGCCTCGAAGCCACCGCCTACGCCTACGACGGCCTCTACAACTACATGGACCAGGACCCGGAGCTGATCGCGTTCCTGCAGGCTAAGGGGATGCCCATCAAGGACGGTAACGACCTGCGGCGGTACATCGAGGACAATATCCTCCGCGTCGGCATGCAGGCGCTGCTCAACGGCCACATCGAGGGCAACGAGGGCTTCTACCAGGCCTCGGCCATGTCCGTGGCCCTCGTGCTGGATGATCACAGCGACACCCACCCGAACTCGCGAGACATGGTGGACTTCGCCTTCCACGGCAAGGGCCACGCGGCGTTCACCATCGTCAACGGCACCAACCGCGACGGCTCCGGCCACGAGAGCCCCGGATACAACTCCATCAAGTTCGACTTCATCCGCGTCAACCGCCTGATGGAGGACATGCGCAAGCTCCACCCAGACCTATACCCGCTCGAACAGTATCCTGACCTCTTCGGCAACGCCAAGGGTAAGGGGCTCTTCGACCACTTCATCGACATGACCATCTTCCACATGCACATGCCGTCAATCGGTGATTCCGGCGCCATCCAGCCCCCTTACAGGGAGAAGCCTAACCGCTACTCCTATGTCTCCAAGGAGAACCTGTACGGCTTCGAGCGGTACAAGGACCCCCGCCTCGCCCGCGCCGCCACTAAGCTCGACGGCACCCTCTCCGGCGGTGAGCTATTCGAGCCCTACCCGGAGGACGAGATTCGCGCCGCCCTGGCCACTCCGGAGTCACAGATCAAGTTCCAGGACCGCGTATTGGACGGCTACGGCGTCGGCATCCTCGAAGTTGGCGACCCCACCAACGGCAAGGCCCTCGCGCTCAACTACGCCTCCATCATCGGCCATCGCCAGATGGACAATCTCAACCTCGAACTCTTCGCGCGCGGCGTCAACATCCTGCCTGATCTCGGCTATCCGTACACGTGGGACTACCGCGACTGGGACAGCGGCAGCATGTCCCACAACACTGTCACGGTGGACGAGACCCAGCCAGCGGCCGATATCGGCGGTCAGTGCAACCTCTTCGCTACCGAGGGCGGCGTGCACGTGATCTCGGCCCGGCACGACCCCTATCCGGCGCACGATTTCCCACCCGCCTCAACGCGCAGTGCGGGCGTCCCACCCGCCTCGGGCGTCGACCTCTACGAACGCACCTCCGTCCTCATCGAGGTGGACGCCGACCGCTTCTACGTCGTGGACCTCTTCGCCGTCAATGGCGGCTCGCAGCACGACCAGTCCTGGCATGGCCCCCTGACCAAGGTCCAGCCGCCCACGCTGCAGTGGCAGGAGCAGCCTCAGGGCACCCTCGCCGGCCCCGACGTCGCCCTCGCCGCCCGGTACACCGACAAGTGGGGCCGCAAGACCCGCAACTTCCCGTCCTACCTCAGCCAGGTCAAGCGCGCCACTCTCGCCGAGCCCGCGGTCTGGAACTGGGACTATGGCCTGCCCGAGGGCGACCGCCTCGCCCTCCACGTCATCCCCGTCGGCGGCCCGGCCGAGATCATCACCGGCGTAGGCCGCTCCCCCGCCCGGCCGGCTGACTGGGGCCTCGATTACCTGCTCGTCCGCCGCCAGGCGCGGGCTCAGAAGCCGTCGCTCTTCCTGACCGTGCTCGATGCCTACCAGAAGACGCCCGTCGTCCAGAGCGTGCGCCTCGTCCAGGAATCCCCGCTCAAGCTCGAAATCACGCGCGCCGACGGTGTGGACGAGATCACCTTCACCCTCCCCGCGGGTCCCAGCCGGACCACCACCCACCGCCCCCTCAGCGTCGCGGTTCAGATCAAGCAAGCCGATAAGCCCGCCCGGCAGGTGCAATTTGGCAACGAGTACGCCCAAAGCACTATCGCGGCAGTTGACTACCAGAAGAACGAGATCTCGCTGAATACCCCCGCCGCCCAGGACGCCACCTTCGCTCCCGGTCGTTACGTCCGCCTCTATAACCCCGCCCGTAGCGCCATGTACCGCGTCGTAACCGCCCGCCGCGATGGCAACCAACTCCGCCTGACCCTCGATTCCACGCCGCTTCTCGCTCAGGGCCCGGTGTGCCGGACTGCCGACGATTCCCTCTGGCTCAAGACCCTGCTCACCTTCGCCAACGGCCAGAGCGACGACAAGGGCAACCTCAAGCCCGGTCGCAACGACTACTTCGCCGGCGCCTGGCTCGGCGAGGGGGCTGACGCCCGCAGACTCGCCGGCGCAATCCGCGACAACCCCACCAGGGTCTTCTTCGAGAAACCCGCCACACAGGCGGCTCTGGACACTGCCTACGCGGGCAAACTCGTCAATATCTGGCAATATGGGGTGGGGGATTCCGCTGAGGCGCCTGTGGTGCGGTAGACGGCCTCTAAGCTCTACGCAGGTGTGGATGCAGGCTGAGGCGAATATACCTGCCAACTGTGCAAGGATATCTATCCGTGAGCATGGTGACTGGGTCGAGGCACTTCGGCCTGAAGTACGACGGCGTGCGCGGGAAAATGGACCGCCTCTGAACAACGGGGAATCTGGATGAACGACGACGTAGTAGGAAGCTATTGGGACCGCAACGCCCACCTCTGGGCCCGCCAGGTCCGCGCCGGCTATGATACCTATCGTGAGTACTACAACACCCCCGCCTTTGTTGCCTTCATCGGTGACATCAGCGGCAGGACCGTCCTGGACGCCGGCTGCGGCGAGGGCTACAACACCCGCATCTTCGCCCGCTCCGGCGCCAACCTCACCGGCGTGGACGTCTCGGAGCAGATGATCGAACTCGCCCGCGATGAAGAGGCCCGCGAGCCCCTCGGCATCCGCTACGAGGTCAGCTCAGTCAATGACCTCAGCCTCTTCACCGCCGACAGCTTCGACATGATCGTCTCGACCATGGCCCTCATGGACTGCGCGGACTACAATGGCGCCATTGCCGAGTTCGCCCGCGTCCTGCGTCCCGGCGGCACTCTCGCCTTCAGCGTCACCCATCCCTGCTTCGCCAACGATCCCCGCGAATGGCACCGCGACGAGGATGGCAACGCCTGCGAACTCGTCACCGGCCCCTACCGCCAGTCACCCCGCGTGGTCGAATGGTCCTTCGGCGCTGCCCCCGGGTACGAACGGGAGCCCTTCACCGTCCCCGTCTTCTCCCGCACCCTCACCGAATACTTCAACCCCCTCGCCCCGAACGGCTTCTGCCTCGAGCGCCTCCTCGAACCTGAACCCACTGAAAAGGCCTGCCAGAAAGAGCCCCGCCTCCGCAAACACAAGTGCTTCCCGCAGTCAATGATGGTGATGGCCAGACTCGGCGGCAAATAGCTACAGTGGCGCATGCGGCTCGCCCGAATCCATGGCAATCAGTAGCGCGGGCGGCTCGTCCGCATCGGTGGTAAATCCAGTGGTGCGGGCGGCTCGCCCGCGTCTGGCAGGCGAGCCGCCTGCCCTACTGGACTTTGACCTCACACCCTCACCATCTCCCCCACCTCCGCCGACTTCACGCACGCCTCCGCCGCCACCAGTGCCGCCACGCCGTCCTCAGCCGTGATTGTCGCCTCCCCACCCTGCCGCACCGCCTGCAGGAACACCTCGTGATGCTCCTTGAACACCTCATCGCGGATCGTCAGCATGAATTCGGCGTGATACCCCTTCTCCTCCCGGTCCCAAACCCGCAGTTCCGTGGTCTCAAAGTCATACTGCGCCACCCGCCGGTCCCCGAACAGCTCGATGAAGTGCCGCTGCGGGTGCTGCACATAGTCCAGATGCACCTGCACCAGAGCCCCGCTCTGGTACCGCAGTGAGATATCGAACATGTTTGGCTCTGGCTTCATCGGCAGGTCCCCCAGCGTCGCCGAGTAAGCGAACACGCTCTCCAGGTCCCCAAAGAACATGCGCATATAGTCAAGCTGGTGCGTGTAATCCACGATCAGCGCGTTCTTCTCAGTCATCCGGTACGGCGTGGTCGCACACATCAGTGTGAAATAGCTCCCCGCCAGCGCCCGTCCTCCCACCAGCGTCCCCAGGTACCGCTCCTCGGCCATCTCCCGCAACCGCCGCATCGCCGGGTACATCCGCAGCACATACCCTACCTGCAGAAGCCGACCCGCCTCTCCCGCCGCCCGGGCCATCGCCCGCGCATTCTCCGCGGTATCAGCCAGCGGCTTCTCACAGAACACCTCGCACCCCGCCGCAAACGCCTGCTCGCACATCGGCCGGTGCAGGTGATTGGGCGTGCAGATGAACACCACCTGGGCCCCCGCCGCCAGCGCCTCGGAATAGTCCGCAAACGCCCGCGCCCCCGGCGCCTCGCGCAGCGCCGCCTCCACATTCTCCCGCAGCGGATCGCACACCCACAGTTCCACGTCTTCGCGCTCATTAAGCAGCCGTGCGTGCCGCTTGCCGATAGACCCACAGCCGACGACAAGCACCTTCAGGCGGTCCATGTGTCCCTCCATTGCCCTTGTTGACAAAGGATATTCGCCACCCGACGGGGCATTACCTCAGTGCTATCAGGCTGATTCCGAAGGAGCTTCTCGATGCGCCTCATCTGCCTCCTGCTCGCCGCACTTACCCTCACCGCCGCCGCTGCCCAGAACGAGAAATCCCAGTCCATCGGCGCCATCAAGTGGGAAACCCCCAACTACCGCCTGCAGGTCTACTCCCCCGGCCATTTCGCAGTGAACATCGGCGGCTCATGGCTTCCCGGCTGCATCTGCCTCAACGTCAACGGCGTCCCACAGTACAAACAGGAGGCCCTGTCCTATCTCAACGCCACCGTCAGCCCTCTCCCTGACGGCCGCAAGATCGTCATCACCGGTCGTCTCACGCCGGACATCGCGTTCACCGAAACCATCCTGGCCGAGCCCCAGGGCCTCACCCTCACCTACACCGCCGAGGCCCTGCGCGACCTCCCCAAAGCCGACATCCGCATCACCGCCGGCCCGCAGCTTGCGAACCTCAAGGGCTTCACCTTCGAGATCGAAGGCGCGGATGCCCCCCAGCAGTACGTCTTCCCGCCTGCTGCGCCGGTCACCATCCCCGGCGCCAAGTCCATAGTCTGGCGCAACGTCGGCATGCGCGACGCCCGCACCGTCTTCGTCAAGGCTCTGCAGTCCAGCGTCAAGATCAGCGCCGAAAACGCGCTCTACACTGCCATCCTGCAGGATGGCAAGCCCCTCAAGCAGGGCGAGCGCGTCGAGGCCTCCATGCGCTTTGAAGCCATTCCCCTCGGCGACGCCGCGAGCTGGGTCAAATCCGTCTACGGCACCCTCCCCCTCAGCCGCTTCGGTGTCAGTGGCACTGGTGGCGTCGTCTACAACCTCCGCACCGACCAGGGCCTGCTCATCCAGCAACTCAGCCTCAACGAAGACGACGTGCACCAGGTCCAGGTCGGCAAGGGCAAGTCCCGCGCCTGGGGCGGCCTGCACCTCGCCAAGTCCACCCCCGGCAGCAAATACGCCGTTGAGGGCCAGGGCCCCATCGTCAACGACTGGCAGGAGCATCTCGACGCCCGCAGCGCCAGCCCCACCCGCGACGAATTCCACTTCACCGCCCACCGCACCCTCGCCCAGGGCGCGCGCCGCCTCCGCCTGCTCATGTACGTCGCCCAGTGGCTCGAACAAGAGCGCGTCCCGTACTTCATCCGTACCCCCGACGGCGCTATCAAGCGCGATGACGGCGGCCTCGGACTCTACTTCGGCATGCCCCCGCGCGAAACAGAATCCGGCCTCGGCCCCTACCGCAAGCTCGGCCTCTTCCCCGCCGGCACCGAGATCGTTGTCCCCATGCTCTCCCGCGGCGAGCAGATGACCATCCGCCTCAATCAGCCACTCGAAGTCTCCGGCTACCGCTTCGAAATCTACTTCCGAGGCCTCTGGTTCCAGGCCCCTGACAACAAAACCGAGGGCATGGACCTCACGATTTGGGTAGACAAACTCCCGGCCCGCCGCGTCGGCACGGTTGATGTCGCTGAAGACCCGGTCAACGGCGCCTTCGCCATGCGGACCGGCGGCATGCCAATCCTCAATGACGTGACCCTCCGCCAGGATGGCAAGCCCGTCCCGGCGCAATGGCGGTGGAGCGAGGAGCCCGAGGGCGTCTGTGGCGAAGTCCAACTCACTGCTCCGACCACACTCACCATGCGCCTGCCCGAGCATCTCTGCGGCCGCGCCCTTACCGTCACAGGAACCCAGAAGGCTCCGCTACGTCTCGGTTCGGACCTCCCCGAGATCCCCATCGGCCCCGGAATGAAGGTCTCCTTCCAGCCGAACGCCCAGGAGCGCGTGACGCTGACCGCCTCTCAGCCTTCGAAACTCAAGCTCAGCGCCAGCGCCCAGGGCCAGGCCGAACTCGCCGTTACCGTTCCCGTCGGCAACCTCGCCCTCTTCCACTCCCGCCACTTCGCGCCCACGCTCGATCCCATCGCCAGCCGCGCGGCCAAGCCCGACAACACCCTCCCCGGCCCCTACGGCGGCCTGCAGGTTCGCGAGGACAAAGCGTCGGTGACCGTCAGCACCCCCTGGTGGACCGTCATCCACGACAAGACCCGCGGCGGCGCCATCACCGACGTTCGCTACACCAACGGCAACGCCCGCAACATCCTCGTCGAGCCCGTCGCAACCCGTCTCATCGCCGGCCGCCCTTACGCCGACGTCGCCGACAAGACCGCGAAGATCGAGATCATCCAGAACACCCCGACCCTCGTCAAACTCAGCGTTACCGGCCGCCTCATGAACGGCTCCGACGCGCTCTGCCCCTTTGAGCACCTCTACGAGTACCGCCCCATGCTCGTCCGGCGCACCTGCCGCTACAGCCTCGGCGATAGGAAGATCGCGTGCACCGGCCTCTCCGTCGGCAGCATGACCCTCCAACCCACCCTGGACGAATGCGCCTTCCGGCAGGAGAAGGAGCGCACCACTTGGTCCCGAGCCGTCTTCCCCGGCCCTGCGGCCTTCGACGAGCCCTCCTTCTCTCAGTACCTGTGCCTCTTCCAGCGCGGCGTCGAGGGGATAGACTGGCTGCCCGCCGCCGACCTGGGCCAGTGGCAAGCCTTCGGCGGCCGGGCCAAGAGCGCCCGCTATGCCATCCTGGGTGACGAGACCGGCCACCCGCAGATGCTCATCCAGCCGCTGGCCGAGGGCTCCCAGCCCCTCGAACTGACCGGCACCCTCACCTTCGAAAGCTACCTCAGCCTCCCGCAGGTCAAGCGCACCCTCCCGCGCCGCAACTTCGTCGCCTGCCTCGACAACGGCCAGTGCACCGACGACTTCCTCAAGTTCAGCGCTGACTACGGCGTCACCGACATCATGCTCGGCGCCGGCAACACCCCCGGGACCTTCAAGCTTACTGACCTCGCCAGCTCCCAGCAGTCAGTCCAGACCGCCGCGAAATACGGCATGAAGATCTACCCCTTCGATCCCTTCCAACTCGTACACAAGTCCGCTGAGATCTGGAAGAACCACGAAGAGTGGGGCCGCGAGGAAGTCCCCGGCAAGCTCAAGGTCTACAGCAGCTATGGCGACTACTTCTGCCCCCAGGCCGAGGGCTTTCGTGACGCGCTCAAGACCGGCTACAAGCAACTCGTGGAAAGCGCCAATTTTACCGGCCTCTATCATGACTTCACCCACCCCTATATTTGCGTCAACACCCGCCACTACCCCACGCCGCACCTGAACACCGACGGCGTCCTCGACATGATCCTGTGGGACCGCAACTTCCTCGGTCCGAATCGCGTCTTCTGCGGCCACACTGGCTGGGTGCCGGTCCTCTTCTTCCAGGACCTCTGCACCGTCAGCGCCATCTTCGAGGAGTATCCCTCGACTGAGCCGCTGCCGCTGCATCTCACTCCCGCGCAGGGCGAGTTCGTGAACGCCGCGCAGTTCACGCTGGTCAGCAGCTTCCTCTACTACGGCGCGGCCGGCCCTGACGCCCAGGAGGGAGTAGGCAGCCCGCCCCCGCCGCAGTTGGTCGATGCATACCTCTCCCGCTGCGCCCTCACGGGCATCTTTCCGTGGGCCAGCGCCGGGACCACTGGCGCGACCGACATGGTAGACCTCCCCGACAAGCTCCGCCCGTGGTACCGCCTCTTCGCGCTGCGCGGCAGCAACGATCTCGGCACGATGCAGTTCCTCCCCTGGCACCGCCAGACCGCCGTCCGCTCCAGCAACCCCTTCGTCCGCGCGGCCACCTACTGGAACCAGGACCGCGCCATCGTAGTCCTCGCCAACTCCGAATCCGCCACGGAAGGCAACTTCACCCTCACCATCCAGCCCGACCAGTTCGGCTGGCCCAAGAGCAGCAAACTCAAGCTCACCCCGATGAAGGACTGCGACCCGCTCACCTCCAATGCAGGAGCCTTCACCGGCACACTCAAACCATACGGCTGGTCCGCTTATCAAGTCGACCGCCAGTAACCTGGAGATAACAATGGACAAACTACGCGTCTCAGTAATCGGTGCCGGCGGCATGGGCGCGGGCCACGTCAACACCATCGTCGCCAGCCCCCGCGCCGAGTTAGTCGTCGCCTGCGACGTCAACGAAGCCGCCCTGCAACCTCTCGCCGCCCAGGGCGTCCGCACCTGTGCCAACTGGCAGGATGCCCTCGACCCCGCCGAGGTGGACGCCGCCGTCATCATCCTGCCCCATCACCTCTACCCCGAGGTCGTCAACACCGCCCTCGGTCGTGGGATTCATGTCCTCAAGGAAAAGCCCTTCGCCCGCGACCTCGCCGACGCCGAAGTCATGCTCGAAGCCGCCCGGGGCTCCGAGGCCATCCTGATGGTCGCCGGGCAGGGCAAATACTCAACCGGCTACCAGCGCGCCAAGCAGATCGTGGACACTGGCGTCCTCGGCAACATCTTCCTCTCCCGCGCGATCATCACATACCGCTGGGGCGGGGCCATCAACAACACGTGGAGCTGGCGCGGCGACCGGGCCAAATCCGGCGGCACCGCCATCATCGACTCCGGGTGGCACATTCTCGACTTGCTGACGTGGCTCAGGGGAATGCCGGAAACCGTCTACTGCTCAACCGGCAAGGGGAACGCCTTCGCGGGGGATTACGACGTGGACGACCGGGCGCTTCTAACCCTCGAATACGCCGACGGCAGCATCGCAGGCGTGGTCTGCTGCTTCATCTGCCTCCCCCCCGCCCGCCAGGTCTACCTCCACGGCACGGACGCCTCCTTAGACATCACCGACACCTGCCTCAAACTCCACAAGGGCAACACCTGCGACGCCGAGGTAATCCAGTTCGCCCCGGAGAGCAACCTGTTGGCGCCGCAGTTCGAGCACTTCCTGCACCTGATAGACACCAAGGCCTCTCCCATAGCAGGCGCCGAAGAAGCCTACAACATCCAGCGCATAGTAGAAGCCGCCTACAAATCCGCAGAAACCAAACGCCCGGAGCGCGTATAGCCTAGGAAGGAAACGATAGGAGTTGCCCTGAGAGGCGGTGACAGCATGCTGAACGGCGGCGGTTACGATGAGCTTCATCGGCGCAGATTTGGGTCACCAAGCACGAGTGGCGAAGTAATAGCAGGTAGAGCAGCGTATCTCAGCCTGCTGATGATTATGCTTGTTGCGGGATGTGGTCCCTCTGCCCGAAAGGCGCCAGACTCCACAATTGTGCCTCAGGGCCTCGGCACCGTTACGCCCGTCTCACAAGCTACTGCGGAGGGACCTGCGATTGACGAATCTGAGGATGCAAGCCAAGAGGACGCCACATCGAAAGGCATGTGCCGGACCACACGCTCTCCAGACGGCCTGGTGGCAGTAGCTTACGAAGTGCGCCCCACTTCCGCACATATCCGCCTGAAGGTGACCGCCAGAGGCCAGCAAACGCAGAGCTTTGGCGCGTCCGTCCCCCCCGGCGTGGAAGTGACTGCCACTTGGACGCCTGACAGCAGAAACGTCATAATTCACCCTCGCGAGGGCGTGGCGCGTCCCACCCTCGTCTGCCTTGCGTTCTCCGAGGAGCGGAAGAAAGTGGCACTGTCAACTAGAGAGGGGCCAGTGCTGAACGACGTCTTCTTCCTGGTCGGGCCGCCGAATGCCGATAGCCGGATGCTGTTCGCCAAGAGCTACGGCCAATCCGAAGCCATATGGAGCGTATTGCTGCCTAGCCTGAAGTGGCAGGTGCTATACAGAAGACCGCCCGTACGCTACCCACCTCGCCTACAGAGACGGATGAAACGCCACGGCCCTATTGCCTACGCCAAAGCGGCAGGGTGGGGAGAACTGCTACCATCGCCAAGCGGCAAGTTGCTGCTTTTCGAGAGCTATCTGCCTGACAACTACCTCCCAGAGGCCCTCTGGCTCCTCAATCTCGCCACGCGACGGGCCAGTCTGGTTGCGTGGGATGATGCCGAGAGCTTCCACCTATTCCCGCTCCAATGGGATCACGACGACACTGCGTTCTTCTTCCTCCGTGTCACCATAGATGGAACTCGATACTACCGTTTGGAGCTCGACAAGCACCTTTGGGACACATCGCAGGCGCCATGAATCGTTCTGGATGAACGGTAATACCTTCATGAGGCGAATTCCAGTGAAACCGCTAACCTACTTGGACGTGCTAGTCGCCCTCCTCCTCCTCACCCCCCTCCACGCCCAAAACCTCGACGCCCTCCTCAAGGCCTCCTCCGACTTCAACGCCGTCCAGAGCATCTACCGCCACGGCGTCCCCCACACCGACAAGAACGGCAACCTCCTCACAACCTACGACCCAAACCGCTCGTTCTTCCAGATCGGCATTTGGGGCAACCCCTATGGCGAGATCTACGGCGTCAACTACGACCTCAAAGCCCTCACCGACGCCGGGATCAATACCATGTGGCCGTGGCCCATGCGCCCCCTCGAGAACCAACTCGAAGCCGCCAAGCAGGCCAACCTGCAGGTCGTGGCGATGGGGCCACAGGACCTCACCGCCGCCGCGAAGCTCAAGGGCCACCCGAACTGGCTCGGCAACGTCTGGCGCGACGAGCCCACTGGCTCATTCTGGGGAGAGAAGATGGAGGGGAAGTACCAGGAGTTCCTCGACTACAAGGCCAGAATGAACGCCGCCGCACCTGGCCGGGCGGTCTTCATCAACGATGTACCATGGATCACCGCCCCCGCGACTTCCTGGTGGACCAAATGGAACACCGCCGGCGACGTCGCCTGCCATGACAACTACCCGATCATGACCCGCAAGCAGCGCTCGCGCACCATCGCCGACGAGGGCGTCCGCAGCGGCATCCCCGAGACCGTCGCGCTCGCCACCGCCGTCAACAAGGAGCAAAAGCCCGTCTGGCTGATCGTCGGCACCTTCAGCCAGCGCACCCACGGCGCCTTCCCCTTCCGCTTTGCCACCCCGATGGAACTGCGCGCCCAGGTCTACGCGGGTCTCATCCACGGCGCCACGGGCATCATCTACTTCTGCTGGGACACCTACGTCTGCCGCGACGGCGGCGTCATGGGCATGTCCCCCAGCCCGCAGGTCCAATACCTCAAGGGAGGCCCCAACCAGCCCAAGCCCACGCCAGTCAAGCCCATGGAAATCGCCGAGTCCCAGGCCCTGTGGACTGCCGCGACCTTCATCAACCAGGAACTCAAAGCCCTGACCCCGGCCCTCCTCTCCCCCACAGCCCCCGAAGCTATCAAATACTCCCTGAAAACCGAGGGCCAGCCAGTCAGCAACACGCCCCTGCGCTGCCTGCTGAAAAAGCACCCAGAGGGCGGCTACGTGCTGCTGACAGTCAATCTGGACAATGCGGTGATAAAGGGGACCTACGAGTTCCCAGGGGGCCTGAAGCAAGTCCAACCACTATTCGAAGAGCGCCCGACGTACGAGCTAAAGGAGGGGCAGAAGACCTTCGAGGACACGTACGACCCGTTCGAGGTGCATGTCTATCGAATTACGCTGTAGCTGCGGGCAGTCTCCCAGCTATCTGTGGCCCAGCATAGGTGGGAGGGGCTTCCAGCCCCGACGGCTCCGAGGCAGCCGTACGAGCGGCATCCCTGCGACCGCAGCGGTCGCCTCGCGAGATGACGCCAATGGAGCCCGGCTTCCAGCCAGGCGGGTCAGCCCTGCCCTGCCTGTCCAGTGACTCAATTCTGGACTGCTAATCCAACTTACTCGCCGCAATCACCAGCGGGATCACAATCCCATACGCCAGCGCGCTGATTGCCAGCATAATGCCAATCCGCAGCCCCAGATTGATGTCGCTCTTCTTGCCAACCCACATGTTGAGCCCCACCAGCGCCCCGCCCATCGCCCCCCAGATGGCCCCGCCACGGGTGAAGATCATGATGCCCATAGGCAGCACCGCCGGCGCCCACAGATACCACTCCATCTGAGCGTTGGGCGCCGCTGCAGGCTTCTCAGGAGCCTTGGCAGCGACCGGTGTCGCCGCCGGGGCCGCCGCTGGAGCGGGCTTGGCGGCTGCCTGAAGCGCTGTGCCACACGACAGGCATTGCCGGTCAGTCGGGTAGTTCTCCTCGCCGCATTTCGGACAAGCCACCTTTGCACCCATGTCGCTCCTCCTTTGTTTGGCCTAGTGACGTTTTCCCTGCCGTCACGCCTCTACCAAGCCGTAGACCCACCATCCACAACCAAAGTATCGGCGCTGTAGAAGTGAATGGTGGCACACTACGGCGGACACTTGTGAACGTCGCAGGAGAGTCATCTGTCTTGCAGACGTGTGGATGCTGGTCGGAGCATTGCACCAAGCCATGCGGCGGCAAATACGCCAGGCACTGACATTATTGTCGAGATGATCAGGCTCCGGATGCCGCTCGTATATAACATCACGCTCTGGTTCCGCAGCGTATCATGTTGCAGCAGTTGTTGCGCAAACCCTAACTCTGCAGAAAGGTACAAGACAATCACGCTGAGCGGAATCACAGGCAACAGCATGCGCCAGCGGCCAAGACCTGGGCTTGCGATTGACGAGCCAAAGGCGGCAGCAACAAGAACGGACTGGCAGATGAAGGTGTAGGGCAAAGGTGTCTGCGGTTGCTGATCACCACGTATTCCGGTCCACGATAGTGCCGCCTGTATAGTCTCGACTGCGGCCCCCCCCACCAAAGCCCATAGTACGACGCTGATGGCCATAGAGACCACATAGAACACCAATAGGTATCCCATGGCCTGGACCGTTCGCGTGAGAACATGCTTCATCATTGGAGCACCTGACCTGCCCCCATCAATGGTGCGGCTTCCAGAGTCAGTCTTTTCCACTTTTTCGCCGTTTGCTCTCCCAGTGAGTCGTCCATGCAACTCTCCCTGGTGTCGGATTTGGAGAAGATAGCTCTGCAGGATGCGACCTGAGCGTCATTGCTAGTGACCGCGATCAGGGACCTATGTATGGTGTCCCGTGGTTTCGCCTGATTTCGGCCGTTGGCAACCGCTCCGCAGCCCGTTCCTAAGGCCTCGGCGGCCTACACGCCCTCAGATTCACCACTGCATATGGGCGCCGCGGCCCGTTAGCTCGCGATGGGAACAGGACCACCCGAGGGTTCGCGTCGAAGCATTGTATCACCATGATCCCTGGGTCTTCTCGCACGCCAGACTCCCAACGGAAGGTCTCTATCGTCGGTTCCCGTCGACCAAGCCGCATGGACGTAACCAAGGCATAGCTATGGGGCCCCGGTCGAAGTCGTCGCGGCCACGACTGGCGCCACTGCAGGTGCACGTCAGGAAACTCGTGCCGAATGGTCTGGCGGGGAGGCGACAAGTAAGTGACGCACATGAGCACGTCTCCCCGCAGTACCTGCCGGGGCGGGCTCTCACCTCGGTGCACAATGGGGGGGCCGTTCCAGAGGCAAATACCCTCATCCGGCAAAGACGCTGCCGCCTCGATCTCCATGAACGTCAGGGGGCGCCCCAGAAGGTGCCATGACTCCCACCATCCCCAGGAGATCCCGGCCACAAGCACTGGCCACACCAGAGCCATCCCAAGTGTCCGTGGCGACCATCCCTCAGCTGACTTTCGCAGGTCCACAGCAGCCCAGAAAATGGCAAGCGCAGCCACTCGCGGGATCAGGTTCGTCGCCGACGACTGCGGGTCGCTGTCGACCACTGACGAAACCGCCGAGGTGCCAAAAGTCGCGCCGAAGATCACGGCAGAAACTGCTGCGCAGATCCAGCTGCACCACGGTCTCGCTTCCGGCCGCCAGCGGACAAGCAAGTTCAGACCGACAGCGACCAAGAGTCCTGTCAGGGCAACCCCGAAGAGGGCGTCAACAGAGTTCAGTGGCGTATACGGAATCTGAAAAGGCATCGCGTCTCCCGCTACTTGTGGCAGCAGACCCGTCTCACTCCCAGTTCCCCCGCCCCGTCCCGCTCCTGCAGCAGCGCCAGCATGTCCGGCCCCTGGTAGATGAACCGCGTGAACCCCTCCGCATCCTCCTTCGTCACCCGCTTGCCGTCCGCGTCATACCCAAAGTAGCTGTGCACATCCCCCGGCTGGTCGAGCTGCGTCAGGCGGTTGTTGTAGTCCCACCGGTACCGTGTCAGGCCCTCCGCATTCCGCTGTGTGATCAGGTTCCCACAGGCGTCATAGCGGTACCGCGTCGTCTGGTTGCCCGTCGTCTCCGAAAGCAACTGATTCGCCAGGTCATACGTGTAGTCGGTCCGCACGCCGTTGAAGACCTGGTACTCCCGGTTCCCCGAGGCGTCGTAGTCCCACTCCCAGGCGTAAATCGTCGTCCCCAGCGGGTCCTTGTGCACCTCGCTGGTCAGCTGGCTCTTGGCGTCATAGCCATAGTCCACCACCGATCCATCCTCGCGCGTGATTCGCGTCGGGTTGCCACGCGGGTCCCGCTCATACTCAAAGCTGGAGATCACCGACATCCCCGGCCCGCGATTGTCCACTTTGCTGACCTGCCCGGCCTCATCGTAGCCGTAGTAGGTCACGCAGTCATTCCCCAGCAGGCGCTTTTCCACCCGCCCGCCGGGGGAGTACACGTACCCCGTCGCCTCATCGAAGGGGTTCGTGACCGACGTCATACGACTGTCGTCGTCGTAGACGTAGTGTGTCGTGGCGTTGTCCTGATCGGTCACATCAGTCAGATTGCCCCGGTTGTCGTAGGCGAAGGTCAGCTTGTAACCCATCAGAGCTGCTCCTCACTCGTCATCTGGTCGATACTATCATGCCTATATGCATCATTGCATCGGCAGGTGAGAGGCCGCAGTGGTTCTGCTGGACGACGCAACGGGTGGAAGTACTGAACGCGCAAGAGAGTGCGTCAGCGACTGCCCTAACCTCTCAGGACAATTACAGCGCGAGGCCGCCGCAACTCACCTTCCTGGGCTCGGGGGAAGACGACCACTCGGGTGGCCCGTCGAAACCCCTGAATGACCAGGAGCATGCGCGCTTCGGGAAACACAGTAAGGTCCCACCCATAGGAGAGACGTGAGAACCGACCGCCATCGTCTATCATGTAACCAGTAAGTGCCAAACGATATCTGCCTGGCGGCACACTCAGTTGCCAATGCTGTCGGCAGGCGTGCTCCACTCGAGGAAAGACGTGATGCCAGACCTGTCCCTGTCCGCCCAAAGAGATCCGCACGTCTCCGCGGAAACCCTGGTTAGGGGGAATCTCGTCGCGGTAGACTATCGGCGTTCCATTCCAGAGAGCGATGCCGCTATCCGGAAGATGGGCAGCAAACTTCACCTCTCGGTACGTGAGCGGATAACGCAGTAGCGCCCAAGAACACGACCACGCCCACGGCGTCACACAGGAGATGATCAACCAGACAACCGCGATTCTGGCACGTGCGGTTGCGGCAGTCGTGGTGACCAGGGCTCTCCCCAACCCGGCGGTCAACGCAAGTGCAGCGGACAGAAATGGACCCACGGCCTTCAGCGCTGATTGCGGGTCACTGTCCACCGCAGAGGCAACGCTTGCTGTACCGAGTGTTACCCCAACGACAGCCGCGGAGAACATAGCCAGGACCCATCTTGTCCAGAGGCTGTCTCGTCCATAGGCGCGCGAGACAATGATCAGGGATATCACCAGTGCCACCAATACCTCGCTCGCCCTGGCCAGTATCACATCAGAGTCTGACACCGTGTACAACATTTGCGGGTGGTCCTCTCATCCCATCAGCGGGAGTTGCCCCGCACTTCATTCCACACAGTAAGTCCAAACATCCCGCACAACCTCGCTATGCTGGCGAAACGCGTGCGAATGCCCGGGGGCGGCTGGGAACAGACGCTGCCACTCGGTGCCCCACTTGTCGGGTATGTCTACCCATATCGCTCGCACCTTCCAACCTTCTTCGCCGTGCATGTCGTATTTGTCGGAAACCCAGTACTTGATCGTATACGTCCTCCCCAATCCGGGAGGAATGCGCAGGCCCGCAGTAGGCCGCTTGGGATTGAACCCAGAAGCCTTCGCGTGCACATGGAATCGGAAGAAAGTCCCGTACGCGTCAAGCCCGAAAGGCAGCATCTCCCGGGTGGTCTCACCGATCAGGTCCGAATGTCTGGGCCCATCCTGCCACCTCTCACTGCACCTCCTGCCGGCATAGGTGCGGCGAATCCGCTCCTCAGTCGCCGCCTCGAACCGTTGCACCGGAGGAGCACCCTCAAGAACGCTCCAGGGTATGGGCTCCACTGCGCCAGCCCTCAACCGCGCGTTCATCCACAGATCGAGTTGTCGTATCGCCGTTGGGAAATAAGGTCTCGCCAGCCGTGCCAATTTGTCCCAGAATGCACGCAGTGCCTTCGCCTTGTCCTGATCAATGCTTCTCGAGTCTGACATTATGCGGTCAGTTTCATTGAATGCCGAGATGACCTTCCGCCGGTAGTATTCTTCGGCACCCAGAAGCGACAGTAAAAAGATGATTGTGGAAAGGCCGTCGGGTGACACCGACTGAGCTCCAGACGGATCTATGAAACGAGCCGGGCTTCCAGACGCGTAGGCGTAACTTGACCTCGCGGACCGAATTGGCAGAGGATCAGTGGATAGGAAGGAGGCGCTTGAGGCGCGGTAAGACCTCAAGGCCAACTGCTGCAGACTTGATTCCGATTCAGTGTAGTACCTCTCCCGCCCCACATACCGATGCGGGTTCAGCGTCGCCCCACTCGCCGCCAGCGCATTCCCCCACGCATCATACAGATACTCATCCGTCACCGCCGCTGCCGCATCCGTCAGCTCGAACGTGCTCCCCAGCCAGTCGTAGTGATAGAACCGGCTCTCTTCGCTCCGCCGCATCGCCTCCAGCCCCTCCCCCATCGTGTAGTGCGCCACGACATTCCCAGCCTCATCACGCTCCTGCAGCAGCGCCAGCATGTCCGGCCCCTGATAGATGAACCGCGTGAAGCCAGCCGCATCCTCCTTCGTCACCCGCTTGCCGTCCGCGTCTTCGCATCCTACCACGCCGTAAACCCGCCATCTACAACCAGATTATGGCCTGTTACGAAGGCTGCGGCGTCGGAGGCTAGATAGGCTGCCGCGCCTTTCAGGTCTGTCCCGTCCTTGCCCATGCGGCCCAGGATGCTCTGTTTGTTGTATCTTCTGATGAACTCTTCGGGCTGGCCGCGCTCGAATCCTCCGGGGGAGATGCAGTTGGCGCGGATGCCGTATTTGCCGTTTTCGGCCGCCAAGTCCCTCATGAAGCCTATCAGGCCACTTTTGGCGCAACTGTAGGCGGTCATGTTGGGGACCATTTCGGGGCTACCCTCGTAGACGCAGCGGTCGCGGCCGATCATGCCGCTCATGGAGGCTACTATGATAATGGACCCACTCCCCTGGGCCTTCATGACCGGCAGCGCGGCCCTGCAGCACAGGAAGGTGCCCCTGAGGTTGACCCGCATGACGTATTCCCAGTCCTCCGGCTCCATCGTGTCGGTGTTGACGCCCTTGCCTGTCAGCTTGGCCCCGCCGGCGTTGCAGACCAGCACGTCGAGCCGTCCAAACCGCTCTGAGACCTGCTGGAAGGCCTTCTGCACGGCCTCCTCGTCCGTGACATCCAGTCCCAGGGGCAGAATCTCCGCTTCCAGGTAGCTCTGCATGTCGGCGGCAGTACTCTCGGCCTTTTCGAGTTGGCGCGAGGTTATCACGAGGCTGGCCCCAGCCTCGGCGAGTGCCTCGGCCATGTCGAGGCCCAGGTTCTGGGCGCCGCCGGTAACCATCGCAACTTTGCCGTCCAGGCTGAAGAGTTCCGTCAAATGTGGACCACGACGAGGCATAGCCACTCCTCCCATACAGGTACTGACTGCCACTTCCTTCGCCACTTTGGCAACCTTACCCTGCAGCGCCAAGAACGGCCCAAATCGTTACATTGGTTAACTTCGTTTGTCGCGTCAGGGACACTTTTTGCGGCGTTGGTGTCATATAATTCGACGGTAGTATCAGCTACTGTCAACGCAAAGTAGAAATGTCCCTCTATCTGCCAGCTAGAAATGTCCCTTTGTAGGACTTGCGCCAGGGGTGGTCGGAGGCGGGTTGGTGGCCTGTCGGCTTGTGCGCCCTTGGTTGGGAGGCC
>JBDKRC010000094.1:0-19541 GCA_039683575.1 Armatimonadia bacterium | reverse complement strand
CCATCACCCGCGCGATCGTAATGCCCGCCGGCAGCGAGATGAGCGACGCGACGAGAATCTGCCCCAGCGCGCCCTGCAACTGGCCAACCTCCGCCTCCCTCAGCCCGGCCATGAGCCGCAGGAGATCACAGTGAGCGCCCTGCGCCGCCTCTTCCGCGAGACCCATCCAGACGGGATCGGCCTGCTGCTGCTGGCTCTCGCCGACGCCAGCGGCTGTCGCGGCCCCGCCACCGCCGGCGACTACCACGCCAGACTCGCCCCGGTGCTCGACGAGATGCTCACTCGCTACCTGCACTGGCGCAACACTCAGCCACTCAAGCCCCTGCTAAGCGGTCAGGACCTCATCGAGGCCGGCTACCAGCCCGCCCCGTGGTTCGGCCAGGTCCTCGCCGCCGTGGAAGACGCCCACGCCGACGAAGTGGTCCACACCAAAGCCGAGGCCCTGAAGTTCGCCGTCACCGAAATCGCCCGCCTGCAGGAACCCGACGCGCCCGAGACGAAATAGCGTGTGGACAGTCCACACTCTCTTTCGAGACGGCGTCAGCCGCCTCGCCGTAGGGCGTAGCGACGTCTGCGTCGCAGGGGGCTCGTACCCCGCCGGTCGTTATTACCGACGCTGCAACCATCTTCCGGAGCCTGCCAATGAGACCGATCTGCCTCGCACTCATCCTTCTGGTTCTCGCCTCGCCCTTGCTGGCCCAGGCTTCCGCACCGCTGACTCAGTCCTCTGCCCCCGTAAGCGTCGGCCTGCGCCTCGCCGGGAACACCTACCAGGCGCAACTCGAACTCACTCAGGCCGCCACCGTGAAGCTCTGGTGCCCGGTAACCCCCGGCCTCATCAGCCTCACCGGCCTTCAACAGAAAACCGACGTCTCGTACAACAAGCAGGCACAGACTCTCGAAGTGACCCTCCCGCCCGGCAAGTACACCATCACCATCAGGTCCCTCTGACCATGCACAAGGCGGCGTGGCTGCTAATCCTGCTCTGCTCCACCGCGGGCCATCCTCAGACCCCCACCCGGCTGACGCTCGAGGTTGCGCGCCTCGAGCCCACCTCGGTCGTCCTGCGCTGGACCGGTCCTCCGGGCCTGTATGAGCTTACCTATCGCCACCGCTCCTGGCCGCGCGACCGTTTCGTCACCGCCACAAATCTCCCCGGCCCGACCTATACTGTCGTCGGACTGCAGCACAGCACCTATTACGACTTCACCCTCCGTCTTCTCGGTGAGCCCCCGCCCCCGCCGCCCGGGCGCAAGGCCCGCCCCTTCCAGGCCAAACTCCGCCTTCGCACCGCGCCCCTCGAAGCCCGTCGCGTCGGGATGCTCAACCTCTGGCCTACCGCCCGCCTCGGCACCTTCGACCGCGACCAGTCCGTTCCCCGGATCACGGCTGGCACGCGGCGCTACGTCAAGAACCCCGACGCCAAAAAAGACGAGGACAAGTGGGCCGTCGAGGACGCGCTCTATGTGGTCGAAACCCACGCCCGTGATCTGTATCTCTCCTGCCTGCGCCCTGCCGACTTCTCGGTCGTATGGACTCGCGAGCTTCTCGCCGCCGAGGCCGATCAGCCCCTCACCTGCCTCGACGTCGCAATTCTTGCCGACCAGCTCTACGTTCTCTACGTCGTCAATGGCAACTCGATGCTTCTGCACTACGATCCACATGGAGAGCAGAGGGTCGGCGACCTGGTTCCGCTTCCTGGTGCCGTAGCCATGGCATCCTATGGCGATCAGATCTGGGCGCTCGTCGGGAAACTGGACGAAAAGGGCCGCGCGCGCTTCGGCTTGACGCCTCACACCATGGCCCTCGCCGGCACCGCCCCGGTCTTCGCGGATACGCCTGAGGACGCCGCCTTCCCGTCGCTCTCGGTCTTTACGGAAGAGCTCCTCGTCGCCTACTCCGACCGCACTCCCGTCCCTGACCGCCCGGACTACGAACCTCTGCTGGCAGTCCAGTTCGACGGCGCCATGTTCCACCGCGCCCGCAAGCTCGCGGACCTCGGCCGCAGCTTCATGCCGGCGGGCCAGCAGCTCGGCCCCAACCTCTATCTCGTCTACAGCTCCGACTCCCCATACTTGAGCTACGCCGGCAGATATGCGGCTCTGATGCTCGCCACCCTGAGCCCCCGCGTCCCCGGCGTCGAGACCATCCGCTACGTGGACGACAGCAAGTACAACTTCCACGCGGACCTCACCGCCCTCGGCAATGTCCTGTACGTAGTCTACGAAAAGCTCGAACAAGCCCCCGAACCAAACGCCCCCACCCTCTCTCACGGCAACTTCATCGGCAAAATCGAACTAGGCCCCCTCCCCAAACCCCGCTAACCCTCTCCCGGAGGGGCCGAGCTTCAGCCGGCCCGCGCCGTCATCACCGACTACCCCAGCAATGGGGACTGACCCTGATTTCGCAACCTTCCCTGTCGCCGCCACAGAGGTCCGCGCGAAATTGGGGTCTGTCCCCATTGCGGCGCTACCCCCCTCCCCCATGGTGGAGACTGACCCTGATCTCGCAACCTTCCCTCCCGCCGCCACAGAGGTTCGCGCGAAATTGGGGTCTGTCCCCATTCCGGCGCCGCCCCCGTCTCCATTCTGCCCTCCTCCCCCAGAATTGACTCCCCCTCTTGCTATCGCTTATAATCCAAATTGGCCCCGCAGTGGCCTTGGATCGGCCCAATGTCACGCTTGGCGAAGCGAAGCATAGAGGTGCGGCATCATGTCCTGCGAGCAGGTCGGGTTTGGCGTTATCGGCACTGGCGTCTGGGGTGAGACTCACCTCCTGGCATACTCTTCCGCCCCCAACATCCGCCTCGTCTGTGCCTGTGATAAGAACGAAAAGCTTGGCCGCGAGCGCGCCACCCAGTACGGTGCTGAGACCTTCACCACCGACTACCACGAGCTTCTCGCCAATCCCGAGATCAAGGCCGTCTCGATCGTCACCCCGGATTTCCTCCACCGCGAAATCGTCGTCGCCGCTGCCGAAGCAGGCAAGCATATCCTCATCGAAAAGCCCATGGCCACCACGGTCGCAGACTGTGAAGCCATGATTGCCGCCGCCAAGGCCAACAAAGTCACCCTCATGGTGGACTTCCACAATCGCTTCAACCCTGCGTTTGTGGCCCTCAAGAACCAGATTGTCGCCGGCAAGATGGGCCAGCCGCAGATGATGTCCATTCGCCTCAACGACACCATCTACGTCCCGACGGGCATGCTCAGCTGGAGCAAAGACTCCTCGGTCCTGTGGTTCCTCGGCTCCCACACCCTCGACCTCGTGCGCTGGCTCTTCGATGACGAAGTCGAGCGCGTCTACTCCATCTCGCGCTCCCGCGTGCTCAAAGAGCGCGGCCTGGACACTCCCGACTTCTTCCACACCATCTGCGAATTCAAGGGTGGTGGCGTCGCCCATATCGAGAACTGCTGGATCATGTCGAACGCCTTCCCCACGGTCTGCGACCTCAAGTGCGAGTTCGTCGGCTCCGAGGGCACGGCCCTCTTCAGCGTCGTCAAAAGCGATACTGTCGAGTTCTACAGCGATAACGAACTGCGCCCCTTCGGCAGCACCCGCGGCGTCATGTTCCCCGATACCAATGTCGTCATGGACATCCACGGCAAGCCCACTGGCTTCGGCGTGGAGAGCATTCTCTATTTCGCCAACTGCGTCATCGAGGGCAAGGCACCATTCATCAAGCCTGAAGATGGCCTCCAGAACACCAAAGTCCTCCTCGCCGCTCTCGAGTCAGCCCGCGTGGGACAACCTGTGGGAATAGAGTGACCATGAAAGTCTGTCTTTGCACCATCAGCTATCGCGAGAAGCTCCTCGAGGTCGCCCTTGCTGCCGCCCAGCGCGTGCAGTTCCAGGCTGTCGAGCTATGGGGCCGCGAGCCTCACGTGCCCGAGGAGTACGATGAATCGCGCATCCGCGGCATTCGCGCGGCAGCCGAGGAGCGCGGTCTGAAGCTCCCTGTCTTCGGCTCCTACCTCTACTTCGGCAAGACCCAGCACAAGGACGACAACGTCACCCTCGTTGACACTCTCCACAACGCCCACGGCCTCCGCACGCCCATCGTCCGCGTCTGGGCCTCCGACGTCGGCTCGTCCAAGGCCACTCCCGAAGTCTGGAAGTGCGTCATCGAAGAAGCCCAGCAAGCCTGCCACCGTGCTGCCAAGATGAACGTCGTCTTCGCCGCCGAAATGCACGACGGCACCCTCGCCGACACCGGCCCCACCGCCCGGCGCCTCGTCGAAGAGGTCAATCGCCCCAACTTCCGCCTGAACTTCCAGGTCGGCAACTACGACCAGGAAGACCAGCTGCAGCGCCTGGAGGAAGTATTGCCTTACGTGGTGCACATGCACTGCCAGAACTTCGTCAAAGGCAACGGCGACGGGCAGTACAAGCGTGTCCAGATCGCCGATGGCTTCGTTGACTACCCCTCGCTCCTCGGACGGCTGAAGGCTAACGGTTACGCCGGCCATGTCGCTGTCGAGTTCGCCGCCGAGGAGGGGGATAACAAAGAGCAGTCGCTCAGGAAGGACCTCGAATATCTCTCAGCTTTCTGAAGGCACGAAGCGGTCTGCGGAGCGGCGAAAGCTGGTAGCGCGACACCTCTGGATTCCCGCCTTTCTTCTGGCTCTCGCCATCACCACCATCGGCGTCTCCCGCGGCGAATTCGCCATAGTCACCCAGTGGGCCCACACCCTCTGCACCTCCTGCATCGGATTGGGCCGGTGACGCCGCATGTACCGACCCCCTCGCTGGCTCTATAGCCGCTGGTATGTCCAGCTCGTCTCCTTCGTCTTCGCCAACTCCCTCTTCCTCAGCCGCTTTAAGGGTTTCTGCTACCCCGTCCTCAATTGCTGGGCCTGCCCCAGCGCCAACTTCGCTTGCCCCATAGGCGCCCTGCAAAACTCTGCCGGCGCCGCACGCCTCGGCCTCGCGGGCGGCTCCTCCTGGTGGGCTGTCATCCCGCTCTACGTCCTCGGCACGCTGCTCTTCTTCTCAGCCCTCTTCGGACGCATGATGTGCGGCTGGCTCTGCCCCTTCGGCTGGTTTCAGGAACTGCTCGGCCGCCGCGCCATCCGCCGGCCCCCCCGCTGGAGTTGGTACATCCGCTATCTCGTCCTTGCCGTTCTCGTCTTCATCATCCCGTTCCTGACCTCTGAGGCCTGGTTCTCCAAACTCTGCCCCATGGGCGCCATCGAGGGGGCCATCCCCCAGCCCCTCCTGCACCCCGAGCTACGCGCGGAGATCGGCTGGTTGTGGTACCTGAAGATCTCGCTCATGATCATCATCCTCACCTGGGCCGTCTTCTACCGCCGCCCCTTCTGCAACGTGATCTGCCCCCTCGGCGCCATCTTCTCCCTCTTCCACCGCTACAGCGCCTGGCGCATAGACTACGAGCGCTCCAAGTGCACTGACTGCATGTACTGCATCAAGATCTGCCCCCAGGGCATCGACCCCCGCCGCGATCTCAACGGCCACGCCTGCATAGGCTGCCTGGAGTGCGAGAAGTGCCCCTACGACGCCATCCACTCCCGTCCCATGTGGAACACCTCCTGCGGCACCAACAACTTCTGCCGCCGCGACCAACGCTGAGCCACGCCCTCCGAGCCGCCGGATCCCATTCAATGCGAAGCTGTAGTTGATAGCAAGTGGTGCGGATACATCCTTGTCGTACAAGCGGCTTCCAGCCGCGAGATTCCGCCAACAGAGCCCGGCTTCCAGCCGGGCGGACCTGCGCCAGCCGACACCTCCCCTCGACTCTGCCACCGCCGGAAGATGTAGAAGAACATCCTTTGAATCATTCCATTTCCCCTCGGAAAGTCGTCCTTTACCGCCCCGTCTCTCAGGAGACCGCGCTCCTTCCTTAGGTCACCACTGACCGCATTATCAGGTCCCACCCGATTCCTTCTTTCTCTTCTACCGTGTAAGCTAACTCACGCAGCAACCGGAAAATCGGCGAGTGCGGCATGTGTATTTCCAACAACCGGGAGAGACGCGATGCAGCCGTACTAGACCTGGTGTCGGGGTGGTGTTTCTATGGTTTTCCATCAGCACGTTGGTGCTCGCGTTGGGCTGATTGGCAATCCCTCAGACGGTTTCGGCGGCAAGACCATCGCAGTTCTCATCGATGACTTCACCGCCTCCGTAACCGCCTGGGAGAGCCCTCAGATCGAGATTATCCCTCACCCGAAGTTCGACCCGTTCTGCTTCAAAGACCTGCAGGACCTCGTCTACACGGCCTCCCTCGACGGCTATTACGGAGGCATGCGCCTGCTGTACGCAACCTGCAAACGCTTCCACGAGTACTGCGCGCAGAAGCACGCACGGCTGCCGAACCGCAAGTTCACACTGGAGTATGACATCAATATCCCGCGCCAGGTCGGCCTAGCCGGCTCCAGCGCCATCACCGTCGCCACGCTCCAGGCTCTCATGCGCCTGCTGGAGGTCGACGAAAGGGTACTGCCGCGCCCCCTGCAGCCGACTCTGGCGCTGGAGGTCGAAACGAATGAACTGCACATCCAGGCGGGGCTGCAGGATCGTGTGGTGCAAACCTACGGCGGCATGGTCTACATGGACTTCAGCAAGGACCTTCTGGAGCGCGACGGCCATGGCTACTACGAGCCGATGGACATGAGCCTCCTTCCGCCGCTGTACCTTGGCTATCTCGACGAGCCCTCCGACTCTGGCAAGATTCACAGCCTCGTCGCCGCCCGCTTCCATAGCGGCGACCCCGAGGTCGTCACGGGCATGAAGCGCTTTGCCGAATACACCGATCAGGCGTACGAAGCCCTCGCCGCTCGTGACTACGACACGCTTGGCAGTCTCATGAACGCCAACTTCGACCTGCGCCGCAAGCTCTACGGCGACGAGTGGATCGGCGCCAAGAACCTTGAAATGATCGAACTCGCGAGGTCACTGGGCCTCCCGGCCAAGTTCCCAGGCTCCGGCGGTGCCATCGTCGGCTTCTACGAAGACGATCGGCAGTTCCAGCGCGCCCGCAACGCCTTCCTGGCCCATGGCTTCAATTTCCGCAGGATTCATCCGGTTCAGGAAGCCACCGGCGGCCACGAGGAAAAGGACGCGGCCGAACTGCACCGTCTCCACCGCCTGTCCGCCCGCAGCGTAGGCTAGGAGGCGTCGCAGGGGGCTCGTACCCCGCCGGCCGTTATCACCGATAACAAACGTCATAGGCAACCCTGACCAATGAAAATCGCCATGTTGGGCGCCAAATCTGTTCCCGCCATCGGTGGCATCGCCCACTATATCGAGGAGGTCGGCTCGCGCCTGGCCGCCCGCGGCCACGAGGTCACCGTCTACTGCCGCCCCCACTTCCTCGAGGGCGACGCGGGCGACTACCGTGGCATGAGGCGTCTCATCACTCGGGGTCTGCGTGGCAAGCATCTCGATGCCACGACGCACACGCTGACCTCGGCCTTCCATGCCATGCGCAGCGACTATGACGTCTTCCACATCCATGGCGCCGCTCCGGGGATGATCGCCCCGCTGATCCGCCTGCTGCCGCACGGCTACAGCGTGATCACCCTCCACGGTCTCGACTGGACCGGCAGCAAATGGGGCCCCGTCGCCGCGAAGATGATGCACGCGGCCGCCCGCTTCGGCATCCGCTCCGCCGACAGCGTTACCGCCGTTTCACACTGGGTCAAGGAAGAGTGCCGCGGCCGCCTCGGCTGTGACGCCACCTTCATCCCAACCGGCGTCAACTTCCAGGACCCGGTCCCGGCCCAGGAGCTTGCTACTCTCGGCCTCGCGCCGAAAGAGTATTTCTTCTGCGCCTCCCGTTTGGTCAAAGAAAAAGGCGTCCACTATCTCGTGGACGCCTTCAGCGACCTCAAAACCGACAAGATGCTCGTCATCGCGGGCAACTGCCCCTATGAGGATCCCTACGTCTGCAGCCTGCAGGAACGCGCCGGGGACAACGTCCTCTTCGCCGGCTACGTCAGGGGCCGCCTGCTTGCCGAACTATACTCAAATGCCTACGTGTACGTGCAGCCCTCCGAGAGCGAGGGCTTGCCGATCTCGGTGTTGGAGGCTCTCAGCTACGGAACCTGCGTGCTCGCCAGTGACATCCCGCAGAACCTCGAGGCTCTCGGACGCTGCGGCTACACCTTCGCCACCAAAGACGCCGCGGCCCTTCGGGAGCGCCTGGAATACCTGCTGGACAACCCGTCGCTCGTCGCCTCGCAGTTCGACCGCGCCCGCAGCTACATCCGCCGCGAGCGTAACTGGGACCTCACGACTGACCGCTTTGAGGAGTTGTACTCGAATTTGCTGCTGCACGGCAGGCGCCTGCGGCTAGTCTCGCAAAGCGCCTGAGTACCTGTGGGTCGTGACGGCTGTAGGGCGGGGGCTCGTACCCCGCCGGTCGTTATCTACGGCCACCCTACATCGCGTAGTGCGGGCGTCTCGTCTGCTTCGGCAGCGCGCCCCCACCGGGGGGCGGCAGGGTACGAGCCTCCGCCCAGTCTGTGTGGCGTATGCTGTGGTGAGTGGGGAGGTGGAATCAGGTGGGTATAACAGCAATCAACGGCAGGCCGGCCATCTTTGGCACGCGCCCACCGTTCATAGGCTCAACTGAACTCAGCTTCAATCTGCGACTCTACCTGGCCGTCAAGGGCATGGTTGATGTTGTGGGCTCTCTGTGCGGCATCGTGCTGTGCGCGCCGCTGTGGGGTCTGATTGCGCTTGCAGTCAGGTGGGACTCACCCGGTCCCATCATCTTCCGCCAGAAGCGCCCGGGCCAGTGGGGCATCCCGTTCGGCATCCTCAAGTTCCGCACCATGCGGCAGGACGCCGAAGACCAGCTAGACCAGATTTTGGCCCAGAACCCCGAGCCCGACAACTCTCTGATCCGCGTCAAGGACGATCCGCGGGTCACGCGCATCGGCCGCTTCCTGCGCGCTACCAGTCTCGACGAGACGCCACAGTTCATCAACGTCCTGCGCGGCGAAATGAGCCTCGTCGGCCCGCGCCCCATCTCCCGCCCGATCCCCGACCCCCGGGGCCTGCAGCGCCTCGCCGCCCGCCCCGGCATGACCGGCATGTGGCAGGTTCATGGCCGCAAAGACACCGACTGCCAGTTCATGCTGCAGCAGGACATGGAGTACCTCAACCGCCGCTGCCTGACCCTCGACCTCGCCCTCCTCGGAGCCACCGTCGGCACCCTCCTCAAAGCCAGGGGAGCAAGATAGGGGAGAAGCCGCCTGCCTATACGGACCAGCGTGTCATCCTGAGCAAAGCGAAGGATCTCTTCCCAGCCCCCTCTCGCAGCCCAAACAGGCGTGTCATCCTGAGCAAAGCGAAGGATCCCCCCCCCGCCCCGGGAGATCCTTCGCGTTGCACAGGATGACAACACACGGCAGCCACACCCCCGCCGTTGTTCCCGCGTTCCCGCCGTACCCGTTCCCGCCTCCTCACCGATAAACCGCCGCCGCCAGGTACCCCACCACCGTAGGCATCACCGCCACCTCCCCCGAATCCCCATACCGCAGCAGCCTCGCCTCCGTCGCCCCCAGCATCTGCGCCGCAATCAACATCGCCGCCGTCGCCCCATACCCGCACATCGTGATGTCCCGCTTGTCTCTCTCAACGAGTAATCCCTCCGCATCCATGGCCACGATCTTCTCCGCCAGCAGCCCATCCTGCGCCGTAGCCACCTGTCGCGGCATCTGGTGCGTCATGTCTGTGCTGGCGATGATGACCACGTTGCGCCCGGCCAACGCCTTCCCCAATGCCATACCCACCTCCCGCGCCGCTGCCGCCTCCTGCTCCAGCATCATGACCGGCACGAACTTCACGCCGCCACCATACAGGTGCTGCAGGAACGGCAACTGCACCTCAATACTGTGCTCAGCCCGAAACGCCTCCGCCCCGGTCGAAAAGCCCGGCAACTCCGCCGCAATCGCCCCCGCCAGTTCCTCATGCACCAAGGCCTCACCCAGCGGCGTCAGCCACCCGCCCGCCGTCTGCACCGCCGATGTCCAGCTCCCTCTGCCATGGTTAGGGCCGATGATCACAAACGCCTCCGGCCGCCCATCCCGCGCCAACTCGGCGTACGCATAGGCGGCGATGGGGCCGGAGTAGATATACCCCGCGTGCGGGCAAACCAGCCCGAGGAGCCGTCGCGGCCCATCCTCAGCCACAGCAGGCATTTCCCCCGGTCCGTGCGAGTCCGTATAAACATCCTCGATCTCGGCCAGAAGCCTTTCCCGCGACCCCTCATAGAACTGCCCGGCCACCGCCGGTCGCCGTGTCATATCGCTCACAATGCTCACCTCACAAGCGCCGCAATCTCCCCCTGTCCCCTCTCACGTCCCCCTAACCAGTTAGACGCCCCCCACCCGTCCTCCTCCTCGCCTCCTATGGCCGTTGCCGTTGCCGTTCCCCCGCCGTTGCCTTTCCTGAACCCTGATCCCTGAAACCTGACCCCTGCCTCACCCTTGTCATTGAACTCCCACCAGTATATAATGCCCCGGGATTCGATCTGCGCGGTCCCCCCGGGAGCCGGCCATGCCGGCTCCGTTTCCCCTTGTGCCCGCGCTAACCGTCTCCGCTTTTCGGAGGGGCCGAATCGAGACCGTCTGCGGTCTCACAGTCGGCCCTGCCGTTGTCTGCGACCAACGACGCCCTCCCGCGCTCTCAGAGCCGTACCGGGGGCCTCCGGAACCGCTCAGGGCAGTATTCCGTTATATCTTTGGCACTACTTCACTTTGCCTTTTCAGGAGTCGATTGCATGTCCATCGTCCGCATGAGGAAGGTCTTCCGCAACAAACTACGCGTGAAGGCCGGAAAGCGTCACATTCCCCTCCCCAGCCCCGCGGAACTAGTCTTCTACCTGATCATCTTCATCTTCGTCGTGGGCGCCTACACCTACTTCGGTGGGCCTAGTCGCAGCGGCCAGGGCAGTCAGGGCGCCGCGCAGGGCCGCATGACGCCCGTCGTCGCCCGCGTCAACGGCGAGAAGATCCCGCGCGAGCTCTTCGAAGCCAACATGGCGATGCAGCGCGAGCGCATGCCCGAGATGGACCCCACCCAGGAACGGTGGATGAAGTCCGGCCTCCTGACCCAGCTCATTGACGGCATCGTCATGCGCCAGGCCGTCAAGAAGGAGCACATCAAGGTCTCCGGCGCCGACCTCGCGCGCGAGAAAGACACCCAGATCCAGCAGATCATGGATCAGCGCTTCCCCGAGCAGCGCGAGCTCAAGCACTACCTGAAGAAGAAGAACCTGACCCTCGACAAGTACAAGTCCGACCTCCGCAAGGAAGCCTTCAAGGACACCGACGCTCTCCGCCAGCAGGTTGCCGAGAAGAAGCTGCAGGAGCAGATCGAGAGCAAGGTCACGATGACCGACGAGCAGCTCAAGGATAGCTTCGCCGAAGTCCGGGCGAGCCACATCCTGCTCGACCCCAAGAAGTGCGCCGAGCAGGCCGCGAAGCAGGCCAAGCCCGGCCAGGCCGCCCCTGCGGTTGACGGCGATGCCATTGCCAAGAAGAAGGCCGAGGAACTCCTCGCCCAGATCAAGGCCGGCGCCGACTTCGCCAAGCTCGCCAAGGACAACTCAGCCTGCCCCAGCGCCCCCAAGGGCGGCGACCTCGACTGGTTCACCCGTGATCGCATGACCCCGGCCTTCGCCGACGCCGCCTTCAAGCTCCAGGTCGGACAGGTCAGCGACGTCGTCAAGACCGACTTCGGCTACCACATCATCAAGGTTACCGGCCGCCGCGACAATCTGCCCAAGGACTTCGAGAAGAACAAGCAGATGCTCCGCGACTCCGCGCTCGCGCAGGCCAAGTCCAAGGCCTGGGGCGAGTACAAAGAGAAGCTGACCAAGGAAGCCCAGATCGAAGTCTTCGACCCCGAGCTCCTGGCCTATCGTCTCATGGATGAGGGGAAGCAGCCCGAGGCGATGCTCAAGCTGCAGGAAGCCGTCAAGATGAACCCCTCCAACGGCTCGGCAGTCTGGGAGCTCTCGCAGCTCTACAAGGAACAGAAGAACATGGCTGAGGCCACGAAGCTCGTCGACCAGCTCACGGCCCTCCCCGAGGGCGCGGCCTCCCCGCGCGTCCACCTCGAGCTTGGCGACCTGTACGGAGAGCAGAAGGACCGCGCCAAGGCCCTCGCGCAGTACAAGGAAGCCTTCGACCGCGCCAGCGGCTACACAACCGCGAACTTCGGCACCAACATGCAGGTCGAGGGCAAGCTCAAGGCCATGGGCGACACCACGCTAGCCCCGCAAGTCAGCAAGTGGCTGGCCGACTACCGCGCCCAGCAACCCGCCAACCCCATGGGCGGCTTCGGCAACATGGGCAACTTCCAGATCCAGTAGGGACGGACCGTAGTCCCCCGGAGGGGCCGAGCTTTAGCCGGCCCCCGCCGTTATCACCGACAACTCACATTCTCCCGGAGGGGCCGAGCTTTAGCCGGCCCTGCCGTCATCACCGACCACCGTCGTACCGCCGTAGGGGCGGACCGTGGTCCGCCCGCCATGGCCCAATCCGCGCCATGAGGGCCTCCCGCCCGCCACCGCTATCGCAAACAAGCCCTCCACCCCCCTCTCCCCGGAGACCGTCTGCGGCCTCAAGGAGAGGGCCGGGGTGAGGGTCCGTCAATCCAAAGGAGGGGTGCTCACAGGTGGAAGCGCAACCACAATCGGGAACGCTCTACCTCGTCGCCACCCCTCTTGGCAACCTCTCCGACCTCTCCGCCCGCGCCATTGACACTCTCCGCCACGCCGACCTCGTCGTCGCCGAGGACACTCGCCGCGCCCGCACCCTCCTCTCACACCTCGGCCTGCACAAGCCGCTCGAGTCCTTCCACGGCGACAGCGACCCGAAGAAACTCGCCCGCCTGATCTCCCACCTTGCCTCCGGCCAAACCCTCGCCTACGTCTCCGATGGTGGCACCCCCGGCATCGCCGACCCCGGCCGCGACCTGGTCACCGCCGCCGTCGAGGCCGAAGTCAGTGTCGTCCCCATCCCCGGCCCCGCCGCCGTTATCACTGCCCTCAGCGTCTCGGGCATGGTAGCCGACCGCTTCCTCTTCGCCGGCTTCGCCCCGCGCAAATCCGGCGACCGCCACGAATTCCTGACCGCCCTGCGCGACCTACCCTACACCCTCGCGCTATACGAGGCACCGCACCGCGTCCTCGATACCCTCCAGGCCATCGCCGAAGTCTTCTGCGACCGCCCCATGATGATCGCCCGCGAGCTCACCAAGCAGTACGAGGAACTCCTCCACGGCACTGCCGCCGACCTCGTCGCGATCTTCACCGAGCGCGAGCCGAAGGGCGAGTTCGTCCTCATCATCTCCGGCGCTCCGCCGCCACCGGCCCCCCTCGCCCCGCCCGGCCTCATCTCCGCCCTCGACCGTATGCTAACCGCCGGCCTCGGTGCCCGCGACATCGCCCAGATAATCGCCGACCTCGGCCTCCTCCCGCGCCGCGAAGCCTACCAAATGGCCCTCGCCCAAATGAAGGGGAAAGCAAGCGCTGCGGAGAATGATGCCCTGTAACCGCCGCACCTTGTGGCCTGAGCCTCCGTCGTAGCTCTTTTGACCCCAACGGGGTCACCGAATATAGCCAGGGGTGAAACCCCTGGTGACGGACCATTACCATCTCTTGACCCCAACGGGGTCACCGAATACAGCCAGGGGTGAAACCCCTGGTGACGGACCATTGCCATCTCTTGACCCCAACGGGGTCACCCGCCGTTGATCCCGCTATCATCCAACTGCAACCAAAACACCGGGAGGCGCCCCATGCGTAAGCTCCTTATCATCTCACTCCTGATCCTCGTCGTCCTGCCCGCCCTCGCCCAGGACACCCGTTTCTACGCGCCCCCGCTTGCGTACGTCCCGCGAGTCTCCGCCGCCCCCACCATCGACGGCATCATCGAGCCCGGCGAATGGGCCCGCGCGGTCCCGCTGTCACCCTTCGTCCTCGTCGGCGGGCAGGGCCAGCCCCAGTACCGCACCTCCCTCTCGGTCATGTACGACAACCACTGCCTGTACATCGCCGCCGCCCTCAACGACCCCAATCCCGCCGGCCTCAAAGCCGACGCCACCCAGCGCGACGGCCAGGTCTGGATGGACGACGACCTCGAGCTCTTCTTCGACACCGACGATCAGCGCAAGGGCTACATCCATCTCGCCGTCAACTCCAAAGAAGTCCAGTACGACGCCCTCATGAAGGACGCCGCCGCTGACTTCCGCTGGAAGGCCCGCACGGCCACCACCGCCGACGGCTGGACCGTCGAGTTCGAGCTTCCCTTCGCCAACGACTTCCCGCCCGCCCCCGGCGTCTCCTGGGGCTTCTCAGCCGCCCGTCACGTCGCCTCGACCGGCGAGGTCAGCTCCTGGGACCGCAAGCTCAAGAGCTTCCACGAGATCGGCAACTTCGGCAGCCTCACCTTCAGCGAGTCCCCCCTCGCCCTCGAAATCGCCGCCCTCGGCAGCATGTGGCTCGGCCCCAACACCGCCCAGATCGTCGCCAGCAACTTCTCCTCCCAGTCCGCCACCGCCAAGATCAACGTCCGCGTCATGGGCCGCGACAAGCATGGCCACTTCTTCGGCGCCACCAAAATCACCATCCCGCCCTCCAGCCGCCAGTCCCAGACCATCCCCTACTCGATCTACCAGGACGGCTTCTCGACCGTCGCTTTCTCTCTCACCGACGCCTCCGGCAAGACCGTGTGGCGGTCCTCGCCATATGGCGTAGTCACTCCCGAAGTCGCTCCGCAGATTGCCGCCGTCGAGCGGGCTCTCGGCGCCGCGACCAAGGGCTGGATGTCCCTGCCCGACAGCGACAACAAGAAGTCCCTGCAGGGCGACCTCGACGCGCTCACCGTCCAGTGGCGCGCCCTCGTCACCCAGTACCGGGACCGCCAGAAGCTTGAGCGCTCCGAACTCGAGGAACTCGCTGAGTTCGCGCTGCGCCTGAAGGGAGAGGCTGAGATGCTGCAAAAGCAGATCCAGACCGCGAAGACGGCCGAGCGCCCCGGCGCGAAGTTCACACTCGCCGCCGCTCCTTCTGATGTTCACATCTTCCCCGAGGACCTCGCCTTCGAGCCCGCCACCTCCGCTCGCGTGGACATGTGCCGCAACGAGACCGAATCCCTCCAGGTGGTGGTGCTGCCCTTTCGGTAAAGAGGCCCTGCGCCTCACTGCCCAGGTCTCGCCTCTCACCGGCCCCGGCGCCGCCGTCCCCACCGTCGGCCTCCGCCTCGTTGACTACGTCCCCGCCGTCGGCCACATGGACCCGCAGAAGCAACTGCGCCGCTGGCCCGATGTCCTGCGCGACCTCCCCGCCGACGGCTTCAGCACCACCCCCAGGGAGTCCCGCGCCCTCTGGCTCACCGTGGTCTCTCCCACCGAAGCCGCCCCCGGCACCTACTCGGGCACCCTCACCGTCACCGATGCCTCCGGCGACAAAGCCACACTCCCGCTCGAAGTGGTAGTCCACAACCTCCTGCTGCCCGACCCGTCTCAGTGGGAGTTCCGCGTGGACTTCTGGCAAGCCATGGGCCGCCTCTCCAAAGCCTACAATGTGCCCGACTGGAGCGACGAGTGGTGGGGGATCGTGAAGACTTTCCTGCAGGACCTCGCCGCCCACGGCGAGAGCGTCGTACAGGTTGGCCGGGGACACTTCGACTGGCGCCTCACTGCCGATGGCCAGTGGCAATTCAACTTCGACCGCTTCGACCGCTACGTGGAGCTCTGCGACAGCGTCGGCATCCGCGGCCTCATCGAATACCTGCAGATGTTCGATGGCCGCGGCGACACCCGGATCGCCTACACCGACGCGACCGGCAAAGCGCAACAGCTCACTGCCAACCCCGGCGATGAACAATTCGACACCCTCTGGACCGCCTTCGGCCGCGCCCTCGCCGCCCACTGCCGCGAGAAGGGCTGGCTTTCCCGCCTCTACATCTGCCCGACCGACGAGCCCCAGGACTCCTACGGCCACCCCACTCTCGACCGCTTCCACAAGGCGCGCCAGGTCCTCCGCAACGCCGACCCGGCCCTCCGCACCACCTGCGCCCTCGACAACCTCAAATCCGCCCGCGCCCTCGCGGTGGACATCGACCGCTTCGTCTTCAAACTCCGCGATGACGTCTACGACCCCGCCTTCGCCCAAGAACTCCGCGAGCAGGGACGCCTCGTCGAGACCTACATCTGCTGCCATCCTGACCGCCCCAACAGCTTCATCACCTCCGAAGCCATCGAGCAGCGCGCCATCGGCTGGATCTGCTGGCGCGAACAGTTCCAGGGCCTCCTGCGCTGGTCCTACCTCAACTGGCCCGCTGACGTCTGGAACAAGCCCGAGGGCGACGGCAAGTACGCCCCCGGCGACCTCTTCATAGTCTATCCGGGCGACCGCAAGCCGATCGCGTCGCCAAGATGGGAGAGAATGCGAGAGGGTTTCGAGGATTACGAAATGCTCCGCGCCCTCGACCGCAAAATCACCAGAAGCCGTAGCGAAAACAAATCCGCCGCCCGCGCCCTCTACAACAAAACAATAACCGAAATCTCCGGCCCCGCCGGCAAACTAACCGAATACAACCGTGACCCCAACGCCGTCCAAACCCTCCGCCGCACCCTACTCGAGTCCGCCTCAAGCCTCTAGCCTTTTCCGCTGTAGGGCGGGGGCTCGTACCCCGCCGGCCGTTTCCGCCGGCCGTTTCTTCGGAGGGGCCGAGCTTCAGCCGGCCCGCCGCTATCTGCGATCCCCCCGGCCGCCTCTCCGGAGGGGCCGAATGCGCAGCCTCACCGCGCATCCGGCCCAGCCGTTATCCCCGACCAAGCCTCACCTCACCGAGAAAACGGGGTCTGTGGGGGTGACGGGCCGTTTGGAGCGCGGGCATCCTTGCCCGCTCGGGCGTCTGTCACTTTTCATCGTTCAGGGCGACGCAACAGCGTCATGCGTGACTGTCCCCGTTTCCGCTCCCGTCCGCCTCCGCTTGCCGCCTCTCCGGAGGGGCCGAGCTTCAGCCGGCCCAGCCGTTATCACCGACCAACCCCCGCCAGCCCCTCCCCCCAGGGAGGAATCCGCACCCCCTCACGGCGAAATACCACCCGCAACCTAGGAGGCAATGCCATGAAATACCTGACCGCTGTCGCTCTGGCGATGCTCTGCCTGACCCACTGCCTTGCCGCCGAAATCCTCTGCGACTTCGAGAACCTCGACGGCTGGAAGGCCACCCAACCCCCGGCGGCTTTCGAGAAGGCGCCGGACGCCCATCAGGGCACCGGAGCCATCAAGGTCACCATGCCGGGCCAGGTGTCCGCCACCATCAGCGCCACCTTTCCTCCGGCCGACTGGGACAAGTACGCAGGGGTGAGCTTCTGGGCCAAAGGGGACGGTTCGACCCAATGGGGCAGCCTCGCCATCGGCGGGACTGGCTCTAATTCCGGCTACATGTACGTCTTCTTCTTCCCGCTCATTTCCACCGAGTGGCAGCAGTACACCGTGCCCTGGGCCGACTGGATTGCCGAGGGCCAGGTGGGCGGCATCGGGCAGTTTGGGGCGCTACCGCCGTCCGGCATCCAGACCTTGCGGCTCGGAACGCGCTGGAACATCACTCACAACAATGCGCGTATCCCGCCGCACAGCTACTCGGTGGATGATGTTCAGTTAGTCGCGTCAGTGCCGCCTCCGTCGCCCCACCGCAAGCCCCGCCCGCTGCAGGATGTCATCACCCTCCTGCGCGAAGGCAAGCCGTTGCGGATCATCTGCATGGGGGACTCAATTACGGCGGGAACCGGCCTCAAGGACATGGGGAGCGAGCGCTACGCGGTTGTGCTGCAGGCGAAGCTGCGCGAGGCGACGGGCAACCAGCAGATCACCTGCGAGAGCCGGGCGGTCGGCGGGGCGAAACTGGCGGACGCCCGCGCCTGGGTCACCCGCGACTTCCAGGGCGAGGCCCCGGACCTGGTAACAATGCTCTACGGCTACAACGACAAGAGCAACCAGTGGTCCGCCGCGCAGTTCGCCGCTGCCCTGGAAGACTATATCCAGCGCGTCGCCGACGCCACCGGCGGCAAAGCGGCCATCGTACCCATCGCGACGATCCCCGGCGCGGGCCCGCGCTATGTCATGATGGATGATTTCGCGCAGGTCGTGCGCGACGTCAGCAAGAGGCTTGGGCTGGAGTATTGCGACATGCCCGAGCGCCTCAAGCAAGAGGGCCGCGATGGCCTCGCCCGCTACATGGCGGACATGGCCCACCCCAACGCCGAAGGCCACGTGGTGATGGCCCAGGTCTTGACCGACTGGCTGATGGGCAAGGTGAAAGGGCAGTAGCCCCCAACGGTTCACAGGAGGGGCCGCGCGAAGATCGTCTGCGATCTCACAGCGGCCCAGCCATTCTCCCTGACAATCCCTCGCCCAACGCGGGGACGGAGCCTTTGCGCGCCAATACCTTCCGTCGTATCCTCCAGGCAAACAGTCGCGCAAAGGCTCCGTCCGCACGCTGACCACCACGCCTCGCTCCCCGCCCGCCGCAATCCGCGTCCCGTAGGGACGCTCATAACAAAGCCCGGGGTTTCAACCCCGGGCGCCCCCCCGGCGCCCCATCCTGTACCTGGGGATAGCCGCTCCCCCTCCCCCTGTTTTCCGTTCTCCGTTTTATGTTTTCGCCGTCTCATCTCCCCGCCACTGGAAACGCCGGGTCCGGGAAGCCCTTCCCCGAATGCTCTCCCGGCGGCACCAACTCATCAATCGCCGCCTCAATCTCCTCCGTCACCTCCACCTTCAGCGCCCCCATGTTGTCCTCAAACTGCGCCATCGTCCGCGGGCCGATGATCGGCGCGGTCACGTACTTGTTGGCCATCACCCACGCCAGCGCCAGTTGTGACGAAGTGCACCCCGCCTTCGCCGCGAGTTCCATGATCTTCTCCGCCAACAGGAAATTCGATTCGCGATACTCACACTGCAGCAGCCGCACATTCCCACGCGCTGCTCTTGACCCCTCAGGCGGCTCCGCGCCTGCCTTGTACTTCCCCGTCAGCACCCCCCGGGCCAGCGGGCTGTAGGTCACAACCCCGAGACCCATTGCCGCCGCCATCGGCAGCATCTCCACCTCCGCATCGCGGTTGGCGAGGTTATACATCGGCTGCGCTGCCGTGAGCCCCGTCCACCCCTGCCGCTCCTGCAGCCCTAACGCCCGCACTACCTGCCACGTTCGGAAGTTGGAGACCCCTACATACAGCACCTTGCCCGCCCGCACCAGGTCCTCGAGCGCCTCAAGCGACTCTTCGAGTGGCGTCGAGGCATCGTAGGTGTGCAGGTAATACAGATCAATGTAGTCCGTCCCCAGCCGTCGGAGGCTGGCATTGACCGCCTCGCGGATGCGTTTGCGGTTGGTCCCTGAGGAGTTCGGCCCCGCCCCGTCCACCTGCAGGCCGACCTTCGTCGCCAGCACCACCTGATCGCGCACCGGCGCCAACGCTCTGCCCACCACAATCTCTGAAGCCCCCCACCCGTACTTGTCCGCGGTGTCGAAAAAGTTGACCCCGCGGTCGAGCGC
>JBDKRC010000093.1:0-8888 GCA_039683575.1 Armatimonadia bacterium | reverse complement strand
CGTCTTCGCCGTTTGCACCCAACGGGGTCACCGAGTAAAGCCATGGGTGAAACCCCTGGTGCGTTTGCCCTACCTTGTCTGAACCCAACGGGGTCACCCGCCTTCGGTCGACCAACAACCAATCGCCTCCCACCTTCCCGCTACTCCGCCAAAAACCTGCCCACAAGGAATTCCTGCCGCCAAAGTTGAACCTCTTTTGCTCGCTGGGACACAAATAATAGGAACGGCCGCCCCTCCAGCGCGTCTCTAGATCATTACTCCGGTCCTACTCGCCAAGCAGGAGAGCCATCATCTTGCCCATCATGCGCACACGCCATCTCGCCCTTATTGCCATCCTGACCTGCGTAGCCCCTGCCTTCAGCGCCCCTACGCCCCAGACGCGCCCCTGGCGCATCGGTATCGGCGGTGCCTACTGCACCGGCTACATGGGCCTCTTCGCCCTCCACGGCCTCCCCCGCGAGCGCCTCGACGACGGCGACCTGCTCGACCTCGCCCGGCTCAAGCAGTACGACATCATTCTCGTCGGCTGGCGCAACGCCGGCAATCCGCAGGCCACCACCGTGCTTGAGGAATATGTCAAAGACGGTGGCATCGCCATCACCGAGACCGTACCCACGCCCTCCCTCGCTGCCATCCCCGGCACCCGCATCGGCCCCGCGGCCACCCCCAACATCCGCTTCGTAGACTCCGGCACCCCCATCACGAAAGACCTCCCGCAGTTGGGCGTCATCCCTTCAGCGGGCGTCATGGGCTCAGCCGTAATTCCCGCCCCGGACTCCGGCGCTATCGTCCTCGCCCGCTTCACTGACGAGGGCGCGCCGAAGAAGACGCAGGGCACCTTCGTCCTCAACGGTCAGGGCGCCCCGGCCATCGTCATGGCTCCCCTCGGCAAGGGCAAGCTCATCTACTGCGGCGCCTCGATGTCCTACGCCATCGCTCTGCGCGGCCGTGAGTTCGAGCCCTTCCTGCTCAATCTGCTCAGCTACGTCACCAACGGCGAAGTCGCCGATCGCTTCTATTCAGGCACCGTCGAGCGCTCCTCCCTCGTCACCCTCGACGAAGAAGAGCCCGAAGAGCCCGCTCTCCCCCATCCTGCCGCCGAGGCCAAAGAGCCCCCCTCTGGCTATGAGACCCTCGAGGACGCCAACAATCTCCAGGACTTCGCCCTCACCGGCAAGCTCCCCGCGACCGGCGAGGCAACTGTCCTGCTCTCCTACTGGTCCCCGCAGGACAACCGCGAGCTCGTCTTCTCAAAGAACAAGGTGACCCTCCTGCGCAAGGCCGCTGGCAAGTCCGTCACCGTCTCCACCGGCACTCTCCAGCCTGGCAGCGACCTCGTGATCCGCCGCCGCTACGGCCTCGTAACCGTCAAATCCGGCAGCAAACTCGCTCTATGCGCCTGTGACGGCCCGCCGCTGGCCGGCGCCCTGGCAGCTAAGGGCCTCACTGACCCCGAGTACCAGCCCCTCGACGCCGTCGTTTTCGATGACGACTTCATGCGCGAGACCGCCGCCAGCGACGACTGGAAACCCGTGACCGGCCGCTGGAGCGTCGAGGCCGCCGAGGGCAAGCCTGAGATGGGCGCCAACCCCTTCGACTACGTCGCCAATGACCCCGGCCAGTCGATCTCAACCATCGGTAACTGGTTCTGGAGCGACTACGCCCTCGAAGCCGCCCTCAAGGGCTCTGGCGAGGCAATCGGGATCATCGCCGCCTACACCAGCCCCAATGACTACGTCCTGCTGAAGCTCAACTTCGCCACCCAGCCCGCCAAACTCCAGCTAATCCGCCGCCTCGGCGGTCAGGACAAGCTTCTCGCCGAAAAGCCCGTCGACCGCCAGAAGGGTGACTGGCAGCGCCTGGGCCTGCGCACCTCCGGCGGCGCCCTGCTGGGCCTGCTCGATAGCGAACCGCTGCTGCAGGCCGCCGCGCTCGACCGCCCCTGCGGCCAGATCGGCCTCTACTGCCAGGGTGGGCGCGGCAACTTCGACGACATCCGCGTCACCCCCTGGATAGCCACCACCCCCGGCTCCGCGCCCTCCGCACGCGAGTTGGTCGTCATGCAGGGCGACTGGCAAAACAGCCGCGATGGCCGCCAACTCGACGCCTCCGGCTCAAACGGCGCCCGGGCCCTCGCCCCGTGGCATGGCGGCTCCGACTGCCAGGCCACCGTCCAGGTCAATCTCGGAGGGGCCGCCGCTGCTGGCCTGCATCTGCGCTACCAGACGCCTCAGTCCTACTACCTTCTCGCCCTCATGCCTGACGGCAACAAGCTCAAGGTCCGCGCCTACCGCCACGGCAATCCGGGGACTGTTCTGGCCGAGCGCCTCCTCTCAGGCGATCGCAACCAGTGGCACACCCTCCAGGCCGTGGTCCGGGGCCGCCGCCTGCGCGCCCTCGTGGACGGCAAGGAACTCCTCGATCTCCTCGGTACCGGCCACCTCACCGGCTCCGTCGGCCTCTACATGCGCGGCTCCAAGCCAGCTTCCTTCCGCGAATTCCACGCCGCCTCCCTCGACCCGGACGAACAAGTCGTGGATGAGCTAACCCCGGCCTTCGCCGGCATCATTGACCGCCACACCTGGGCCGGGCGCAGCGGCGCCTGGACCCCTGAGACCGCGCATCTCAACCGTCTCTGGCACCAGGGCTACCTCCCCGGCGACCTTCAGGTCGCCGTCGGTGTCCACCCCTCCCAGACGCCCGTCACCAGGACCAGCCTCTATCTCAGCCCCCAGCAGGTGACCGACAAGGGCTACACCCTCCAGGCTGTGCGCAACTGGGCCGCCAGCTCGGTCCAACTGATCCTCAGCCGCCTCGGCCAGACCGTCGCCAGAGCCGAAGCCAAAGTCGCGCCCGGCACCGCCTACGCACTCCGCCTAGCCCGCCGTGGCGCTCAACTCCTCGCCACCGTCGACAGCGTCCCCGCGCTTCTCTTCGAGGACAAGCAGCCGCTGCAGGACGTTGACACCATCGGCCTCGACAACGAGGGCTCTCTGCTCTACGCCGACGACCTCAGCGTACAGTCCACGCGGGTCCACGACTACATGTTCGAAGTCGCGCCGACCGACTGGACCGTCCAAAGCGGAACGTGGGAGATCACCAGCCGCTGGTCATGCACCCCCGGTTGGGCGTGGTTCACAGGCCTCAATCCCTCGGGGCCGGCCGAGATAATGACCAAGCAGTCGTATCAGGGGGATCAGCAAGTGGTGTGCTACGTGGGCGCAAAGATGATGCCTGCGGGCAACAACCGCTACTCCGAGAGACTCTCCGACGTCCACCTCGCCTTCCTGGTGGACCCGGCAGTCCCCGGCAGCGGCTACCATTTCGTCCTCGGCGGCGATGGGAACTCCTGGACCGGCCTGCGCCGTAACGGCACGCACGTCGTCAGCAGCACCTACCGCCTCCCGGCAGCCGGCATCCACAACGACTGGCTCAAACTGACAATGCGCAAGCGTGGCAACAGGATCTACCTGTGGGCGTGGGACGTGAAGGTAATCGAGTACGAGGACCCCAACCCCCTGACCTCCGGCCGGGTAGCAGTAGGAACCTACCAAAACGGCATCCTGGTCCCAAGAGTAACAATCTTCGGCGAACGCCAATAGCCCGTGCCTTCTCCGTCTCGGCTGTAGCGACGTCTGCGTCGCAGGGGACTCGTACCCCGCCGGCCCCTTATCACCGACCAACCCTCTCAGGAGGGGCCGAATGCCGACAGCCTCACCGTCGGCATCCGGCCCAGCCGCTATCCCCCTCCGCATTGGAGGGGCCGCGCTTCAGCCGGCCCAGCCGTTATCCACGATCACCTTGCGCTCTTCTGGCCCCTGCCATGATCACCGACCAACCAAGGAACGGGGACTGACCCCGATTTCGCAACCTACCCTTCGCCTTCCACTTAGCTCCCATGCGAAATCGGGGTCTGTCCCCGTTCCGGCCCCCCCAATCATCCACCCAGCAAAAAAGCAGGGCCGCCGACAGCGAGCGGCCCTGCTTTATCTTGTGTTACTTCTGAAGTATCGCGCCTAGAAGGTGTAGCCAGCGCCGATGCTCAGGATGTCATCGTTGTCGGCATTCTGCCAGGCAGCATCCACACGCCACTGGTTGCCAAAGGCATAGCCAGCGCCGAGGGTCAGGTCATGACCGTCGCCGGTGTCCGCAAAGCCCGCGCGGGCCTTCCAGCCGGTGCCAACGAAGGAGTACTCGACGCCGCCGCTGAAGAACGGGCCGTCGTCGGTCTCGCCGGTGACGTCAGTGACGTCCGCGGCAACCAGCCACTGCGGGGTCACGGGCCAAGCCATGCCAAGGCTGAAGAACGGGCCCAGGTCGGACTGGTCGGTGATGTCCTCAACGAGCAGGCCGAAGCGAATCGGAGCCTTCTCGGGTACCGCGAAGCGGTACATGAGGCCGAGGTTGAAGATGGTGTCATCGAAGCTGTCGTCGTCGAGGCTGACGTTCACTACGTTAACGCCCCAGCTGAACGGGGTGTTCTTCCAGGCCGCGCCATAGCCAGCGCCAACCAGATCGCCGAGGTCATCGATGTTCAGGAGACCAGCGCCGAAGCCGTACGCGCTGGAGGGCTTCCACGCGGAACCCGTCAGAGCCCAACCATCAACATCGCCAGCGTCGGCGAAGCTGAGGACTGCGTCCGCTGCCCAGAGCTTGTCCTCGCTGGGGCAAGCGACGTTCAGCGCGGCCAAACCGGCCGGATTCTGCAGCCACGCGCCAGCGTCGTCAGCGACGCCAATGGCCGCGCCACCCATACCCGCCGCGCGGGGGGTCAAGCTCGCGCCGCCGAGGAACTGCGACGTCGACAACTGCGCGAATGCGGCACTCGTCAGTACGACACAAACCAATACTACTACCCATGCTGACTTCATTTTCGTACATCCTCCCATCATCTTGGTGCTGTGATGTATGCTACGTCCATCTCGAGCCGAACGGCTGGCTGTCACAACCGGCCGACTCGCCAAATGAGGGAAGCGTGCCCCGCCCCAAGAAGCAGTCACAGGTGTCCTAGTTTCCCTGTACCAGCCCCAACGAGCAGAATACCCTTCCCTCAAAATCAAAAGCCTATCACATTGTTCCGCCAAAAGCAACAACATCATCTACAACATGCCTGCGATACGTCAGCCTGGCTTGTCTCTGTCCTGCTCTTGGACAGCCCCCGTGCCGCCTGGTTTCACCCTCAACATCTTCCACTTTCACTAATTAATCGCCTACCGCCGCCAAATCTTCCCGTTCCGATTGCTCTTCAGCTAACCCGCGGACTATGCCCCGGTCCCGTAGCTACTGGTCTCCCCGCCTCCCGCGCTATCGCCTTCGTCCGCTCCACCTCCTGCGCCAGCGTAAGCTGCGGCGCCTTCTTGCCCGGATAGATATCGTAGAAACTAGCAAACCTGCGCGGAGTGAGGTTTGGCATAAGTACATTGGCACCCGACTTCAGCGCCTTGAGCCGCAACCCCGCCTGCGCCGTCTCCAGCGCCGTGGTCGCCGGCATCATCACATCCGGCACCAGCAGCCGTGTCAGCGCCATCATGTTTAGGGTCGTCCGCACCGATCCCGCTGCCTGTTCCCCCAGCGGCGTGTCCGGGTGCGGAATCAGCGGCCCGATCCCGCACATGTGGTACTGCCGCGACTCAATCAGCCGCAGATCCTCCACCAGTATCTCCGGCGTCTGCCCCGGCAACCCCACAATGCACCCCGAGCCAACCTGGTACCCGAGCCGGAACAGCACGTCCTGGCAATGCAGCCGGCTCTCCAGCGTCATTCCCGGATGCAGCCGCGCGTAGAGCTGTGCGTTCGCCGTCTCATGCTTGAGCAAGTACCGGTCCGCCCCCGCCGCCTTCCACAGCCGGTAGTCTTCCTCGTCACGCTCCCCGACCGACAGCGTAACCGCCAGCGGCGTGAGGCTCTTGATATCGGTCACGAGGCCGGCGAGCCGTTCCGCCGTCCACCACTCATCCTCGCCCGACTGCAGCACTACCGTCCCAAAGCCGAGGTCCGCCACCTCCTGGCACCCCTGCAAGACCTCCTCCGGGGTCATCCGAAACCGCCGCAGCTCCTGATTGTCCGCCCGCAGGCCACAGTAGCCACACCGGCACCGGCAATGGCTGGAGAACTCAATGATGCCGCGCATGTGCACCGCCTCTCCGACGTGCTCACGCCGCACGCGGTCCGCCTCGGCATACAGTTCCTCCGCAGCCTCCCCCTCGGCCAGAACCAGTTCCCGCAATTCAGCATCCGTCATCGCATTACCACCAATATGGAAATCCCGCCGCCAAACACCGCTAGAATGCTCACACACACGCCGCACGCAAGTCCGTTCATGCATCCTACCCGCCTACCCACCTACCCATCGGCCCATCGTCAGGCCTCCGTCTCACCCCTCAGGCTCCCGTCTCGCCGTCAGGCCCGAAGGGCCGCAAGCCTCTAGCCAGGGCCGCAAGGCCCTGGTCCCACCCGCGCCCCTCGTTAGAGCCCCGAAGGGGCGACAGCAACGCACCCCGCGCCCTCACGACTCGCACTTGACGTCCGGCATCGTCAGGCCCTCCGTCTCGCCGTCAGGCCCGAAGGGCCGCAAGCCTCTAGCCAGGGCCGCAAGGCCCTGGTCCCACCCACGCCCCTCGTTAGAGCCCCGAAGGGGCGACAGCAACGCACCCCGCGCCCTCACGACTCACACTTGACGCCCGGCATCGTCACCAGGCGTCACTTTCATCTCTAATGATATAGCCGCCTCACCCGCTCCCAGTTCCCGCCTCCTCCGAAGCATACTGGCATGGCAGCCACACCTTGAACGTGGACCCTTCGCCTTCCTTCGACTCCGCCTCGAGCCGCCCGTGGTAGTAGTCCACTATCCGCTTGACGATGCTCAGCCCCAGACCCGTCCCCGTCACCAGCGACGTCTCGCGCCGCTTCTCGCGGAAGAACTCCCGGAACAGTTCCGTCTTCCCCTCCTCACTGATCCCGATGCCGGTGTCGGCAACGCTGATCAGCACATATGGCCCCTCCGCCTGCGCCTTCACCGTCACCCGGCCACCTGGCTTGTTATACTTGATTGCATTGCTGACCAGGTTATTGAACAGCCGGATAAGCTCCTCGCGGTCCGCCTCGACGGCCGGCAACTCCGCCGGGACCTCATTATACAGGGTCACATTATTTTCCTCGGCCAGCGGCCGCATCAAGTCCGCCACCTCGCGGATGATCTCCACGGGCTGCTGCCGGGTGATCTCCCGCCGCACCGTGCCCGCCTCCATCCGCGCCACATCCAGGAGATCGCTGACCAACTCCAAAAGTGCCTTGAGACGCTGCCGCGACCGCCCCAGCATCTCTTTCTCTTTGTCCGGATCGGTCACCAGCCCCTCAAGCATCACCGAAAGGTACCCGTCAATAGCCGCCAATGGCGCCCGCAGCTCGTGCGCCACCATATTCACAAACTGCGCCTTAACCTGCTCAACCCGCCGCAGTTCCGTAATGTCCCGCAGCACGGTCACTGTCCCGAGGAAGGTCCCGGTGCGCTCATCCAGGACCGGGGTCACATTCGCCAGCACCCACTCACCCTCCGGCCCCTCGCCAATCTGCAACTCGCCCGACAGCCGGTTGTGCGACTTCTCCGCCTGGCTGATCAGCTCCAGCAGGCTCGCCGACTGCAGCACCTCGGCCAGCGGATAGGACTCTTTACCCGGCTGGAACTGCCGCATCAGCCGCAGTGCCGCCGGGTTGTACAGCACCAGTTCGTCCTGGCTGTTGCACACCAGCACCGGATCGGACATGCAGTTCACAACACTGCGCAGGCGGCTTTGCTCGGTTGCCAGTTCCAGCAGCCGCCGCTCGCGCTCGGCATGAAGCCGTGTGTGCTCGCGCAGCAGCCGCGCCCGCTCCAGCGACTTGTTCACCAGCCGCAGCAGGTCATCCGGCGTAAACGGCTTGGGCAGGAAGTCATAGGCCCCCCGCCGCGTAGCCTCAATCGCACTCTCAATGGTCGCGTAGGCGGTGATGACCACCGTAACCAGGTGTGGCGCCGTCGCCTGCGCCTCGGACAGAAACGCCATCCCGCCCATATCAGGAGCCGACTCCGGCCCGCCGGGCATCCGCAAGTCCACCAGGGCCAGGTCCAAATCCGGGTTCTGCCGCACAATCGTCAGCGCCTGCTCCACCGTCTCAGCCACCAGCACCTGATGCCCCTCGCTGGACAGCACGCGCTCGCACCCGCGCCTGATCCCGGACTCGTCATCGAGCACCAGCACCTTCCGCTGCAGCGACTCCTCAGTCGGCTGCGGCTGGGGCGTAAGTAATGGCAAACTAACTGTAGTGGTATCGGCCATGAAGAATAAACTGCCGGCAAGCTATGATAGGTGCGTCAGTAACTCCAACCGGCCAAGGTCCCCGTCTCGTCTCTCAAGTCCCGTCTCCGCCACTCATCTGTAGGAGGGCTCTTCAGAGCCGCCCCTCACCTGAGGGCTCTCCAGAGCGGCCACTCAACTGAGGGCTCTCCAGAGCCGCCTCTCAACTGTGGGAGGGCTCTCCAGAGCCCGCGCTCTCACCTGTGGGAGGGGCCACCGGCCCCGACGGCCCTCCATGCGACTGGCGACCGTTCGCCGCTCTCCGCGTCCCGGAGGGACGCTCACACCTCAGACCGGGGTTTCAACCCCGGGCGGCCCCCGTCATCCCCGTCATCCCCGTCATCCCCGTCATCCCCGTCCCCGTCGCCGTCCCCATCCCCATGCGCATCCCCATCCCCATCCCCATCGCTGTTGCTGTTGCTGTTGCTGTTGCTGTTGCCGTTGCCGTTGCCGTTGCCGTTGCCGTTGCCGTTGCCGTTGCCGTTGCCGTTGCCGTTGCCGTTGCCGTTGCCGTTGCCGTTGCCGTTGCCGTTGCCGTTGCCGTTGCCGTCAGGC
>JBDKRC010000092.1:0-4496 GCA_039683575.1 Armatimonadia bacterium | reverse complement strand
CGGCGCGGCGGGGTACGTAGCCCCCGCCCTACAGCCGGACGGGTTTTGTAGGTTGGTCGGTGATAACGGCGGGCCGGCTAAAGCTCGGCCCCTCCGAAGGCAACGGAAGAGGCGGCTTACAGTTTTTGGAGGTCGGCCAGAGACTTGAGGAGCTCGAGGCGGACCTGGTCTTGGATGGTGCGGTCTTTGGACTCGTCCCAGCGGTAGTTGGCGCCCTTTTCGCCGGCCAGGACGCGCTTGGGGCCCTCTATCAGCAGGGTCTTGGCGGGGGCGAGGCGGGCGGGTGAGGTGCCCTTCTTTTCTAGTTCCGCTATGCGGTCTTTGAGCATTGTGAGGTACTCGAAGTCCTGCGCGCTTTCGGCTATGGCTTCCATGTATTTGCTGGTCGTGACGCTGGTCTCGTCGAGGTATGACGGGCAGTAGGGGCCGTTGCCCTCGGCGGGGTATTCGTTCCAGCACGAGACACGGCCGTTGTCGGCCATGGCCCAGAACTGGGAGCCCTTGCCATTGATGGCGAAGGCGTGCCAGGCCTGCAGGAGGTAGAACGAGAAGGGATCGAAGGTGCGGGCCGGGCCGTCGGCGTTGTAGAACCAGAGAGTCTTGCCCTGCTTCTGGGCGTCGAGGAACATGTTGCGGTACTCGTCGTTGCGGGCGAGGAAGGGGTTGCGGTAGGGGCAGAGGGTGTCCACCGCGGCGAACATGACGGGGGCGTCCACGAACTCGGTGGGCTGGGGGTCTTCCCAGGTCTCGATTTCGGGGGCGGCGGCTTCGATGGCTTTGGCCCAGGCGACGATGATGTCGTATTGGGACTTGTTGTTGGGCTCGTCGTAGATGAGCACGCCGAGCTGCTCGGGGCGCTTGCCGAGGTCGCGCATGTGCTGGGCCCAGAATTTGGCGAAAGCACCGACGCGGAGGTTGAATTCCTCGCTGCCCATCTTGGAGCCGCCGTAGTTGTCACTGACGGCGAGGTAGACCATGTACTTTTGGGCATTGGGCCAGAGCTCGACCCAGTCGTCGAAGCGGGTGGCATTGACGGGCTGGACGATTTGACCGGCTTTGTCCACGGTGACGGCGTTCATGACGCCGGAGGAGGCCCAGGTGGTGTTGACGTGGTGCTCCTTGAGATGGTCGAGGAGGGCGGCTTTGTTCTGGACGGTGAGGCCGTATTGCTGGGCAGCGTCGGAGTATTCCCAGCCGCCGAGATAGAGGGTGGTTTCATCCGGGAAGCGCAGCGGGTAGACGGTGAGCTTGACGGGGACGTTTTGCTGCAGGCCGGCGTCGGGGATGATCTGGACGGTGCCGGAGTAGGTCTTGGCGGCGAGTTTTTCGGGCTTGAAGGATAGCCAGACCTGGCGGGTCATGCCGGAGGGGACGGTGAGGTTGTAGGCGCTGCCCTCCTGGAGGAGTTCGGGCATGGCGGAGGTGACGGGGACGAAGCGGCGGGTGCCCACGGTGAGGACCTCAAAGACGCGGAGGTTAGCCTCCTCGGGGAGGCCGGTGAGGCGGAGCTTGACGCGCATGTCATTGTCGCGGGAGTTGGTGAGGTTGAGCACGCCGGAGCGGGTCTCGTTGTTCATGAGGTGGACATCGAGAGCCGGGGGCGCGGTGGTCTGGGGCTCTTCCCAGGGATCGAGCATGTCCCAGCGGTGCTTGGTCCAGACGCGGAGCGAGGGGCGCTTTTGGGCGCGCCAGGCGTTGGCGTTGAGCTTGAAGATGGAGGCTTCGAGGTCATTGACGGGCAGCACGGCACGGAAGCCCTCCATCGGCGGGGCCTGGAAGTCTTCGATGGCGGCGGCGAGCTTGTCGGCCTGGGCGGCGAGACGGGACTTCTCGCCGGGGGGCAGGCCATTGACGGTCTTGCGGACGGCGTCCAGCTCGCGGGTGAACTGGGCGCGCATGACGTCACTGATCACGGAGAGCTTCATGCGCTGCTGGGGATCGGTGAAGGAAGCGCCGGTGTAGGGCTTTTGCAGGAGACTGTCGTCGCCGCGGAAGACTTCGATCTCGTCCACGAAGGTGAAGGTCTGGGGCTCGATGTAGAGCCCGACCAGCTTGCCGTGGGTGTTCAGCTGGTCGGTCCAGATGCGGCGGACGGCGTACTGGCCGTATTCGGGGAGGTTGTTGTGGACGGCGTTGAGCTTGGTGAGGTTGCCGGCGTCGTACCAGCTCTTGCCATCGGGGCTGACAAGGACGAGAATACGGTAGGGCCAGCGGACGTCGGCGACGCCGGCGGCGGTGTTGAAGGAGAGGCCCTTGATAGGCTGGTCCTGGCCGAGGTCGATGGTGATGAAGACGGGCTGGCCGCCCCAGCCGACCGTGGTCTTGCGGGTCCAGAAATGGCCCTGGGTGTAGACGCCGTCGGTTAGCTGGGTCTTGTCATCGGGATCGCTGCAGAGGCTGTAGGTGGGCCGGGGCATGGTGTAGGGCTTGTGCAGGGCGATATTCTCGCCGGGAGGGGTGAAGTTGGGCTCGACCTCGGCGACGGCGGGAGCAAGCTTGACCTCGGCGATCCAGAGCTTGCCGGGGGCAGCGGGCTGTTTGCTGAGGTTGGAAGCGTCGGCGTAGATTTCTAGGCCGACGTCGGCGGTGAGGGGCTTGAAGGTGAGGGTGCTGGTGGACCAGTCCGGTTTACCAGCGAGGTCTAGTTTGGCGATTGCCTTGCCGCTGGGGAGGTCCATGACCTGGAGGACGGGATGGAGGGCGCCGTCAACTTTGGCGGTGATATCGAGGCGGTAGGTGAGCGTGGGGGTGAGGAAGTCGCACTTGCCGCGCGCGGGGGCGGCGGCGGTCGCGACGGTGGTGGCGTAGAGGAGACATGGGGCGCCGTTGGGGCCGTCGGTGGCGGAACGCTGCCAGGGGCCGCCTGCGGGGAGGGTCCAGTCGGCAGGCAGGGCGGGGTTGCCGGCGGCAGGTTCGGCGAAGGCGCCGTTCTTCACGAGGTCAGCGGCATGGGCCGTGGTGATGAGCAAGAGCAGGAGTGTTGCTATCCAGAGGCGGGACATGGGTGGCACCTCGCGATTGTGTTGGGGGAGGAGTTCGAGGGGGAGGGGGTTAGGACCTCTTGGGAGGGGAGGACGGCGGGAATGGGGAATCGGGAATCGGGAATCGGGGTGGGGATTGAGGGGAAGGTGGTTGAGGGCTTGGGTTGGTCGGGGATAACGGCCGGCGGGGTACGAGCCCCCGCCCTACAGCGGAGGGGAGGGTGGTAAGGCTTGGGTTGGTCGGGGATGACGGCCGGCGGGGTACGAGCCCCCGCCCTACAGCCGGAGGGGAGGGTGGTAAGGCTTGGGTTGGTTGACGGGTATGCAGGATATTATGGTTGAGGACAATCTGGGAGGGAAGGCAGCGGTCACCAGGCGCCGGGCGGTGCGGCGGGAGGGGGCTTTGGTTTTTGGTGCTTGTTTGGTGGTGGTTGTGGCTTCGTTTCTGCTTACTCCTGACCCGAAGGGATACGGGACGCATCAGCAGCTTTTCTTGCCGCCTTGCTTGTTTCATCTGCTGACAGGGCTGCCTTGCGCGTTTTGTGGGATGACTACGGGGTTTGCGTTGATGGCGCGGGGGCAGGTGTCGGCGGCGCTCTCGGCTAATCTTATGGCACCGGTTGGGTTTGTCCTGACCGTTGTTGTGGGCGTGCTGGGGCTGGTGGCAGCGATTTGCGGGAGGAGCTTTGTGCCGGCGCTGGTTAAGCACCCGCGGGCGCCGACGGTGTTTGCCGTGGGGTTGCTTGTGGTGTGGGCGGCGAACGTCATCTTACATCTACAATTATGAAGATAGCTAATCCGAAGAACCTGGTAGTAGTTCTGCGCCGCATCCGCGGGAGAAGAATGGCGGTTGCGCTCATCGCGGCGGCGGTGTTGCTGATCAGCGCCGGGGCGATGATGATCGTGCGCTCCAACGGTGTCAGGCATGGGGCGACGCCACAGCTTGCCATGCCGCCGGCGCCGGGAACGCCCGGGGCGGCGGCGGTGCCTACGCAGCCGGGGCTGGCGCAATTCGATGATTTCCAGGTCGTGATTCCGGAGGGCTGGGAGCGGCGACAGGATCTGGAGGACGGCGGCCCGGGGACGAAGCTGATCCTGTTTGGGCCAAAGGTGGCCGAGACGCCGCTATTTGTGGGGATTGATGTATACCCATTGCGGGCGGGGACGACGCTGGAGCAGTTCGTGGGGCAGTATGTTGAGCGGAGCCTGCCGGGCAGGTCGCCGAAGGTGAAGAAGGCGACGCTGTGCGATCAGCCGGCGCGGATGCTGGGATTGACCGAGAGCGGGGTGGATAAGGTATATCTGGTGGCGGTATATAAGGATAAGGGGTTCGTGGTGGGGATGATCGGGCCTAGCGGGCATTTGAGCGAGAATACGCAGGCGTTTCGAGAGGTTGTGGATACGTTTAGTTTTTATGAGTGAGGCGGGGGGAGGGGGAATCGGGAATCGGGAATCGGGGTTGGGCGGAGGTTGGCGGGAACGCGGGAAGTTGGTCGGGGATAACGGCGCGGCCGG
>JBDKRC010000091.1:0-13931 GCA_039683575.1 Armatimonadia bacterium | reverse complement strand
AACTGAAGGGGCGCGAAACGGGCTGTAGAGGGCTTCTGGAGCCAAAATCCGGCAAAAAAGCAGATTCCGAAAGTCAAAGCTGAACTTCAACGCACGAGAAGGGCCGGTTGTTCAGCGGCTACATCATAGCCATCCTCGCAGCCATTCTCTTCCCGGTCTTCGCCAAGGCCCGTGAGAAGGCCAGGCAGTCGTCCTGTCTCTCCAACGTCAAGCAGATTATGCTGGCTGAGTTGTCATACGCCCAGGACTATGACGAGAAGCTGCCGCTGGCGATCAGCCTCCACGGCACGCCCCCGCCCATCTGGAGCTACTTCGACATCATCAGCCCCTACTGCAAGAGCACACAGATCTTCATCTGCCCCAGCGACCGCACTGGCGCCGTCGACCTCACCGCTCTCGGCCTTAGCCGCACGAGCTACTCCCCCGACATGACCGCGTGGAATGCCACCACCCTGACCCATGGGCTCATCATCCCCGGCCTGATAAACATGCAGTCCGCCTCGCTGGGCACAATCGACCAGCCTGCGCAGACTCCGGCACTGTGCGATGCCTCCGGCACCATCACCGCCGCTTTCGCCAACACTCTGGTTGAAAACGCCCGCCACAACGACGGCGCCAACTATGGCTACATAGATGGTCACGCCAAGTGGGATCGTCTGGAGCGCGTCGCGATCGACCTCCAGCCGTAAGCACACTGCAGTAGCCAGACACGAAAATGGCCCCGCCAACAGGCGGGGCCATTGCTTTGTATCTCTCTCCGTCCTCCGCGTGGGCCCGACACTCCGTGGCGGGCACTCCCGGCTTCCCTACTTCTTCTCTTCCTTCTCCTTGTCCTGAAGCTGCGCCGCCGCCTTCGGGCTGCCGATGTGCAGCGACTCATAGGCCTGCTCGCTGCTCTCAAACGGGCCGTCATGCCCGCCCGCCTTGCCGTGCCAGTTCAGGTTGGTGTAGATCGGGTTCGGTCGGCCTGTCTCCGCCTCGCGCTGCTTGATATGCGCCTGCATCTTCGCCTCGAGGGCCGCCACGATCAGCGGCTCGCTCTCCGCGATGTTGTTATTCTCTTCGGGGTCCACAGTCAGGTTGTAGAGCTCAATCTCCGGCTTGCCGTGGAAGTCCGGCTCCAGCGCATGCATGTACTTCCACTCCGAGGTCCGCCACCCGTGCTTGCGCATCCACGTGCACTCGGTGATGTAGAACCCGTCGTAGTTGCTCGCCACCTCGCCAGTGATCATCGGGATCTGGCTCTTGCCATCGAACTTCACGCCCGGGTCAATCTCAAGCAGGTCCATGACCGTCGGCACCAGGTCCTGATGCAGTGTCATGCCATCCACCCGCTGGCCCTCCGGCAGAATGTCGGGCAGCCGGAAGATCAGCGGTACGTGGAGCGTCACGTCATACATCCCATGGTGGTCGAAGTAGCACTCGTGGTCCACCAGCGTCTCGCCATGGTCCGCGTTCACGATCACCAGAGTGTTGTCCCGCAGCCCCAGCTCATCAAGCTGCGTCAGAAGTACCTGGATGCACGCGTCCATGTACGCCACGGCCCCGTCATACTGCGCCACCACGTAGTCTGCGTCGGTGATGCCTTCAGGCATCCATGAGAGCAGATAGTCGCGGAACGGCTTGAAGGCCTTCATGGCGTCCAGCGAGTGGTTGTTCGGGTCGCACTCGTCGCCACCGTAGAACATCCGGTCATACGGTGCCGGCGGCAGGTACGGGCTGTGCGGGTCCATGTGCCGCAGGAACAGGAAGAAGGGCTTGTCACCCTCCGCCAGACGCTTCATCTCCGGGATGGCCACCTCATTCAGGTTCTCCGCCTTCCGCAGTGGCCGCTCATCCCAGCCGCCCCAGCCGGTGAAGCTCACGTAGTTGTCAAAGCCCCGCGCCGCCGCATTGCCCTGAAACCCCACGCAGGTGGTCTCATAGCCCTGCTCGCGCAGGATCTCAGCCAGCGACTTCACGTCATCGGGCATGGTCCCTTCGTGCCGCAGCGCCACCAGCGTGTTGCTGAAGCAGTCCAGCCCCGTCAGCATCGTGCCATAGCCCGAAGTCGTCGGCACATGCGGGCAGAAGTTGCGCTCGAACAGCACACCTTCCTCGGCCAGCAAGTCCATGTGCGGCGTTGTCTGCCGGTGATAGCCGTAGCAGCTCATATGGTCCGCCAGCAGGCTATCAATCCCAATCAACAAAATGTTGTACTTCTCAGCCATGATCGTCTCCTTGAAATCTCATATCTCTCCCCCTCAAAACTCTCGCCTTTTGCCTTATCCTTGCCTTTATCCTGTACATCCTGTAAAGTCCCCCTCCCCAGGCCTTCGCCTTCCCCCTCGTGACAACCTCCTCCCCATATGCTACTCTTTCCCCCATGACCTCCCGCGAACGCTTCCTCGCCGCCCTGCATCGCCAGCCCACCGACCGCCCCTGTGCCGGCAACTGCGTCTCCGCCGCCACGGTGGAACTCATGCAGGCGAGCGGCTACAGCTTCCCCGAGGCGCATATCGACTGCGAGATCATGGCTGGCCTCGCCGCCACCAGCCACACCGTTCTGGGCTACGACACCATCGCGCCTATCTTTTCGGTCCAGCACGAAGCCGCCGCCCTTGGCTGTGAAGTGGACTGGGGCCGCGAAGACCTGATGCCAGACGCCACCACCCACCCGTGGCGGACCGCCGCCGACATCACGATCCCCGCCGACTTTTTAACCCACCCCGCGATAGCGGTAGTCCTCGACGCCCAACGCCTACTCCGCACCGACTACCCCGACGCCGCCCTTATCGGCAAGGTCATGGGTCCGTGGACTTTAGCGTATCACCTCTTCGGCGTCCAGAACTTCCTCATCATGACCCTCGACCAACCCGAAGAAGTCAGTCAGATCCTCGAGCGCCTCGTGCCGGTCACGCTCATGTTCGCCGAAGCCCAGCTCCAGGCGGGTTGTGACGCCGTTACCTTAGCCGACCACGCCACGGGCGACCTCGTTTCCGCGAAGATGTACGAAACCCTCCTCTGGCCCCTCCACTGCCAGATCGCCGCCACCAACGCCGGCCCCTTCATCCTCCACATCTGCGGCAACACCGCCGACCGCATCGCCCTCATCGCGAAAACGGGCCTCACGTGCTTCCACTTCGAATCCCGCGTCCCGGCCGCCGAGGCCCGCCGCCTCGCCGGTCCCGACTTCACCCTGATGGGCAACCTCAACAACCCCGAACTCCTCCTCCGCGGCACCCCGGAGCAGGTCCGCGCCGCCGCTCAGCAAGCCCACCAGGCGGGCATCAACATAGTCGCCCCCGAGTGCGCCGTCCCACTGACCACACCAACAATCAACCTCCAGGCCATAGCCCAGCGCTAACTCCATGGTCCCCCGCTAACTCCATGGTCCCCCGCTAACGCTGCCCGTAGGAGCGGTCACCAGACCGCGATAGTCAACGACCAGCTAACGCACCCGCCGCTCCCTTTCGTATCATCCTGTACGAGCGATCACCGATCGCGACCGCCAGCCGCTATCGCACGGAACAACCCGCCTCCCCCAACTGTCCACAAAAACATACCTCAGCCGGAGGAGCCTCAACCATGAAAGCCTTCCTGCCGCTGCTGTCCATCCTTCTCGCCCTTCCCCTCCTCCACGCCCAGCCCCTCAACCCCCAGGACCCAGCCTCGGTAGCCAAACACTACCTCAACGCCTGCGAGAAGTGGGACGTGGACGCCGCGGCGCAGGTGCTTCCCAGAGTTGAAGACCAAGCCCTGCGCCACATGACTACAGTGGATCATGGGATGGATTACGAGCAGGCCATGATGGAGATGCTCTGCGCTCCCCTGACCAAACACGCCACCTACACCATGGGCGAAGTCGTCACCACTGGCGACGAATGCCGCATCAAGGTAACCGCCACCTACACCATCCCCCAGACTCTCGTGCTCAAGAAGGGCCCCGACGGCAAATGGACGGTCGCCCTCGAAGAGAGCATCTTCAGCACCACCGGCGCCGAGGAAGCCATGATCGTCCGCGTCAGCGCCCAAGCCCAGCAAGAAGAGTGCCTCAACAACCTCAGGCAACTCTGCACGGCAATCCTGCAGTACGCCCAGGATTTCGATGAGACGCTCCCAGACGCCGACAACTGGATGGATCAGATTCGGCCCTACATGCGAAACGAAGACCTCTACAAGTGCCCCGGCAGCCCTGAACTGGAGTATGACTACGCCTTCAACACCGCCCTCTCAAAGAAGCACCTCGGAGAGATTGCCAACCCTGGCGTAACGATCATCGTCTTCGAGTCCAACCTCGGCACCCGCAACGCCCACGGCAACCCCGCAGACGTCCCCAACCCCGGCCGCCACAACGGCGGCAACAACGTCGGCTACGTAGACGGCCACGCCAAGTGGCTGAAGGCCGATTAGGAGGGCCGTAGGTGCGCGGGCGTCTCGCCCGCCGCCGTTGTCCCCGACCACCGTCCCCACTTGTGCCGCTCACGCAGCAGGAGACTCCGCAACACAAGTAGAAGCTATGCTGCGACGCATGTCGCAACCAATCCGGGGGTGAAACCCAGTGAACAGCTTCCTGCCGCTGCTGTCCCTCCTTCTCTGCCTCCCAGCCCTCCGCGCCGAGCCTCTCAACCACAAGGACCCCGCCGCCGTCGCCAAGCACTACGCCGAAGCCTGTCAGAACATGGATGCAGACGCCGCAGCAGAAGTCGTTTCCGAACTCGAAGCCAGTGCGCTGGAGACGAAGGTCGACACGGTGTCGGGCTTTATGAAGGAGATCCTCTGTCTGCCCCTGCTGGAGAACACCGCCTACGCCCTTGGCGACCTGACCACGACCGGCGACGAAACCCGTGTGAGCATGACAGTCACGTACACAATCCCCGCGACCCTGGTACTCAAGAAGATACCGGATGGCACGTGGCAGGTGGCACTTGAGAAGACCATCCTGCAGACTACGGGCGCAGAGACCTCTGAAGTCATGCGTCTATCCAAGACTGCCTATGATGGGAATCTATGCTCAGACAATGTCGAGAAGATCGGCGAGGCGATCCTTGAGTATGCCGAACAGCATGATGGCATCTTGCCGTCGGCCAGGACGTGGATGGATCAGATAAAGTCTTACCTGGAGAACGAACAGGTTCTGAAGTGCCCTGCTGCGCGGGACCTCAGGTACGGCTATGCCTTCAACGAAAAGCTATCGAAGGTCCGCCTGGATAGCATTTTGGACGATGAACACACGCCACTGGTCTTCGAATCCAGTCTCGGCGCCCGTAATGCCTGCGCGAAAGCAAGCTCCGCCTCACAGATGGCTCGCCACAACAAGGGCGGCTTTGTGGTCTACGTCAACGGCGATACCGGCTGGCTGGAGGCCGAGTAGCGGCTACATCGTGGAACGGCGAACAGCCCCATTCGTGGCGTTCGCATCGCCACCCGCAGACCCTCACGCGGAGTCGGGGGGCCGTCCTCATTTGGCCCCCTGGTCGCTACCGCCTGCAGGCCACCCCCGCCTATACGCCGAATACCTTCCCCAACCTAACGCCCCGGAGACCATACCCATGCTGCCACGTGAACGCGTTGCCACGACCCTCTCCTTCCGCGAGCCCGACCTCGTCCCCTGGGGCGAGCACTCCATAGACTACACCACCTACGAGATGGTCCTCGGCCGCGAGAGCCTGGTGCAGGGCAAAATGAAGCAAACCCGCGCCATGTGGGAAGGCCGTCGCGACGACGTCGTTGCCTCCTACAAGCGCGACGTCCCCGACCTCGTCGAAGCCCTCGGCATGGACATCGTCACCATCGGCATGTGCCCCGCGAAGGGCGCCAGAGAGACCCCGCTCGAGCAGATTGACCACGAGACCTTCCGCGACAGCGCCGGCAACATCCACCGCGTCTCCAAGACCACCCACGACCTGCGCCCGCTCAAGCTCGTCCCCCAGGAGACCGTCCTTCCCACCGTCGAGGACCTCCAGCGCCAGATTGACGACCTCGACGCCAATGGTGTGCCCAAACCCGACGAATCGGTCTGGGAAGTCTCCCAGCATGTCATGGACCGCCTCAAAGCGACCCACTGGTTCAACATCTGCATCGGCGACATCGGCTACCCCATGGTGGGCCGCACCGACGAGGAGCAGTATCTCAACCTGGCCCTCCACCCCGAACTGCACGCCAAGCTCACGGAGCTACAGGCCAAGCGCGTGATCGCCATGCTCCCCTGGTACGCCGAACGCGGCTATGACAGCGTCATGCCCTGCGGCGACCTCGGCAGCTCCACCGGCCTGCTCGCCAGCCCCAGGATCCTCCGCGAGCATGTCGTCTACTGGTGGAAAGAGTACACCGAGGCTGCCAAGAAGCTCGGCCTCCGCGTCATCAAGCACTGCTGCGGCTGCATCTGGGAAGCGCTGGACTGCATCGTGGACGGGGGCTATGAGGGCTACGAGGGCATCCAGGCCAGCGGCGGCATGGACATGAAGCGCCTCAAGGAGCTATACGGGGACAAACTGGTGCTATGGGGCGGCGTAACCAACGAAAGCCTGATCCTGGGCACCCCCGAAGACATTGAGCGCGAGGCGCTCTACGCGCTGAAGTACGGCGCCCCCGGCGGCGGCTTCATCCTCGGCGCCAGCCACTCCCTCGCCGTCGGCACCAAGTACGAAAACCTGATGGCCATGAGGAATGCGCGGGAGAGGTGGGGAGGGTACCCGATCAGCCTCTAAAGTGGCCGAGTCCTGCCTGTTGTTGCTTCAACCGACCTTAACCAATGTTGCGATTACGCCCCGTAATCCGCCCTGGCCAGACACCCGGTCAAGGCGGCTTTTGGCTTCTTCTTCACCATCAGTGCCAGAATAGTCGCGATCATGTTGACAATATCGCAATCGTCACGACCCCGGCTCCCGATCCGATACGTAAATGTTGGCCCCGCGCATTGCCGTGGTTGTCTACTTCTTGTATGTTGTCAGCTACCTCTTCCGCTTCCCCCAGTAGCACGCAAACCCGCAGGCGATAGGCGCCCAATGAAACATCGCTTGATCTCCGTTACAAATGCGGCTTTACGACGCTAGTAGTAGACTTTCGGTTCTACCAAAACGGGTACATCGGTCCAGCCGCCAAACTTGCCGGCCAGCATTTTGGCCGTGAACTCAATGCGACCTACTCCATCAAGGGATAGCCTTGCTACCATTGACGATCGCAAGCCGACCCTAAACTCACGCGGTGCCTGGTTGTCCAGCCTGATCTGCACCAGGTACTGTGCATCTGGTTGCGATGTATCGGACACTCCTATCCGAACATCCAGTAGACGAGGTTGGCCTGGATGCTGAAACGTAGATGTCAGAAAGACTTTTTGAATTTCCGTGTAACCGAGATTGCCATAGTATGAGTTGGCAAGTGTGTTCCCTTCGAAACTGACATTGTCCTGTATCCATCCTCCCCACCGGTCGGAAGACAGCTTACTCAGATACTCCCACTCCCCGGTCGGTTCGCCGACGGGCTCGCCTACTCCGCCGCCACCTGCGTTTCCACCGCCACCGAGTATCCCTCCTCCACCTTGTCCCTCTCTGCGAAGAGACACATCCTCACGCCGCCCATCGTTTGTACTCATGGTGATGCTTACGTTGGTGGTGTTAATGTTGTTGATGGTCAGGTTCAACGTCAGGTTGCCACCGTTGAGCGTATACTGATTGTTCGTGACGCGCGTGAGCGGACCCTGAAGGATCGTCTGGCCGCCCTGGCTGATCGTCACATAGTTATTCTGTATCTGCCAACGGTTGCCGGAATTGTCGATCCATACGCCACTCATCGACGGTCCGCTCGGCTCCGGCGGCACAGGGGGCCCCCCCGGTCCGAGCACGCCTCCACCGCCATTCTTCACGTACTTCATCAGGAAATCAATACACTGAACAACAGGCAGATACCCGCTCTGCTTGCCGATCATCTTGAAGTTCTGGTCCACTACAACCAGCAACGGATAGCCATCCAGCCCAACCTGCTGCTGCCGCTCCCGGTACTTCTCGCCTTGGCCGCAGTCGAGCTTGACATAGATGAAGCTCTTCTGCACAAGCGCCGCCACGTTAGGGTCGTTGAACGTAGCGTCCATCTTGATGCACCACGGACACCACCCCGCCCAGAAATCAACGAGTACATTCTTGCCGGTAGCTTTGGCTTGTTGCACGGCATCGTCAATCGGGTCGGCAGCCGCCATAGGCGACATGACGGCGAGCGCGACGCCGATCAATACCAATCGTAGCGCGTTTCTCTGCATGATGCCCTCCCTGGCTCTGCTACCAACCTACATCCAGGTAGTCGGATGCGACAAAACTAAAGCAGCCATGGTGCCCCAAACCGAGTAAATGCGCTGCGGACGAGGAATCTTCCTTCTCCCGAACGTGCCTGAAGGTAGTTTCTCAGATGTCCAGCCTGCCATGTAGGGCATCAGCCTCGATGTTACCTCAACAAGCCCGGCTGCAACACCACATACCCACCGCACCAGGACAGGACATTCGGTGTCTGAGCGAACGGGTTCGGCAAGTCTGCTATCCTCGGCGCCTCGTACAACTGCGCAAAGCTCTTCTCGTGCGACCCGCCTGAGTAAGGATACTTCCTGATTTCCGCCTGCAGGTATGCGACCCGCTGCGACGGCGTCGGATGCGAATCCATCAGATTCGCGCTTCGCCTGGCATCAAGCTTCTGCAGTTGCTCCATCGCCCGAATTGCTCCCGCAGGATCAAAACCCGCCTCGCGTATGTACGCCATGGATATCTTGTCTGCGGCTTCCTCATGCTTTCTGCTGCGCGCCGAGCCGTACAGTTGGGGCAGATAGTCTCTCGCTACCTGCTGCCACCGGTTGTTATCCGGGAGCAGAACATCGGTAAGCAGTAGGGCGCCGAGTTCCTTGCCCAAGGCTTGTGCAAGGTGCCGCTGATCGCCGTGAGCCATTTCATGGGCCATTACTGCCGCGATGGCGTCTTCATCAGGCATCGCGAAAAGCAGGGCCGAGTTAACATAGATGAACCCTCCCCCCGTGGTGAAGGCATCCAGTTGAGCAGGATCGTCTCCGAGCCCCAGCCACCAGTTCCAGTCCCCGCCCTGCAGGCTTGAGCACCACTTACCCGCTGGTCGGATTCTCCGGCCGTTAGCAACCTGCAGGAAGATTCTCTTGCAGGCGTCGATGCTTGCTGGATCGTTCCACTGTGGCTTCACCCGGCCCTGCGACTGCAGTTGCGCCATCCCCTGCTGGCCGGTCGAGGGGTCACACCCCGGACTGATCATCTGCAGAGCCAGGTCCTCAAGGAAATTGGCCTCAGCCGCGCCCTGGAAGACCGCGCTGAGCAAGGCGACAAGCAGGAATAGTCTGGCCAAGGACATGGGGAACCCCCGATACGAGGTGATCACTGGCTGGGTACGCAAAAAACTACTGTCCGTAGTCTATAATGACCTCCCCTGTTGTCAAGGTACCGTTTTGTGACAGCCATGTCCTTTGTGTGACGGCTCATTCCCTCTGAAGGAGTGCCCAGACCTCGTGTCGAACAAACACAAAGTCGTATCCCATAGCTGCCTTCTGCAAGGAGAGACTCCATGCTAACCGCCCTTCCCCACATCGATAAAGCCGAACCCAAAATCCCCACTATTGGCGTCTGCGCTACAGGCGACCCGCGCGTGGATGATGTAACCCGTGAGCGTGGCCGCAACATCATCGAGCTTGTCGCCAAGGCCCTCGCCGACAAGCTCACAGCCCCCGGCGGCGGCCCCGTAAATGTCGTCTACTCGCCCGTCCTGGTCGACGGCGAGCCGCAGGCCGATATCGTCGCCTCGCAGTTCAAGGCTGCCGGTGTGGATGCTATCGTCTGCGTGCCCGACACCTGGGCCTTCCCGCAGCTCGGCCTCATCTCGCTGCTGTCGCACTTCCCCAAGGACATGCCGATCAACATCACCTGCGGCAACTCCGGACCCAAGCCCGGCGTCGTCTTCGCCCAGGCCGTCACCGGCGCCATCAGCCAGTACGGCAAGCTCGCGCATCTCAACGTCGGCACCTGGCCCGACACCGGCCAGAAGCCCAAAATGACCGAGAGTACCGCGCAGGCCCTCATCGACTGGTGTTACGCCGCGCTGACTAAGACCGCCCTCAAAGGCCGCCGCGTCGTCGTCTTCGGCCATGACTCGATGGGCATGGAGACCGCTCTGGCCCACATCATCCCCACCCGCGCCACCTTCGGCCTTGAGATCACGCGCCTGGACATGAAGCTCCTGGCCGACATGTTGAACAAGGGTGCCTATGACGCCGAAGAGGTCAAGGCCCTCCGCGCCTGGATCAAGCGCATGGTCGGCGACCGGCTGGAAATCCACAACGACACCCAGGAAGAGCAGTTCCAGAAGTCGCTGGCGATGTACCTGATCGTCCGCGACCTCATGAAAGACCTCAACGCAGTCGGCGGCGGGTTCATGAGCCAGCTTGAGTGGGGCTCCGACCGCCGCGGCCTGCCGCTGCCCGTGGCTGATGTCATGGAGTGCTTGTTCAACGCCACCTTCGACCACAATGGCAAGAAGGCTCCGACTCCCTATGCTACCGAAGCCGACGTCCAGGGCCTGCTCACCATGCTGTTCTTCACCTACCTCAGCGGTGGCAACCCGCCCCTGTTCATGGACTTCCGCAAGGTCTGGGAGCCCTGGGAGATCAACGCCCTGGCCGACAAGATGGGCCTTGGCGATGTGGACCAGGGAGGGCTCTGGCGCCAGAAGGGTCTCGTAGACGGCGACAACTCCGGCAGCGCGGCCTTTGACTGGGCGGCCATGCCCGGCACGAGCGTCAAGCAGATCATGGCCAACGTAACGATGCCGCTGGCCGAGGACTTCTACTTCCCCGGCGGCGGCAACTCCGCCAGTTTCATCACCCCCGGCGGCATCGAGGGCATAGCGGCCCGTATGGCCTACAGCGCGCTGACCAACACCTTCAGCCTGGTCTGGGATGAGGCCTGCACCGTGGACCTCCCCGAGGAACTGGCGAAGGCGATAGCCAGCACGAGCACCCCGACTTGGCCGCACACCTGGGTCGTGCCGAAGTACGCGACCATGGGCGAGTACAAGCAGTTCGCCCCGGCCAATCACTTCCACATGACCTGGAACCTCAAGCCCGCGCGGCTGCAGTACTGGATGGACCTGGCGAACGTGCTGAGCGTAACCCCGTGGCAGGCCCGCCCGGCCTACATGGAGGGAGTAGACCGCCCCACCCCGCTCCTCTACCACCTCAATGGCGGCGAGAACGCCACGAAGATCATGCTGGCAGGGAAGTAGAGAGGCAGGCGTCAGGTTTCAGAGGTCAGGGATCAGAGAAGACAAGAGGGGCGCGGCCAATGGTGGCCGCGCCCGTTGCTCTTGTCGCCCCTCTTGCCCTATAATCCTCTCACCATGACCACCGTTGCGCAGAGCCAGCATCTCAAACTGGAGGAGTTGGTCCGAAGGATAGTCGAAGCGGTTCAGCCGCTGCGAATCATCCTGTTTGGCTCCGCAGCGCGAGGCGAGGCAGGACCTGATAGCGACATTGACGTGTTGGTTGTCATGCCGGAGGGAACGAATCGTCGCAAGACCCAAGGACAACTCTACGTCAGAATGCTGGGGTTGGGAGTCCCAATAGATATCGTCGTGGCGACGCCTGGTGATCTGGAAAGATATGGCGACACGAAAGGGCTGATCTATCGCAACGTCGTGAGAGAGGGGACTGATCTGTATGTCCAACCCGGGACCTGATCCCGCCGTCGTTGAACGATGGCTGCAAGCCGCGCGCGCCGATCTGGCCTATGCGGAGATGACGCCACCCGTCGGGGTGGGATATGAACAGGCCTGCTTTCACGCTCAGCAGGCTGCCGAGAAAGCCCTGAAAGCCCTGCTGCTGCACTACGATCAGGAGCCCCCATACGTCCATAGCATTCAGGTCCTCCTCGACCGCTTGGCAGCATATGAACCCAATATTGGCGAGATCGCCGGAAGTGCCGCGCTGACGAGTCACGCGGTTCTCACTCGGTACCCATCCTCCGAAGAACCAGTCGCTGTGGATGAGTGGAAGCTGGCTGCCGCCTTAGCGCTTCAGGTCGTGGAATGGGTGAGCCGCCGGGTCTAGCGTTTCATGGCAATGGGCTTATCCCGCAGGTCCCCTCCCCTCCCCCGCCGAACCCTCCCCATCATGCCCACCGCCACCACCCAGGCCATCATAGACTACCTCAAGCGCGCCCAGGACTTCACCCCCGGCCAGTACTATGGCTCGCTCTGGAGCGAGAAAGCCTACCACGGCCCTCTGCTCGACTGGCATGGCGGCGGAGCCCACCACTACCGCGGCGCGGGCAGTGCCGGCCTGGGCTTCTGGCTCGTGGGCAAGGAGCGGGGCGATGACGACCTCCTCCGCCGCGCCGAGCAGGCCTTCGATTGGGTCGTCACCGGCCAGCGCCCCAGCGGTGGCTACCTCGAGATCCAGAACAACGAAAAGCCTTCGGACTGGGAGTTCACTGGCCTCGAGGAATGCTCCACCATCGAGACCTCCTTCGTCGTCCACGGCCTTGCGAACGCCCTCCTGCGCGGCCTGCCCCCCAAGAAGAGCTACCTGGATTGTCTGCAGCGTGCCGGCCACTGGTACCTCGGCCTCGAATGGCCCGCCGGTTCAGGGATCTTCCCCCACCATGAGCGCTCGCCCTATGACACGCTGAACGCCAACCTGCACGCTGGCGAATCACTCGCTGCGATCTTCACCGCCCTGCGCGAGGTCTACGGCCGCACGCTCAATATCTTCTACCAGGGCGCCAGGCGCACCATCAACCACACTCTCGCCGAGCAGTGGCCGAGCGGTTGCTTCCCCTATCGCGCCAACAACGGTGTCACGATCAACTATACCTCGCTCGTCGTGTGGTGCCTCCTCAACACCCTCGACATACTGCCCGAGTACTATCGCAACGATCTCGCACCAGCCGACGCGGTCCAGCAGGCTCTCGACAACGCCGCCAGCTTCCTCCGCTCCTGCGTCGGCCCCGACGGTTCGCTGCTCTGGGAAGAAAACGAGACTTCCACCGCCAAACACAACGTCTGGACCTATGCGCTGACCGCGCACGTCCTGCGCCGCATCCCGGGAGAGGCCAACGCGGAAGCTGCCTCACGGCTGCTGAACTACACCCTCTCCTTGCGCACCGCCTCCGGGCTGCTCCCCATGCGCGACGTCGGCGAAGAGATTACCGAGTGCGCCTATATGCAGGCCGACATGCTTCTGTTCCTGCTGGGCTGATGCCGAACCGGAAGAACCAGAGAACGCGGCCTTCTCAGGCCGCGTTCTCGCTCTCGCCATCCCTATGATCAAGCGCCTCTGCGTCGCTATCCCCACCTCAGGCGCCGGTTACCTCCCATCAGCAGCAGACGATGCGGTCATCCCGCGAGATATCCGCCCCGGCGAAGGCCACACTGGTATCCGGCGTCCACCCACACTGCGTGCACCCGATCGTCTTGTTGTACGCCCGGCACTGCGGGCACGTGTAGCTGCTGGCCACCCGCTTCGCCACAAACCGCACCTTCCGCTCCTGTTTCCGAGTCTGCGCCTGCATTCTTATCTCTCCTCTGCCTTCCGATGCATCTGCTTCTTCTTCTATCATACCCAGATGGTGTTAGGGTCTAACCTGACCCGGGTTAAGGTCGCGTTATCGTCACAAACAGGACTTCGTCCGTGTCTGTGGAACCTTCTCGGCACCGCCGCCCCGCATCCTTAGCCACGGTGAAGCCATGCGAACCTTCATCATCATCTTCTGCCTGACGCTCCTGCCTACCCTCGCAGTTCACTCGGCCCCGAATCTTCTCACCAACGGCTCCTTCGCCGACGGCGTGACCGACTGGCCATGGATGGAGGGCATGTCCGCCGCTGCCCCACCTGTCGAAGTAGACCGTGCCATCTTCCGCGGCGCCGACATGGCCTCCCTGACGATCAGAGCCCAGCA
>JBDKRC010000090.1:0-6587 GCA_039683575.1 Armatimonadia bacterium | reverse complement strand
AGCCCGACGAGCAGGGCCGCGTGACCGGTCTAAGAAATGTCTGGCTAAAACTGCGCGAACGGCTCTGGGAGCAGCCCACAAAGGCCCAGCTAAGGTGTCTAGGTTTTTTGTGAGGCACTACTGGCGGCTCGCCCGCGTCGGGGGCAGGCGAGTCGCAGACGCGGTCGTACGAGCGGCATCCTGCCGCAGAGACGGTCGTACGAGCGGCATCCTGCCGCGAGATGACGCCAATGGAGTGGGGCTTCCAGCCCCACGAGCTCGGATTGCCGCTATGCAAGTTGAATCGACGTAGCCCATCGGCACGCATCTTCCGCCCGGCTGGAAGCCGGGCTCCAGTATCACAATTTCGCGGCAGGATGCCGCTCATACGGCTGCTTTACATAGCAAGGCCTTTCCATGCTACGCAAGTTCATACCACTACTAATCGGCTTCCTCACTGGAATGTTCATGTTCGTCCAGTTCTTCGTGCCACACTATGTGGGCGAAGCCGGTTACACGCTGGTCTTGGACTGGGTGCGCGTGGTCGGGGCCTTCGCGATGGTCCTGGCCGTCTCAAGCCTCTTCCAGGTCAACTGGGACAAGATCCGCCGCAAGCAGCGCGACTGGGGCTATAGCGTCGTCACCCTGATCAGCTTCATAGTCATGGTCTACGTCGGGATGCTCCGCCCTGGCGAGCCCGTACTGCCGCTTGGATGGGGGCTAGACCGCCAGAGCGAGAGCGTGCAGGGCTTTTGGGACCACAGAGTCGGTCGGACCGACAGCACCTCTGTCCGCCTTACCGGTAGCAGCCTCACCGCCTCCGGGGCCTGGAGCAACCGCTGGTCCGGCTGGCAGCGTAACTGGGGCAACATAACCGCGGCCCCCGGCCAGCGCTATGCAGTCACCGCGCAGGCGCGTGGGGGAGAGGGGACGGCCAAGGCCGCCCTCGCACTCACCTTCCTCAACAACAAGGGCGAACATCTGCCGCGAGCCCTGACCACCAGCCAGCCCGTGACCCCCTCGCCGCAGACGTGGACTCCCCTGCGTGTCGAGGCCGTGGCGCCGGCCGGTGCGGCGTTCGCCCAGATCAGCCTGCAGTTGGAGGGCAATGGCAAGATCTGGTTCGATGACGTTCAAGCCGCGGCGCCAGGAGCCGCCTCGCTAGTCACAAACGGCAGCTTCACCGCCGGCGAGCGCTCTCCGGGGCTCCGCAAGCTGTTTGACACCGGCGACGGCCCCGGCTTCCAGTGGCTCTTTGACAATGTCCTCGTGCCGCTGGATTCCACGATGTTCGCTCTCCTTGCCTTCTTCATGGCCTCAGCGGCCTACCGCACCTTCCGCGCCCGCACGCCTGAAGCCACCGTGCTGCTGATCGTGGCGGTGATCGTGATGCTGGGCCGGGTGCCCGTCGGCGAGATGATCTACCACCGCATGCCGCAGGTGTCGGAGTGGTTCATGATGTGGCCGACGGTCGCCGCCAAGCGTGGTATTCTCTTTGGGGTAGCCCTCGGCTCCATCGCCACCTCGCTGCGCATCATCCTCGGGATCGAGCGGTCCCACCTGGGGGGCAAGTAGATGCAGACACTCGCCCGCCTGCTGACCATCGACCGCCGCTGGATCTTCCTGTTTATCGGTCTGGCTGTACTCGTTCCGTTCCTGACCGGCCTCAAGTTCCTGCAGGGCACGCCCACCCCGGCCACTCTGGCCGTCTTCAACTACATCGACCAGTTGCCGCCGGGCTCCGTGGTGGCCATTGGCTTTGACTACGGACCCGCCGGCATGCCTGAGATGCACCCCATGGCCATGGCGATCATCAGGCAGTGCTTCCAGCGCCACCTGCGCGTGGTGGCGCTAACGATCCACCCACAGGGGCCGCTCATGGCCGAGGCCGCGTTCAACCGCGTCCGTGGCGACTACAAGGCGAAGTACGGCCAGGACTACGTGAATCTCGGCTTCAAGCCCGGTGGACAGGCAGTGATACTCGGAATCGGGTCGGGCATCCGCAACGTCTATCCCACGGACATGCGCGGCACCCCGCTGTCGGCCCTGCCCGTGATGCGTGGGGTCCGGACCTATGACGATATCGCGATCCTGATCGACCTCGCCACCGGCAACGCCCCCGGCGCGTGGATTGCCTTCGGCCACCAGCGCTTCAAGGTGAAGATGGCTATCGGCATCACGGCGGTCATGGCTACCGACTTCTACGTGTACTACCAGACCGGCCAGCTCGTGGGCATACTCAACGGCATGCGCGGCGCGGCGGAGTACGAGAATCTGGTCAAGCACCCTGACGTGGGCGTCCTGGGCATGTCCTCGCAGTCCGTGGCGCATCTCGTCATCATTGTCTTCGTGCTCCTGGGCAACATCGGCTACTTCGCCTCCCGCGCGCACCGTCGCAAGCAAGGGGGGATGGCCTGAGCCGACTCCCGGTAGGAGCGCTCCCCGTGCGGACGTCCCGTCCGCCGCGCGATTTCCGACGATCACCGCGCCACTCTTGGCTCTGGCACACACCTATGCCAACTTCAGACACCCTCACAACCCTAACCAGCCCGCAGATGATCGGCCTGTGGCTCCAGGCGGTGCTGACCTTCGCGATTCTGTCCTTCCTGATCAAGGACAACGCCTTCTACAAGTTCGCCGAGCACATCTTCGTAGGTGTCTCGGCCGGCTATGGCGTGGTGCTGGTCTGGCACGAGGCTGTGCTGCCGATCATGCTCTACCGGATCTTCCCGCAGCTCAGTGCCGAGCAGGGCGCCCTGCCGGACTACTGGGTCATCGTACCGATTGTACTGGGCTTGATGATGATCAGCCGGTTTGTGCCGAAGCTCGCGTGGATGTCCCGTTGGCCCATGGCCTTTGTGGTCGGCTACGCGGCCGGCAGCAGCATCCCCTCCGTCGTGCAGGCCAACATCCTGCAGCAGATCCAGGGCACGATCAAGCCGCTGGTGTACTACCGCCCCTGCGTGCTCGTGGAGTCGCCCGGTGCCATTGACCTATCCTGGGTGGCGACGTCCACGGTCCTCAATAGCCTGCTCCTGATTGTGGGCGTTGTGTGTACCTTGAGCTATTTTTACTTTTCTTTAGAGCATAAGAGGATGTTGGGGGTCACTTCACGAATTGGTATATGGTTCCTGATGGCAGCCTTCGGCGCCGGGTTCGGAAACACCGTCATGGCGCGCATTTCTCTGCTCATCGGACGAGTGCAGTTCCTGTTGTATGACTGGTGGCAGCATGGCGTAATCGGTTTGTTCCGTTAGCCTGCCAATGTCGCCGGCCATGAGCCGCCAGTTAGTCGTAGGTATCACCATCGCCCTCCTGTGCACAGGCACAGGTGTCACGCCCCGAAATGCCGACTGCAGACATCGGCCGCACCACACCTCCCGGGGAAGAGCAGGTGACGCAGATGGAGAAGGAAGTAGTCCTGCTTGTTGAGGATCAGGACTCCGACCGCAGGATGATCGCTGCTGCGCTGGAGAAGGATGGGTACCGCGTCATACAGGCGGCGACGGGGGAAGAGGGAATGGAGTTGCTGGCTCAGGCCCAGCCGAACCTCGTGCTGCTGGACCTGATCCTGCCGGGGATTGATGGTCTCGAGGTGTGCCGTCAAATCAGGGCCAAGACCGATGTGCCGATCATCATGGTGACGGGGCGGGATGACGAGGTAGACAAGGTGGTGGGCCTGGAACTGGGCGCGGATGATTACATGACCAAGCCGTACGGCCTGCGGGAGCTGCTGGCCCGCGTCCGCGCGATGCTCCGGCGCAGCGTCCTGACCCAGAAGGCCGTGGCGCACAAGCGGCGACTGAGCTACCCCTCTCTCGAAGTGGACCTCCCGACCCGTTCAGTGGTGTGCCAGGACGAAGTAGTCCACCTCACTCCCAAAGAGTTCGACTTGCTCTATCACCTGGCGTCCCAGCCGCGACGGGTCTTCCGCCGGGAGGAGATAGTGCAGGAAGTATGGGGCTATTCCCCGCAGAGCGGTGATCTGCGGACCGTTGATACCCACGTCAAGCGCCTGCGCAAGAAGCTTGAAGAGGGCCGCGACGTGCCCTGGACGCTGGCGACCGTGTGGGGCGTCGGCTACAAGTTCGAATTGTCTGAGTGACCGCTGTTTGCGGCAACCGTACCGCTCACGCGAGGCTTTTTTGAAGCTTCCTTAAGGCCTTTGCGACCCCTTGGGCTCAGAATGCCAGAGGCTCTGTCGCCCATGGGCCCGCGCGCCCTAATGCCTTGACTTGCGTGCGCTTTTTATGCTACGGTTAGAGTTGGGAGGGTAACTGGTCGGCCTCGGGGTCGTTGATCTGGTGAGCGTTGGTCCATCCTTTATAACCTCCGTTGGTCTCAGTAGGTATTCGAACCACAACGTCGGACGTTCGGCGTGACGTAGCAGACACCGCTGCCAAAGGATGGTCCAAATGGCATCCATGCGACGTTCACCGCTTTCCAGGTACCTTCTTGCGCTCGCTCTCAGCAGCGTTCTGCTCACGACTATCGCACCCGGCATTGTCATGGGTGCTCCCCTCATCGCCATCACCAAACCCGTTCAGGGCGCCCTGGTGAGTGGCGTCATCTGGATCGAGGTCGCCTATCGGTCCGACTCCAATCGCCCCATCACCCGCCTCGAAATCTACATTGACGACCAACTGCGGCGCGAGCATGACCTTGCCACTCCGCTGCTCGAGGGCCGCCAGTCCTTCAACTGGGACTTCAGCTACAATTCCCAGACTGTGCACAAGATCGCCGCGCGCGCCATTGACGCCGCTGGCGCCGCTGCCGTTGCTTCCATCACCGTCCAGGTTCAGAGTGCAGTCGTTTCCGGCCCCGACAACATCCCGCCCGTCGTCCGCATCTACTATCCCGCCCAGGGCGCCAAGCTCCGGGGTCTCGTGGAGATCAAGGCCGAGGCCACCGACAACGTCGGCGTGGAATCGGTCTACTTCTACATCGACGGCAAGCTGCACAAAATGATGATGAACGCGCCGCCGTACATCGACGCGTGGGACACTACCCGCGACATTGACGGCACGCACGTCCTCGAGACCCTAGCCGTGGACGCGGCCGAGAACGAGGCCCGCTCCGCGCAGGTCACCGTACTGGTCGAAAACCACAGCATGACCCGGATGGACAGCAGCGGTGCTCTGGAGCAGGGCACAGGTGGTCCGGCGACGCTGCCGGCCCCGGCCCCGGTCCTGCCGACCGCTCCGGCACCCAACGACTACGCGCTGCCCACCGTTCCGGCTCCGGCCCCGGCTCCGGTTGCGCCGACGCCCATCGCTCCGGCTCCCGCTCCCACGCTGGCGCCGCCGCCGGTCGTAGTCAGCCCCGGCGCCCCCTCAACTCAGACTTACACCGCGCCGTCCGTGTCGGCTCCGGCACCCACCCCGGCTCCCGCGCCGTATGTGGCTCCGGCCCCGCAGCCCGTCACTACGACCGCAACTGCGCCCGAACCCAAGATTGTCAAAGTCGTCCCGCGTGCCGTCGGCCCCGGCCCCGTGCCGACCGCTCCCGACATGGGCAACCTGCTATACGGCACCGGCACGCCGCTTACCGTTTCGGGCAGCCGCACGGATACCGCACGGACCGTCACGCCTGCCCCTACCGGTCGGTTGGCCGATCAGATGTACTCGCTGACCAGGCCGCAGGCCGACAGTGCCAGCCGCCCGACCGCTGGCGCGACACTCGCTGCCGCGGAGAAGGCGACAGCCCCCGCGCTTGAGCGCACGGGCACCTCGTCATACTCCGGGCGCGAAGTCGCCACGGCCCCCGCCCCCACGCTTGAGCCGGTTCGCATGGCTCAGGGCGGCCTGTCCAGCGCGCCGCGCGCTGCCACCTTTGACGGGGCCGCAATCGCCGCCGCCGCCGGCCTTGCCCCGCTGACAATTACCGCTCCCGCGCCGACCGCGGCCGCGGGCCTGACGCCCTCGCCGACGAAGACCTACGCTCCCGCCGGCACCATGGCGCCGACCGCCGCCGCCCGCACCAGCGCTCCTGCCCCGGTAGCGGACGCCGCAACCGGCCCCGCCCGCGTGGCAAGCGCCGGCCGCTCGACCCTGTCGCCGCTGAGCGCCCCTGCTCCCAACGAGCGCCAGAGGATCACCCCGGTTGGCCTGCCCTCGCCGGCCCCGATGAAGGCGGCCCTGCAGGTGCAGCCGGTTGTGAACGTGACGCCGGATTACAAGGCCGCTCCCACGAGCACGCTGCCGCGCGTGACCATCCCGCAGACGGTAGCCGTCAAGCCGGTTGCCTCGACGCCGAAGCCGCAGGCCGTCGCAGTCAAGCCCACGGCGCCGGCTTCGAAGCCGGTGGCTGTAGTACCGCCTGCCAGGCCCGCCGCCGCCTCGACCACCCGTCCCACCCTCGCGGCCAGCAAGCCCGCCGCGGCGCCGGCCCCGCGCTCTGTCGCCACGCTGGCCACGCCGCCGCTGACCCCGGCCGTGCTGACGCAAGCAGCGTTGGCCGAGTACCGCGGCCTGCCGGTGCACGCCTCCCGGATGCTGGCGCGCCTGCCTGAAGCCGCGACCCCGCGGGTAGCAGCTGACGGCAAGGTTTCGCAGCCGGCTCCCGTAGCCGCCGTGCCCCTGGCAGTGGCAGCTGTGAAGGATATCAAG
>JBDKRC010000089.1:0-6728 GCA_039683575.1 Armatimonadia bacterium | reverse complement strand
AGAACAACCCCACCACATTCCCTTTCTCATCAATATCCACATCCACCGCCGCTGGCCGGGTTGGCAGCCCCGGCATCGTGCTCATGGTGCCGCACAGCGGGTACAGGAAGCCCGCGCCGACTGACGGCCGGACGTCGCGGATCGGCAGGCGGTAGCCGGTCGGCCTGCCCTTCAGGTTCGGGTCATGCGACAGCGAGAGGTGGGTCTTGGCCATGCAGATCGGCAAGTTGCCCAGTCCCTGCGCCTCGAAGGCCGCAATCTTCTTCTCCGCCTCGGGCTCGTAATCCACGCCCTCGGCCCCGTAGATGCGCGTCGCGATGGTCTCGATCTTCTGCTTGATGGGCACGTCCAGGTCATACAGATACTTGAAGTTCGACGGCTGCTTGCAGGCCTCGACGACCGCCCTCGCCAGTTCCGCCCCGCCTTCGCCGCCCTTGCTGTGGACAAAGCTTTCCACAGCCGCCACCGCCCCCGCTTCCTTCGCATACTTGGCCACAATCGCGATCTCCTCCGGCGTATCGTACGGGAAGCGGTTGATCGCGACTACCACCGGCAGCCCGAACCCGACCATGTTCTCCACATGCTTTACCAGGTTTTGCGCACCCTTTTCCACAGCCTCGGGGTTCGGCCGCTCAATCTCCTCGGTCGGGGGCTTCTTCCCGGGCGGGAACTTGAAGGCCCCGCCGTGGAGCTTCATGGCCTTGATGGTCGCCACAATCACCACACAACTCGGCTGCATGTTCCCCACGCGGCACTTGATGTCCAGGAACTTCTCAGCGCCCATGTCCGCGCCGAACCCGGCCTCCGTGACCACGTAATCGCCAAGCTTCAGAGCCACCCGGTCGGCCAGAATCGAGTTCGTGCCGATGGCGATGTTGGCAAAGGGCCCTGCATGGACGAAGCACGGCCCATTGTCGAGGCCCTGCATCAGGTTGGGCTTGAGGGCATCCTTCATCAGCACCGTCATGGCCCCGCCGATCCCGAGGTCGTCCGCCGTAACCGGCTCGCAATCCTCGTTCAGCGCCACCTGAATGCGCCCCAGGCGCCTGCGCAGGTCCTGCAGGTCGCTGGACAGGGCCAGAATCGCCATGACCTCAGACGCCACCGCGATGTCAAACCCGGTCTGGCGCGGGCGTCCGTCCCGCTCAGTGCCAAGGCCGCCGATGATGTGGCGCAGGAAATTGTCGTTCATGTCCACTACGCGGCGCCAAGTGATCGAGTAGGGGTTGATCCGCAGCGGGTTCTTGTGCCACACACTGGCGTCAATGGCCGCCGCGAGCAGGTTATTGGCCGCCGCGACCGCGTGGATGTCGCCGGTGAAGTGCAGGTTCAGGTCCTCCATGGGCACCACCTGGGCGTAGCCGCCGCCTGCCGCCCCGCCCTTGATGCCGAAAACCGGGCCCATGCTGGGCTGGCGGATGGTCGAAATCGCCTTCTCGCCAATGTGCCGCAGCCCCTGGGTCAGACCGAGAGTAGTGACCGTCTTGCCCTCGCCCAGCGGGGTTGGCGTGACCGCGGTCACCAGCACCAGCTTCCCGTCCTGGCGGTCGGCCAGACGGTCCAGCACCGACAATTCCACCTTCGCTTTGTGCTTGCCGTAATACTCAAGTTCGTCTTCCAGCAGGCCCATGTCAGCGGCGACAGCGCCGATGGGTTTCATGGTAGCCTGTTGTGCAATTTCCAGGTCGCTGAGCATTTGGTGTAGTCCTCGCTAAAGTGTTATGCCGGGCTCGCATCAGGGGCATGTATTAGTCATGAAGAGAGGGCTCATAGCGCGCAAGATGAGCCCTCAGTTGCGCCAACGAAGTTAACCAATGTAACGATTCGAGCCCAAAAACGGGGCAACCAACAGCGCAGTTAGCGCCCCATGATCTCGCTCAAGTCCATCCAGTATATGCCGCGATAGCCCTCATGAATCGAGTCGAAGCTGACCGACTTTCCGTCGGGCATCCACCGCGGATGCAGATCGCAACGCAAGTCTACCGTATCGGGTTTATATGACTCGGAGCGGAACTTGCCAAGGGTATGACCTTGCTTCTTTTCCAGGTCATATACGAACAACGAACGCATATAATCTGGCGTGGAACCATCCGGGTAGCTGTCATACAGAAGCCACCTGCCATCCGGTGAGTACGAGCAATGCCCGTCGCTGAGGAAGTAGCTGGTGTCAATCAGCGTCCGCTCGTCAGTCTCGTCATCCACCAGCACCAGTTCCAGCTTCGTGGGGTTGATGCGCATGTAAAACAGCATCCCACGATCGTCTTTCCAGTGGTAGTGTGAGGCGACGCCGAAGGCCTGGCGCTGGCGCAGGCCGCCGCCATTGCTGTCGGCTGTGACAAGCCAGGTAGACCATGGGTGGCCCGGCTCGGGGAAACTGCGCAGCAGGAACAGATACCGGTCGCCGGAGGGGTTGAAGGTGATGTGGTTGATGACCACTTTCTGGCCGGCGATGTCCTCGCCCTCGCGGGCCAGGAAGTTCACGGCCTCGTCGAGCGAGAGGATCATGCGGCTCTCGCCGGTGGCCAAGTCCATCAGGAAGACACCGTCATCCGAGGGCGCCGGTGTGTCGGCATACGGGTCGGGAATCTCCTCATAGCCATACCCCGCGCGGAAGTCGTAGATGCGGGGCATGTTGACGCACAGAGCCTTGGTGCCGTCCTGGGAGACATTGGTGACGGCGCGAGGCAAGCTGCAGACAGCTCCGGTGGCGAGGTTCTGGATCGCGCAGCCGAAATGGCCGTCGGCGAAGGTGTTGTACAGGCAGGTATTCGGCCGGGGCAGCCACTGGAGCATGGAGGCCTGCTGGAAGTTCCAGGCGACCGTGGAGGCAAAGGGGTGGAAGGCTTCCGGCTCCTGCCCCATCGAGGGCAGGGGTAGCCAGCCAAGGACCGCCTCGTCCGTCGGGTCGGGGAAGCGGTCCCGGAAAGGAACCTTCAGGGCCAGGTGGCGGCCCTGGCTGTCTGCTGCCGGAATGTCGTAGTAGCCGAAGAAGAAGTGTTCGCCCTCCGGGGAAAGTCGCCGCAAGGGTGCGGCGAGATCAGAAACCTCTGGCATTTTCGGTGTCTCCTCTGGATTTATGCCTGGTTCGGCAAGGTCAGCGTAATCGTACAGCCACGTCCGGCGGTGCTGGCTATGGCCATGTCTCCGCCGAGATAGCTCAGGCGCTCCTGAATGCTAAACAGCCCAAAGCCGCCACTGACACTGGGGTGTATTGCCCCTGCGTCAAAGCCCTCGCCATCGTCCCCCACGGTTACCTTTATCTGCTCGGGCAAGTACTCAAACTCCACCCACGCCCCAGTCGCTTTGGCATGCTTCACCACGTTCTGCAGCAATTCCTTGATTGCCTGAAAGAGAGTTATCTCATGCGCCTGCCCAATGTGCAGTGGTTCCTCAGGAGCCTCGACCCGCACTGGCAGGCCCTGCCGCTCCTCCACCAGGCCGGCCCACCAGCGCACCGCCTCAATCAGGCCCAGGTTCTGAAGCACCGGCGGACTGAGCTCCGTCAGGACCGTCCGGGCCTGCTTGATGGCATCGTCAGTCATGGCCACGAGCTTTCCAATCTGTGCCATGGCGCTCGGATGCTCGCTCTGCAACATGCACAGGTGGATCTTGAGAGCCCCGAGGGGTTGGGCGACCTCGTCATGCAGCCGGACCGAGATGCGCTGGCGCTCGCGCTGTTCGGCCAGCGCCAGCTCCGCAGCAAGGTGGCGCAACTGCTCCTGGTAGGCCAGTAGCTTCTGCTCGGCCTCGTGTTGGGCGGTGCGGTCCGTGCCGACGCACATCATGCCCTCAAGCTCGCCGTCGCGGCCATAGATGGGGCGGTTCGCCCATGCCATCCACAGCAGGCGGCCGTCGCTGGTGAGGCTCTCGTGCTCGTTGTACGCCCATTCCTCAGGGCTGGTCGAGACGGCATCCTTCAGGTGTCTGAGATCGTGGCCGTGACTATCGCGTCTCGGCAGCACGACTGTGGCCTCGCGGCCGGCCAGTTCGCCGGGAGGATAGCGGAAGAGCTCGTGGGCATACTCGTTGGCGAACGTCAGTATCCCGTCTTTGTCCCACTTCAGGATAACGCTGTTGGCGTTTTCGACGAGTTCGCGGTACTTGGCCTCGCTGGCGGCCAGTTCCGCCGTCCGCTGGCTGACAAGGTTCTCCAGGTGATGCCGGTGTTCATTGAGTTCCGCCAGCAGGCGCTCCTGCTCCCGTATGGCGTCGGCCAGTTGCGTCCAGTCGCTGAAGACTGCGACTGCGCCAGTGATACGTTCGCTTTCATCCCTGATGGGTGCTGAGTTGGCCAACAGGTGCCGTGTCTGCCCATCTGGCCCGGCGATGAGCATGTGCACGTTCTCCGACGTTTCACCTTTCAGCACCGAACGCGACAGAGGCAGGTCCTGGGACTGATAGGGGCTTCCGTCGGGATAGCAGAGCTGCAACTCGGCACGTGTTTTGAGCGGCTCCGCCACGGGCACCGGCCGGGGGGAGAGCGTCTCGGCGAGGCGGTTGGTCATGGTGATGCGGCCCTCGGCGTCGGCGACCACAAGAGCCGAAGGGGCCGTCTCGAAAACCGCTTTGAGCAGGGCATGTTCCCGCTCAACTTGCTGCTTGGCCCGCTGCAGTTCGGTCACATTGGTGCTGGTTGTGACGAGACCGCGGAAGTGGCCAAGGCCATCTCGCAGCGGGACTGAGCTCACCAGGACGTAAAGCTCTCGTTCGGTACCCTGGAACAGCACCAGGGGGCCAGTAGTGCAAGGCTTGCCCTGCTGCGCGGCCTGCACAGGAGCAGTGTCATCCATTGGCACCGGTTGCCCATTGGTGTACCGCACGTCCAGAAGCTGAAAGCGCTCTTCAGGCGGTAGAGCGAGTTCCTCTTCCGTATATCCTGTCATTGCGGCGAGCGCCGGGTTGGCTCGGACGATGTTGCCGTCCGGATCGCAGATCGCGACACCGTCACCGATTGAGTTGATGACAGTCTCAAGCTCCTCGGCGCGTCGCTTGGCCTCTTCGCGCTGCTCCTGGAGTTCCTCCCGCTCGACGCTGAGGACCTGGGCCAGCCGGAAGACGGCAGCTTGATGCTCTTGCCGCCGGGCCTGCAGCACGCCATGAGCAGCCCGTTGCCAGGCAGCCGCCAGCGTGGCCGTCCCTGCGCCAGTGAGTACCAGGCCAATGGCCGCAGGCAGCGCTATCGGACTATGGCCGGAATCGTACAACAGAGGCGACCCGTATGCGTAGCCAAGCACGAACGGCGCCCCGAAGGCGGACGCGCTGAGCGCGACCAGGAGCGCCAGGGAGCGCATCGCGGGCCAGCAATAAAGAGCGCAAGCGCTGGCGAGGATCATCAGTCCGACGGCCGCGAAGATGGGCGGGCGCGGGTCCACCGACGGGGCCAAAGGGCGCGCGACGAAGAGCAGGCTCACGCCCCAGTGGAGACCGGCGGACTGCTCCAGTAATACCAGCAGCGCCGTGAGGGCAACCAGACCCGCATAGCAGACCAGCAGCGGGCGTGGCAACGGGCGGGAGAGCGCCATGACCATGAGGCAGGGGCCCAGTATCATGAAGCAGCCGCCCACCGCCGGTACCATGACTGTCATGCTCGAGAGTAGAGTGGCAAGCGCGGAATCAGCGGGCAACCAGCCCACCAGGGCAAAGAGACCAAGCAAAGTACTCAAAGCGCCGCAAAAAGCGGCGCCGTAACGGGCTCCCCGGTCGGCCAGAAAATGCTCCAGGATTTCCTGCTCGTCCGTAGACTGTACGCACTCTTCCTGGACCGGAGACACGATCGGGTCTTGCATATGCGTTGTCCCCTCCACTTGATGGGCGCCAGGCCTCGCTCCGGCAAACGTGATTCCGCAGCGTCGGGAACGGCTCATGCCCCGGGAAACGCAAGGGAGTATTTCGTCGCTGAAATCTGGTAGACCTGCGAGGAACTGCCGACGGGGAGACTATCTTGGGGAGGGGAGACGGTCCCCCAGGGCGTGAGGGGCCGTGAGGCAGACGGGCCACTGAGGCGTACTCTTGAGGCGTTCAGTCACAGACGGCGAAGCCGGGGCCACCCCGCGGTTCTGCGCGCAATGGTGCTGGCTCCCTGTCAGCGCGTGAGGCCGGCACCTGGCAGCGGATCAGAGCAGTCTGTCGGCAAGCGCTGCTATCCGGCTGCCGAGGGCGCGGCAGATGATCTTCTCAGTCTCGTCTACCGGAATCTCGCCGGTGCCGCCGGCAAGGTGACTGGGGCCGTACGGACCGCCGCCCGTGGTCGTCGTCTGCAGTTCCGGGGTAGCGTAGCACACGCCCACGATCACAAATCCGAGATGGGCGAGCACGGGCCACATGGTGTAGTTGCTGATCTCCTGCCCGCCGTGCATCGTGGCGGTGGAGGTAAAGCAACCGGCGGGCTTGTCATTGCATGTTCCGGCCAGCCAGACGCCGGCCAGCATGTCGAAGAAGTTCTTCATCTGGGCGGCCATGACCCCGAAACGGGTCGGTGCCCCGAAGGCCACGCCGTCGGCCGCGGACAGGTCTTTGGAGGAAGCGCGTGGGTAAGTTGCCGTGAGGCGCTCGTGCGTCTGCTGCCACCGCGCATCGGCGGCAATGACCTCCGGCGGGGTCATGAGATCGCCGGTGAAAGCGAGAAGGGGTTCGCCGCCGGCTTCGCGCACGCCCTCGGCTACGGCGAGAGCCATCTGTTCCACGTTACCATAGCGGCTGTAGAAGGGGATGTAGACGGTTGACATGGG
>JBDKRC010000088.1:0-5995 GCA_039683575.1 Armatimonadia bacterium | reverse complement strand
CGCCTCCCGGATGCTGGCGCGCCTGCCTGAAGCCGCGACCCCGCGGGTAGCAGCTGACGGCAAGGTTTCGCAGCCGGCTCCCGTAGCCGCCGTGCCCCTGGCAGTGGCAGCTGTGAAGGATATCAAGCTCGTTTTCGACGGCGAAGTCCTGTCACTGCGGGCCGCGCCTGAGACCAGGCGTGGCATTTCCCTCGCGCCGCTGCGCGAGATCTTCGAGCAGACCGATGGCGTGCTGTACTGGCTGCCGGTTGAGAGGTCGGTCCGCGCCGTCAACAAGAATGTGGACCTGAGCCTGAAGATCGGCGATCCGAAGATCACGGTCAACGGCGAGCAGCAGACGCTGCAAATAGCCCCCTACATCAAGCGCGGCCGGACGATGGTGCCGCTGCAGTTCATCGCCGACGTGCTCGATGTCAACATCGCCTTCGATAGCGCCACGGGGCAGGTTCTCATCAGCAGCAACCAGTTCTAGACGCTTTCCAAGTGGTTTCGCAAGCTGTGATCTGCAGCCCCAAAAGAACCCTTTTGGGGCTGCTTTACTAGGCCCTGCAAAGTGTAGTTCATTCGTCCGCGCGTCGGCAGGAGGTAGTTTAGATGAGTTTGTTCGGTACCCAGACAGTCAACGGCCAGGGACACCTGGAGATCGGCGGCTGTGACGTCGTCGAACTGGCCCGCAAGTTCGGCACTCCGCTGTATGTGGTTGACGAAGCGCTCGTGCGCGACAACTGCCGCCAATACAAACAGGCCTTCGGCGCGCTCCTGCCCGATGTCGAAGTTGCCTATGCCGGTAAGGCCCTGCTCACCACGGCCATGGCCCGCCTGATGGCCCAGGAGGACATGGCCCTAGACGTTGCCTCCGAGGGCGAGCTTTACACCGCCCTTCAGGCCAACTTCCCGGCCGAGCGCATCAAGCTGCATGGCAACTTCAAGAAGGAAAGCCTCATCCGCATGGCCCTGGAAAACGGTGTCGGGCGGATCGTGGCCGACAGCCTCGTCGAGCTTCGCGACCTCTCCCGCATCGCCGGAGAGATGGGGAAAACCGCCCACCTGCTCCTGCGCATCGCCCCGGGTATCAAGACCTCGACCCATGTCAAGATCATGACCGGGCAGGAAGACACCAAGTTTGGGCTCGCCCTGCGCGATGCCGCCCGCGAAGGCGTCAAGCTCGCGCTCGAACTGCCCAACCTCGCCCTCCACGGCTTCCACGCCCACATCGGCTCGCAGATTCTGGAGACCGACGGGTTCCGGCGTGCTGTTGACGTGATGGTGGGCTACTGCGCCACCATCCGCGATGAGTTCGGCTTCGCGGCCGAGCAGCTCGACCTCGGCGGCGGTCTCGGCATCCGTTATCAGGAGGAAGACGTCCCTCCGAGCATCGCCCAGCTTGCCGGGGTCATCGCGAAGGAACTCAAGGCCGCCTGCGAGGCCCGGAGCTTCCCGCTGCCCCAACTCATCCTTGAGCCGGGCCGCTCGATCATCGGCGAGGCCGGAACGACCCTTTATACCATCGGCGTCGTCAAGCATATCCCGGGCGTTCGCACCTACATATCTGTAGATGGCGGCCTCTCGGACAACCCGCGCCCCGTCATGTATGAGGCGCTCTACCGCGCCACCATCGCCAACAAGGCTGACCAGCCGGCTACCCATGAGGGCCTGCGCGTCTCCGGTGCGCACTGCGAGACCGACATGCTGATCCCCGAGATCACGCTGCAGGAGCCGGAGTCCGGCGATATACTGGCAGTCTTCGGCACCGGCGCGTACAACTACGCCATGGCCTCGAATTACAACCGCTTCACGCGCCCCGCTATGGTGCTGGTAGCCGACGGGAGCGCCGATTTGATTATCAAACGCGAAGAGCTGTCGGACCTGATCCGGCAGGACGTCATGCCCGAGCGGCTGAAATAGCCCCGGAGTGGGCCTGTACCCATGGAAGTGCGGTTGCTGGAACGGGTTGGAACGCGGCAGGCCGAACTGCTGGAGCAGGTCGGCCTGCTCGCACGTGAGCTCGGTCTTTCAGCCTACCTCGTCGGGGGCGCCGTGCGCGACGCCCTGCTCGGCTGCTCCTCGCTCGATCTGGATGTGACGGTTGAGGGTGATGCCTTGCCGTTTGCCGCCCGGCTCGCCGAGATCACCGGCGGCAGCCTGACAAGCCACGACCGCTTTGGCACTGCCGTGCTCGAACTTGAGGACCTGCACCTTGACTTCGCAACCGCACGCCGGGAGACGTATCCTGAACCAGGTGCCCTGCCGGTTGTTGAGCCAGCCGCAATAGCCGACGACCTTGTGCGACGGGATTTCGCGGTCAATACCCTCGCGATCCGTCTCGACCGTGATGCGGATCAGCTCTTCGACCCCCTGGGTGGCTACCAGGACCTTCAGGCCGGCATCCTGCGCGGCTTGCATGAGCGCACCTTCAGCGACGATCCCACGCGCATCATTCGGGCTGCCCGCTACGCCGCCCGTTTTTGCTGGCAGATCGAGCCGCAGACCCTGAACTGGCTGCTAGCGGCAGTGCAAGCCAACACACTGGCCACCGTCACCCTCCCACGTATCTGGGGCGAGCTTCAGCGGCTCCTGTCCGAAGACACCGCCCCGGCCGCCGTGGAACTCCTGGGCTGCTGGGGTGCGTTGGACCAATTGGGGCTAGGCTGCGGCTGCCCCGGGGACATGCAGGGAGTCTGGCAAGCAGCAAAGGCTCTACAGGCCCCCGCGCACGACCGTTCCTTGGCCGCCCTCGCTCTCCTCACCGGCCCCAAGGCCGCCGCAATGGCGGCGGGATGGGGGCTCACGGTGGGGGAGAGGAAGGCAGTCACCGCTGCTGCCGAGGCAGTGTCGGCCCCTCCGGCGGCCCTCGTTGCGGGTGAGACCCTCAACAGTGACCTCCGCCGCCTGGCCGACGCCTTGCCGTTGGCAGCCCTTCTGGCCATATGCGCCAGGCACCCCTTCGCGTGGCGCAATGTCGAGCGGCTCCGCGACCTGCAGAACGTCTGTCCCGACATCAATGGCGAAGACCTGCAGGCCGAGGGTTTCGCACCTTCGCCCGGTTTCCGCCCGGCGCTGGAAGCCGCCCTGGCCGCCAAGCTTGACCGCGGCGCCGACCGCGCCGCCCAGCTCTCCACGGCTCTTGCCGTGCTTGCCGATTGGCACAAACAACACGAATTGTAGAACCTCTATATGCTGCTACGCCTTCTTTCAGGCCCAATAGATCAGATAGACTGGGGGCAGGTGCTCGCCTGGCTGATTGCCGTCGTGGTCGCCATCACGGTGCACGAGTTCGCTCACGCCAAGAGCGCCGAGGTTGCCGGTGACCCGACTGCGCGCCAGCAGGGCCGCGTGACCCTCAACCCGCTCGCGCACTACGACCTCATCGGCTCGACGATGTTCCTCATCGTCGGTTTCGGCTGGGCCAAGCCTGTGCCGATCAACCCGCTGTATTTCAAGCACCGCCGCCGCGACAGCGTGTTAGTCTCGCTCTGGGGGCCGCTCTCCAACCTCCTCACGGCCGTTGTGTTTGCGATCCCCCTGCGCCTCGGCGTCTCCGGCGACTACACCATGCCGCTTGCGATCATCGTCCTGGCCAACCTCATGCTGGCCGTCTTCAACCTGATCCCGATTGCGCCGCTGGACGGCTCGCACATCCTGGAAGGCCTCCTCTCGGCTCGAGCCAACCAGCGTCTGGCCGAGTTCTATGCCCGCAACCAGATGATCTTGCTGATACTCTTCCTGGTCGTCTTCTTCGTGCGGCCTGTGAGCGACGCGGTATTCGGTGTCATCTACATTCCCGTGGGCTTCTTGATGCATCTTCTGACCGGGGTTGGCCTGTAACTCGATGCGGTGGGAGCGTGGTGAGCTTGGCTAATGACCTCAAAGCTATTGTGCTATGCGCCGGCGAGGGCACCCGGCTGCGGCCGCTGACCTTCTCCAAGCCCAAGCATCTGCTGCCGGTGGCGGGCCGCCCGCTGCTGGGGCATGTGCTCTGGTCCCTGGCCGAGGCCGGCTTGCGCGAAGTCGGCCTTGTGGTGGGCCATCACCCCGAAGCCGTGCAACGCTACGTGGGCGATGGCGAGCTGTGGGGGCTCACCGCCACCTACATCACGCAGGAACAGCCGCTGGGCCTCGGCCACGCCGTCAAGCAGACACGCGATTTCGTCGGTGACAACCCGTTCATCGTCTATCTGGGCGACAATCTGCTCGAAAACGGCATCAACGACTTCGTGCAGGACTTTCAACAGCATCGGCCCGACGCGGCGCTGCTGCTGAAGGCAGTCCCCGATCCACGGCGCTACGGCGTGGCGGTGCTGGATGACCAGCAGCGCGTGGTGCGGCTCGTGGAGAAACCCGCCGACCCGCCCAGCAACCTCGCGATCGTGGGCGTTTACGCCTTCCAGAGCGCGATTTTCGACGCCATTGACCACATTCAGCCCTCCGCGCGCGGGGAGCTTGAAATCACGGACGCAATACAGTACCTTGTAGACCACGGACGCACGGTGCGCGCGCGGATCATGCAGGGCTTCTGGGAAGACGCCGGAGAGCCCCGGTCGCTGCTCGTGGCCAACCGCCGCTACCTCGACCGCCTCGAGCACCTCATCCAGGGCAAACTCGGCAGCGAGTGTACCATTGAGGGCACCGCCTGCATCGGCAAGGGCACGCGTATCACCGGCAGCAAACTCCGGGGACCCTGCCTCATCGGCCGCAACTGCGTAATCGAGCGTTCGACCATCGGGCCCTACGCCTCCATCGGCGACGGGTGTATTATTACCGACAGCCACATCGAAGACAGTGTCATCCAGGATGACTGCCAGATCTCGCAGCTACCGGCCGGCCTGAAGGGCTCGGTACTCGGCGAGAAGGTGCAGATCACCGGCGGCGCGCCCATGACCGGCCCGCTGACCATGATCCTGGGCGACATGGCGCAAATCAGGATGTTCTAAATGGCCGCAGCAGCAAGAAAGCCGAAACAGCAAAAGCCCCAGCCTGAGCAGCCGCAACTGGCCTTGTTCAACGGCTTTCCCGTAACCATCGAGATCTTCGAAGGCCCGCTGGACCTGCTCTTGCACCTCGTGCGCCGCGAAGAGGTGGATGTGGCGGAGATCAGCGTCGCCTCGATCACCGCCCAGTACCTCGCCTACATCCGCACGATGCAGGACCTCAACATCCAGTTCGCCGCCGACTTCGTGGTCATGGCCGCGACCCTGATGCTGATCAAATCCCGCTGGCTGCTCCCGATTGATCCCGCTGGCGAGGTGGGGGAGGAGGAGGCCATCGAGGTCGCTGTCGACCCCGAGGCCGAGCTGCACCGGCGCCTGCAGGAGTACAAGCTCTATCGCGAAGCCGCCGAAATGCTCGAAGAATCTCACCGCGAGCGCCAGCGCATCTTCCTGCGCTCCGGTGACGAGGCCGAGATCGGGACCGGCTTTGTGAACCTCGAGGATGTCTCCGTCTTTGACATGATCGCCGCCGTGCAGGAGATGCTCGCCCGCGCCAAGCCCGAGCCGCCCTCCAAGGTCCGCCGCGCTGCCATGTCTGTGGGCGACCGCCTGGAAGAGATCATCCTGCAGCTCACCGCCGAGCGCCGCGCGATCAACTTCAGCGAACTGGTCATCGGCCAGGCCACCCGCCTGTTCATTATTGTCACTTTCCTTGCCATTCTCGAACTCATCCGGCGCCGGCGGATCAGGGTCTCCACAGACCCCAAACTCCGCGATTTCGCCGTAGAATTGGTGCACTAGCAGCAATGGACGATCTCACTCACGACAACCAGGAAGCTGTAGAAGACGACCTTCCCATAGGCGACGAGAGCGTGGCGCCCGAGCCCGAAGAGACCGTTGAGGTCGCCGAGGCTCCGGAGCCCGCCGCCGAGGTCGAAGCTACCGACGAAGTCGAGCCTACCGACGAAGTCGAGCCTACCGACGAAGTCGAGCCTACCGACGAAGTCGAGCCTACCGACGAAGTCGAGCCTACCGACGAAGTCGACCCTACCGACGAAGACGAGCCT
>JBDKRC010000087.1:0-42584 GCA_039683575.1 Armatimonadia bacterium | reverse complement strand
CCTCCTTCGCGAGCGTGTCCAGCAGCCCGCGCAATTCCTTCAGGTCAGCTTCGCTGAGGGCCTGATCGCCGAGCAACGGCCCGCGGATCGGCAGGTAGGCGCCACGAATTGGCATATACGCCCCGCGCACGTCGATCCCGGTTAACCGTTCTCCGCCCATCGCCCGCTGCAGCAACCCGTAGGTCTTGGTACGCATCTCGCGCAGGGCTTTGAGGCGCTCCCGAACCTCCGGCGCCACCGCCACCTGCAGGTCAACTTTCTGCCACGCCATTTGGTCCGCCAGCGCCCGCGCCCGCATTTTCTCGGCGATCCAGAGCGCCATCCCCGGGTCCTTGCGCATCGCCTCCACCCGCAGCAGCCGCTGGTAGGGCCGGAGGTTGTCAGCGAACCACTGCTGCCGCAAAATCCGGTCAAACGCCAGCGCCTCGCGCTTGCTCTCCAAACGGTCGATGATATCGAGGAAAGCCGTCTCCGCAGTGTTGAGGTCCCCCGCAGCCAACGCCAATTCCGCCAACTGCTGGCTCACCTTCTCCCGCAGCGGCTCCAACCCCGCTTCGGCTGCCGCCACGTCCGCTTGCTTGAGCAGCGCCAGTTTCTTAGCCTTATCCCGCGTCAGTTCGGCGAGATTCATGAGGTAGGCAACACGCTCGTACGCCGGCACCTTCGCCCGCCCCAGGATCTCCTCCGCCTTGCCCAGCCACGTTGCCGCCTCGTCCGTCTTGCCGAGCCCAAGCTGCGCCCGCCGGATCAGCAGCGCCCCCTGCACGACGGCCCCCGACGGCGGGGCGCCACTCACCACCGGCTCCAGCCCCTTAATGACTTCCTCCCACGTCCCCGCCGAAGCCGCCGACTGCGCAGACGACAGCGCGATCTGGAACCGCAGCTTCGGATCATCCGCCGCAAACGACTGCGCGAGCTCGGTCGCCTCCGCGGCGAGATCGGCACGGCCAGCCTTGGTGAAGTAGGCAGCAGCCTCCGTGGCGGCCCGACTGCGGGAAGCGGCGGTCGGGAAGTTGGGGGCGTAGTCGAGGATCTGATAGGCGGTCTCAAGGTACCAGGTCGCCCGCTGTTCTTCCGGTGCCGTTGCCAGGAACGTCCATTTGTCGATGGCCGAGTAACCTATGAAGGATTCCTGTGACATGCCGTTGCCAGCCGCCCAGACCAAAAACTCCAATTCCTTCCCCACCAGCACTCGCCGCAGGCCCGGTGGGCTGTGCGAATGGATGAGCTGGACGGCGAAGCGCCAGCGGTGGGGGCCTTCCTGAGGCTCGTTGGGCAAGTCCAGCAGCAAGCGCGTCATCGCGTCGGCAGTTTCTGGTTGGCGGAATCGCAAACACTTCGCCGGCATGCTAGTGAGTCCATAGTACGAGAAGGCGGCTCCGGAGGTGCTCAGCCTCTCAAGACCCCAGAGGAACGTGTGTTGGTAGGCGTCCGGACGGCCGCTCCAAGCCATGGCACACCCATTCAGCAGGCCGTTCATCATCCCGGACCACAGTAGCGGCTCCTCTTTCTCACCCGACATCGTCCACTGCCGCAGGGTGGGCAAGAGCGCGTCCACCCCCGGCAGCCACATCCTGAAGCCTACGAAGGCCGCAACCCTGGTTCTGTACTGGAAGGACTCGCCGGAGGCCGCCTCTACCAGACCCAGCATCAGTCGCACCGCCTCCGCGTCATCGGCTCTGTCCACGGCCTCAATGACGGCCTCCGCCCGGGTTCTCAACTGCTCGGGAAGTATTGCGATGTTCTCCTTTTGTATAGTTTCGTTCCTCCGCAACTCCGGAGCGGCTGACAGAAGATGTGTCCTAAATTGCGCGAAGCTGTCAGGCTCCTTACCCGCCCGCGCATACGCCTCGGTCGCGCGTTGCGCGAGGAACGGTCCTCGTTGCCCACTATTCCCCCCCGCCTCTCTGGCATTAGCGAAGTTGATGTCACCCACCGCCGACCAATTGCCCTTTGCCGTGGCGACGGGAAGAGCGGCGGTTGCCATTAGTGACAGTGGCGCGATGTAATAGCAGGTTCCAGACCAATCCTTCACGATTTCAATGATCCCCAACATCCCCTCCAGATTTCCCTCCCGCTTCGGCTTCTCAAACAGCCTCTCCGCCTCCACGAACCCCGCCGCCGGGTCCTTCTCAAACAGGGCCTTCAGCCCATCCAGTTGCTTCTGATCCTGCGCCTGCAGCGGCACCATGGCCAGCAGGAATAGCGAGAGACACAACTGGCACACTCGGTAGCATAGTCGCATCATGATTCCCCTCCAATTGACATTTCCGTCCTAGTCCGCAGCCTCACTCAGGCGCGCCAGCAGCCGTCGCGACCGCAGCGCGAGGATTGTCTCTTCCTCCGACGCGAAAGGCGCTGGCGAGGGATCTTTCGGCTTCTGTGTCAGGGTAACCAGCCACTCCGCATAGTCTCTTAGGTGACTATCGGTCGCCGTCCCGGCCCGCTCCCTGAGCACCTCAGCCACGCCTCGCGCCGCCTCTCCATCGCCCTGCGCCACACACAACTCCAGCCGCAGGCAGAACTCCTCGACACACGCATTGAGACATGCCACCTCGCCCCGCGGCAGCTCCCAGGCCGGCGCCGGCTCGCAGCCCTGCCCCGCGAGGCACTTGCTCAGCGCCAGGTTGCACATCGCCACTTGGCGCGCCATCTCCAGTTCCGGATCCTCAAGCGCCTCCGGCGCGTGCTCGGTCAGCGTCGCCTCGCTTGCCTCCAGCTCCCCACTCAGCGCCTGCACCCGCGACAGCAGTATTCCCGCCGTAGCCCTGCAGGTGGCGTCCTCGATCTCCAGCGCCAGTTCGAGCGCCTTCTCCAACCACCGCTGCGCCTCCGCAAGCTGCGCGCGCCGAAACGCCAGTTCCCCCAGGCTCGCCCGCGAATGAGCCACTCCCCGCCTGTCCCCCTCCTGCTCATTGGCCCGCAGCCCCTCCACCAGATACGGCTCCGCCTCTCGATAGCGCCCTTCGTTCATCAGAATGATCCCGGCATTGTTCAGCGCTGCCGCCTTCACCCACAGCGCCTCAGCCCCCCGCTGCGCCGCCTCCGCGCAAAGCTGAAACGCCTCTTCGCTCAGCCCCAGTTGCCGCGCGCACATTCCGCGTCCCAAAAGCGCATGAGCTACCCGCGCCTCGTTGCCAAGCTTCTCCCACGACCGCTGCGCATGGGCGAAGGCCTCCATGGCCGCGGCCGTGTCGCCCTGCATCAAGTGCAGCGTAGCCGCCGTCGTGCTGATCCGCGCCGCCAACTCCGCGTTATCCGAGGGCTCGGCCAAAATCTCCGCCTCCGCCACCGTCCCCTCAGCGTGGCCCAGATCGCCCAGCACCTGATACGATTGCGCCGCCAGGAGCAGTGCTTCCAGCCGCTGCTCAAGGTGCAGGCTCGGCTCAGCGACCGACCCGATAATTTCCAGCACGCGCCCTGCTGCCCGCACCGTCTGCCGGTTGGCATATTGCTCCCTGTAAAGCCCCGCCGAGCGCAGCAGCAGCGGCAGCGCCCGCTCATCACCATAGCCCAGATAGCCGTGATGGGCGGCCAGATGCACCGCCCCGGCCCCAAGCGTCTCCAGGCGCTGCTCCACATGCTCGGCCAGCGCCGCGTGCAGCGTCTTACGCGCCGACGGCGGAATGGTGCCATAGGCGGTCTCAAACAGCAGTGGCGGGCCAAAGACGAACTGCCCCGAAGCCGGCCCCATCCGCAGCAGCCCCTGGCTCAGCGCCTGTCCCATCAACCCCGGCGTCAGCTCGACCTCCTCCCTCATCGCCGCCTGCAACAGATCATGCGACAGCGGCTCCCCCACCACCGAGGCCGCCTGTGTCAACTGTCGCAGCGGCAGATCGAGCGCATCGAGTTGCGACAGAAACAGCTCCTGCAAGGTGTTGGGCAGCCGCAACTCGCCATGAGCATCGAAATCCGGCTGGCGGCAAAGCGCGTGCACTAGCTCGCGCGCAAAATGCGGGTGCCCCTGCGCGCGCTCGCACACGGCCCGCATCATCTCCGGCGTAATCGATACCGCCCCGGCCCAACCCGTCACGAGCTGCTCCATAGCCGCTCGCGGCAGCGGTGACAGCACCACCGTCGCCGCCTGCAGGCTGTCCGGCGGCCAGGTGTCCGGCGGCTCGCGGGACGTCAACAGCGTCAGCAGGCTACGTTGCGCCGGCTGCCCCAGCACCTCCGTAAGCACCGCGCGGCTCATTTCGTCAATCCAATGCACATCCTCCAGCACCAGGCACAGCGGCTGATCCGCCGCAGCGTGATCCAGTAGCCCCGCCAGCGCCTCCCCCAGCCCCGCCAACCACTCCTCGGCCTCCGCCGGTGGCTCCTCCAGATATGAAAGCAACTCGCCCAACCGCCCCCTAATCCCCGCGTCCACCGGTAGCCGCTCCAAAGCCGCGACAACGTCACCCGCCACCTTCGGCGGCCACGACTCCACCCGCAGCCCCAGTAGCTGCGCCGCCAGCTCCACCACGGGCAGCAGCGGGAAGTGCTCCCCGAAGACGTGGCAGCGCGCCCGCGCCTGCCGGAAGGTGTTGCCCTCCAGCCGGGTCCACTCATTCACCAGGTGCGACTTGCCGATGCCGATGGGACCGAGCACAAAGAGGTTAGCCTGTTCGCCCGCGGCTGCGTGCTCGGCAGCCTTGCTCACCTTGCGTAGTTCATTGTCCCGTCCGACCGAGGGCAGATAGCGGAAGCTGCTCCGCGCCTCGCCCGCGGCCGCATCCACCAATCGGAAGCCAGTCACGGTCTTCTGCCGCCCCGACAGATACAGGTCGCCGATGGCCTCGAACTCAAAGCCCTCCCCCACCGCCTGCCGCACCGCCTCCGTTACGTAGATCTCACCCGGCGGCGCCTCGTCCTCGAGGCGCTTGGCGACATTGACCGTATCCCCGATGACCGTATAGTCGGCGTGCGCCCAGTGCCCCACCGGCCCAACCATCACCCGCCCCACGTTGATGCCCGTATGTATCTCAGGGCACGTGCCGGCAAACCGCCCCCGAGTGTTCAGCGTCCGGAGCCGTTCCCGCATGGCCAAAGCAGCCCGTAGCGCCCGTTCCACCGCTTTCTCCTGCGCATAGGGCACCCCAAACAGCGCCACCACCTCATCACCCACGTACTTGTCAATATGAGCGCCATGGGCCACCAGCACCTCGACCAACTCACCAAACACCTCGTTGATCAGGTGAAACAGCCACTCCGGCTCAGCCTCCTCGCCCAGCGAGGTAAAACCGGAGATGTCAGTCATCAGCACGGTAGCCAGCCGCTGCTCCCCGGCGCGAATGTGGGCAAATACCTCCTGCAACGAAGCCCGCGCCGTCCGCGACTGCGCCCCCGCCGCCACCATTCGTGATCCGCAACCGCCGCAAAAACTATCGCTCTGCGGCACCATCCGCCCGCACTGCGGGCAAGCCCGAGTCGCCCCAACTTCAGGCATGATTCACTCCCTGTCGAAGAAAGACAATGATAGATCATACTTCGACGGATTGCGGCCCATGCCTGCCTGAGACCCGCTATCAGGCTAAGGCTTCGCTGGGAGACGATACGAATTGCGTCCAGGGTGATGGGGGAATCCAGCGGCTCAGGTATTGCTGTAGTGTTTGCATGTGTACAAACCTCGACAATAGGAGAGATATTACCTTACCCCGAAAAGATGGACGCCACGAATAGCGCCAACAACCACAGGTCACCGGTCTCCGCCATCATATGCGGCTCCGCGCCAGGGCCAAGAGGGCTCCCCCGATGACCAGGAAAGCCGGATTTACCTTGAACTTAGTGAGGGCCACCAGCGACACCAGCAGGACTGCTACGTCCACCCAGCCGGCTACAGTCGTCCGGGCGATCTGCAGTGAGGCCGCCACCAGCAGTCCAGCGATGACCGGAATCAGGGTATTGAGTATCTGCCGTGCCAGATCACGCTTCCTGAGAAGTTCATAACTTCGCGACAGGAAGATCATGAGCACACTGCCGGGCAAGAAGATGGCGGCCGTGGCCACCAATGCTCCTGGCACCCCGGCGACCACATAGCCGGCAAAGGTAGCCAGTACGGCGACCGGTCCGGGCGTCAACTGGCTGATGGCGAGGCCATCAACGAACTGAGCTTCCGTGAGCCAGTGCAGGTTCTGTACGAGTTCTCTGTGCGTCAGGGGAATGGCGACGAACCCGCCGCCGAAGAACACCAGGCCGATCTTCAGGAAGACCCAGGCCAGCGCCGGCAGCAAGGGCAGAGCCAACCAACTAAGCGCCTTCATTGGCCTTGCCTCCCTTGGCGAACCGGATCTTGAGGAAGGCGTAAGCTGCCGCCAACAGCAGCAGCGGAACTGTCTGAAGCTTCAGGAACATGGTCAACGCGATAGCCACGACCATGAGCAGCACGAACTCCAACGAACGAAATTGGGCCTTGCCCATCTGCCAGGCCGCTGCGATAATCAGCGCCACGACGACTGGGCCGATGCCCTTGAGGGCCGCCTGTAGCGAGGGCACGTGGTGGAACCTGACATACAGGGCGCTGAGAATGATGACGAGGGTGACAGAGGGAATGAGGAATGATACCGCCGCGACCACTGCGCCCTGCAGGCCTCTGAGCCTGTAGCCGACAAAAATCGAAGCGTTCACCGCAAATGGCCCGAGGATCTGGCCCAGCGCGATGCCGTGTGAAAACTCATCCGGTTCCAGCCAGCGCCGCCTGACCACACAGTGGTCCTGGATGAGAGCGACTACTGCCATGCCGCCGCCAAAGCCGATTGTGCCGATAGTCAGAAAGGCCCTGGCTATCTCCCGCAATGACACTTTGCCTGCGTCAGGGGCGGGGGTTTGCTGCACTGTCATCGCTCCTGCCTTCCATTCCTAGGGCCCGGCGCTACCAGCCGGGCTTCCTGAGGCGGTCGGGGCCTTCGCGGCACGAAGGCCCCGACCGCCTGGTTCATTGCCTATTTGCCGTATCCCGAGCAGGGAATGCACAGCGTCTTGCCGGCCTTGACGCGAGCATTGCGCTCCACCACCATCTCGCCACAACCCTCGCAGACGAGGCTCTCGAACGTGTGCGGGGCGTCGTGCCACTCGTAGGGCATGACCTCGCCGATGTCCAAGAGCATTTCATCCGGAGCGTTGCTGACCATTTCCACCAGCGGGTCAGCCACCTCGGCCGGCACCTGGGAAGCCGGCACACCCGACTTGCGCAAGGCCATGAACTCGGATTCCTTGCTCTTTTGCATGGCCGCGGCCTTGGGCACCACGCGCACGGCGCGCTGCGTCTTCTTGTCAATGAGGGTCAGCCCCCACTTGCCGTAGTGCAGCTTCTTGATGTTGCCCTTGCCCAACGTGCAGCCGGTCGCTACCTGCACCCCGTCAGCCCAGCAGGTCGCGCAATGATCCTCGTCGATCTCAATCAGCGCCATGAGTTGGCCGTCGGCAGCGTGCTCCACTCCCAGGGCCTTCATCGCCGCGAGGGCAGTGCGCAGCCCCATTGGCATGGCCGGGCACTTGTGCCCGTGAAACTTCATACCCAGTTCCAGCAAGTCCTTATCCAGCATGTGCATTGTCTCCCTTTATCCCGTTGCGGGGTGTATTTGGTGTCGCGGTTTGTCTCTTGACGCGTACGCGAATCGGCGGTTCGAGACGCGGCCCACGGCTGGCCGCTGTCATATTGTGCTATTGGGCAATATAGCCAAACACCTCTTGTATGTAAGCGACCATCGCAAGCGGCATCGGTGCCCACTCCGACGCCGCAGTCCAATCGGTTCAGCTTCGTTCCAGTTGCACACCAGAGGACGCCGGTAGTGCCAGTTTGGCGGCAACCTGCATGGCTTTGAAGACGCCAGCAGGGACCACGCAGCCCGCGCAACAGCCGCCGAGGACAGCCCTGACGGTGGAGAGAACCTGCCCGTCAAAGCCGGCCCCTATCTCTGCATAGGCATCGACGGTCGGCAGCGCTGCACCCAGAGCTTGTATCTTCTCGCAAGGCGACTCCACGACGAAGCTCACGTTCTGACCGTCATCACAGGTCGCCGTCACTTGGGTCACAAAGCCACATACCCCGGCGTTGATCGTGCCCTTGGCGGTACTCATGAATCAAGCTCCTATGGTTAGCTACAGCGGTTTGTTCGCACTGACGGTCATCGAGACGACCAGCCCCTCCGGCAAATCCAACGGGCCGGCGCCGCACCCGCAGCCTGCCCCCTCGGGCTCCGCACCGCAACAACATGGCGGCTCGTCATCATCAGCCTCGCAACAACAGCTTTCGTCTGCAGCCGGGGGAGCGCAGCAGCCACTGTCGAGTAGCAAGGCAGCGTCTTTCTCAGTATGGACTGTGACGTTGACAAAGCCTGCGTCCTGCAGCGCCTGCGATGCAGTTGACGTAGGCCTGCTGGTCCTGGAGCATTTCCGGGAGTTGCTCGCAGGTAAGTACGATATCGGAAACGTGAAGTCTTCCGCCCGGCTTGAGTACCCGGAAAGCCTCCGCAAAGGCCTTGTGCTTGTCCGGCACGAGGTTGATTACGCAGTTGCTGGTAATCACATCCACGTCGCCATCGCCCACCGGCAGTGTCTCGATGTCACCCAGCCGAAACTCGACGTTAGCGAAGCCACCCTTTTCGGCATTGCGGTTGGCGACGGCGATCATATCAGGCGTCATATCCACACCGATTACGTGCCCATGCGGTCCGACGGCATTGGCCGCGAGGAAACAGTCAAATCCTCCGCCACTGCCGAGGTCGAGCACCGTCTCGCCCGGTTTGAGATCAGCCAGCGCAAGCGGGTTGCCGCATCCGAGGCCCATGTTCGAGCCATCTGGGGCAGCGGCGAGGTCGCCCGCAGCATAGCCTACAGCCTCGGGGTCAATCGCGGTCTCGGGCCCGTCCCCGCAGCCACGGCCCCCCGCTCGGGCCACTGCTCCGTAGTTTTCTTGGACTTGTCGCTTGATGTCCTCCATGCCAAATGCCTACTTTCCTCGATACTTGGCGATCAATGTGTCCAGCTTGCTGCGCAAGCTGCCGTCGTAGCCCATGTGTGAGAAGCGCACGATGCCCTGCCTGTCTACTACCACCACGTACGGAATGGTAGTTGCTTTGTACGCTGTGGCAGCCTTGGAGGCGCTGTCCTGCAGCACCGGAAAGGTCACGCCCAGATCCTTGATGCCCTTGGGCACCACGCGAGGGGCCATGCCGCCATCGAGGTTGACTGAGAAGATTTGGACCCGTTGCCCCTTGTACTTGGCCTGCAGTTTCTGCAGGTCCTTCAGCATATCCCGGCAGGGCATGCAGGTGAACCGTCCGAAATCCAGCACGACTACGCTCTTGCCTTTGTAGCTCGACAGTTGGTAGCTCTTGCCGCCAAGGGTCTTGAGCGTGAAATTCGGAGCCTTGGTGCCCACGCTGAGGCCCTCGGCATGAGCAGCCACGAAAAGACCTGCAAAGAGCGCCGCTGCAGTCACGATACTGTAACTTCTACGCATGTTCCCGTCATTCTCCCGTATTGGTTAAGCCATCCAGATGAAGTACGCGCCGACGGCCAGCAGCATCCAGCCTCCGACGCGCTGGATAACGACAGAATACTTGGTAAAGCGTTCCAGGCTCGTCAGTGCACCCGCGACAGTGCCAATGATGATCAGCGGGAGGCCGTGCCCGACGGCGTAGGTGAACATCAGCAGCGAACCGTATGCGACCTGGCCCTTCTGGGCGATCAGCGCCAGAATCAGCGTCAAGATCGGCATGGCGCACGGGCTGGCCACAAGACCGAAGAGCATCCCCAGCACCAGGGCGCCACCATAGCCGCTGAGCTTGGACCACTTGGACTGCGCCGGAATGAAGGTATCGAAGCTGACCGAGATTAGCCCCGACATGTTGATGCCGACAAGAATACAGACCGCCGCCACGATGTACATCCAGCCAGCCTTGGAGATGCCCAGTACGCTGCCCACGAACGAGGCGGTGGCTCCGATGATCACGTAGGTGATCGCGAGCCCCAGCACGAAGGTCAGCGCCAGCGCCAGGCCCTTCCATCGCGGCTGCTCTTTCTGACCGGAGATGTAGCCGATGACCACGGGAATGGTCGGGAAGACGCACGGATTCAGGCCTGTTGCCGCGCCACCCAGCAGCACCAGCGGCACCACCAGCAGCGATGAGTTGGCCAGCGCCTGTTGCAGCGCCTGTATGATGTCCAAGATTGCTCTCCTGTTGCGTGGGGACTACTCGACTGCCACGCCCATCTTCTTGAACCGGTCCAGCATCTCGTCCTTCGACATCAGCCCCGTGTGGCGAGACACCTCATCGCCATCGCCGTTGAAGAAGATCTGGGTAGGCATGACCTCAAGCCGGTACCGATCAACGAGGTCCGGGTTGAAGTCCATGATCTCGATGGTGACCTTGCCCTGCAACTCTTCCTGCAACTCCCGGAGCAACGGCGGCATGGTCTTACAGGCGACACACCCAAGGCCCTCAATCTCTACCAACCGCGGCAGCTTGGGTCTGGGCTGGGGGCGGTATTGCTCGATCAGCCCAGCGAGCATTGCGGGGAGTTCAGGTTGGTAGCCGATGTGACTGATACGGACGATCCCTGAGGCATCTATGAGAAAGACATGCGGAAGAGCCATGACGTCATACTCTGCCGCCACCTTGCAGTCGCCGTCCAGTAATACCGGCAACGTCAGGTTCATTCCCGCCCCAGCAGCGGCTGTGGCCTTTACCGTTCCGCCCACCTCGATCCAGTAGAAGGCGACGCGGTCGTCGCGGTACTGCTGCTGGAGCCTCTGCAATTCTGCCGCCACCCCGCGGCAGGGACGCCAACTTAGCCGGCCAAAACACAGAACTGTCACTTGGTCCGAACAGGCGCTACTAAGCTGGAGAGCCTTCCCGGCCAGATCGTGCAGCAGAGCATTCGGGGCTCTGCTGCCTGCTGCCGACACACCGACCTGAGCCTGCGCCATAGCGCAGCACGCCGAGAGCAATGTCAGAACGATCACCCGTCGCATGGACAGCCCCTTCCCTATTTCGGCGCGCATTCGCCAATCTTGCAGGCCTTGCTGATCTGCTCCGCCGATAGGGCCATCTTGTCGGCCAGCGCCTTGGCAATCGGGATCATCTCTCCAGTTTCCAGCGGGTGGGCCGCAACCCACTTCTGCAGGTTCTCAGACGAGACGAAGAAGCCCTGGTGGAAGCACCCAGCGGACGCACGCTTGCCGTCGGGCTTGGTGCGTTGGCCGAACCACGCCACGGCCGTCGCCGGCTCCAGCGAAGCAATCTTCCCCTCCAACGTCTTGATGATGATTGGCTCGCCGGTCAAACGGTCTCGCTCGTGGACCTCAATGCTGGCGCCGGTGCGGGCCGCGACACCGAGGGCGCAGTGCGAGCAGCAGCCATAGGTGTAGACGCCGCCCGCTTTGACCAAAGCCGCATCCTCAGGGTATACGGCCCGGTCACAAAAGCCACAGCGGGTGGCCGTTTCCTTAGCCTGTAGCAAGGGATAAGTCAGGACGCTGCCGCCGTTGTCGCGCCGGGCGGCCAGCGCGGCGTCGCGGCTGGCGAAGGCGATGACCGACGGGCGTCCCGTCTGCTCATCGAGCGTGTACAGATAGCTCGCGTTCTGCAGCGGCACGCTCTGGCCGGTCGCAAAGTCCGTTACGTAAGCCTGCTTCTCCACCTCGGCGCGGTCGGCGGTCAAAGATGACAGCATGATGGACAGGCAGTGCGGAGAGCACAGGTGGACGTCGCCCTTGGCCGTCCTCACGGCCACTGTGGTCCTGGGATTTACGTCACCGTCACACATGTAGCAGATGGCGTCCTTAGCCCGTGTGTCAGGCTGCACAGGCGCCCAACGACTGAAACTCTCGACGATGGTCGTGCCTGCCGACAGGCCAAGCTCCGTCAACTTGGCGAGGATCTCGTCCTTGCCATAGAAGCCGACATGGCGAAAGAGCTCCCTGCTACTGGCATCCAGGAAGACTTGAGTGGGGATGAACTCTATCTTGTACTTGTTTGCCAGGTCCAGCCTGTCGTTGACATTCACAAACTCCACGTCGATCTTGCCAGCCAGTTCCTTCTTCAGTTCGTCCAGAATCGGCGCCATCTGCTTACATGGGATGCAGGTGGTTGAGCCCAGGTCCAACAACTTCGGCAACTTCGCCGCCCCCTGGGCCCCGGCAGAGACCGCCACTGAGGCAGCAACCGCAATGATCACGAACAGACCTATGTGCTTGCGCAGCATGAACTCACTCCTTCGCTTGCTTGTTTGGTCTTGATGCCCATCTTCTCGAACTGGGCCAGGATGTCGGCCTTCGGGAAGAAGCCCTCGTGGCGGAATACTTCCTTGCCGTCCTTATCTATGAACACTTGAGTGGGAATGAGGTTGATCTTGTACTCGTCAGCGGCGGCACCGTCTTCGTTCACGTTGATGAACTCCACATCGACCTTGCCCTTGAACTCCGTCTTCAGTTCCTCAAGGATGGGAGCCATCTCCTTACAGGGGATGCAGGTGGTAGAACCCAGGTCAACCAGATGAGGTAACCCGGACTTATCCGTGCCACCGGCCGAGGTGTCAGCAGTGGCAGCGGCACTATCGGCGGTTGGTGGCAGCGTCGGGCACACGGCGCCCGTCTGCGCAGCGACTGCTGTGGGTGCCGGTTGGTTCTTGCCGATCTTCATGCCGATGACAATGCCGAGGAATAGGGTAACGAAAACGAGGGCAACAACTTGCGTCTGTTTCATGTGTGACTAAGCTCCTTCTTCGAATGGCAACACGCTACCCGCAACAGCAACTTCTCTTCGCGGCGGTGCAGACAGTCTCGATCTGGGCTTCCTCCAGGTTGAAGTGATGGCCCTTCTCGATGCCCAGATCGGTGATGACAACGTACTTGGAGATGGGCACACCCTCTCGCTCAAACGCCGCCTTCACGCAACCAATATCGCACCCATCAATGACGACGGTGGCATCGGCATCTTTGGACTTGGCCACAAACCCACCGAGGCCGCCGCCGATGCCCGCCATGCAAAAGAAGCTGCCCACACCCTCTTGGTCAAGCTTCTTCGCCGCTTCGTTGCTGAGCTGCCCCACGTTCGAACCGCCACTGCACGCGAACACCAGCGTCTTCTTCCAGGCGCAACATGATGACATTGATTTCTCTCCCTGATCTGGGGATTGCCCGCCAATGGCGGGGGCGTAACTGCGGTTAGGCCTCCGCACAATGCTTCTGGTAAGCCTCAAGCAGCGCTTCCTGATAAGCGCCTTTCTCCTTCTCGGGGATGGGATGATAGACAGCCACCATCTCCAGTATCCGCGCCGCGTTCTCCGGCACAGAGGCGACTCCCGTGTCCACCAGGTGGCTGAAGATCATCTTCAGGGCGGGAATGGTGACTTCCTGACCATTGGCCACGATCATGCCGCCGGGCAAGGGGCGGCTGCAGGCACAGCTCGCGTCGTCAGACCCGCATTCCTCCGCTGCCCCAATCTCCGCCAGAACCTGATCCACGGCGGCGGCTATGGTCTCAGCGACCACCCAGATTGCTTCTCGGTCAACTTCCCCACGCTGCCTGGAGTTGCGGGCGCAGTTGGGGTACTTGCCATTGAGCATGTCGCTCACCACCAGCGCCGCACTTACGGGGCCGCTATACTTCTCGGTGCCACACTGGGCGCAGCGCTTGTCACAGCCGTCCACGGTGATCGTTGGGTGATTGCGGGCGAAGTCGCGTTCCTGCTCGCCACCCGCAAGGAAAAGCGGCAGGCACAGCGTCACGGTCTGATCGGGGCGTAGCATCTCCAGCACGCGCCGGGTCGCCAGACGCGAGATGGTGCCCTCAGGGATCTCTTCGCCACTGCACGAGATGATGCCAACTCGTGGTTTCTCTTCAGCCATTAGCTCTTCACCTCGCAGCCGCTCAACTCTGTAACTTTGTCTCGAACCAATTCAGCCAGTTCGCGCGCAACGGCCCAGCCAACCTCATTCAGCCCCGAGGCTGAGCCCGGTTGGGCGCCACGGTGCTGTTTCAGCACTTGCAGCACTTGGAAGGCGCAGTCGGTCTGTCCGCCAGCCAGCGCCACGTTCTTCTGGGCACACGCCTTCGGGCAGCCATCGATGGTGATGCACGGCTGCGTCCGCACTCGCTCCAAAGCTTCCTCATCGCCCTTGACCAAAAGCGCCAGACACAGCGTACCCGCCTGATCGGGCGCGAGTTCATCGGTCACCAGATACGTTGCTTCGCGGCTGATGAGCCCATGCACCTTGCCGATCCCACTACACGGGATCACTAAGACTTGTTCTGTCTGCTTCACTTGCTACACTGCCTTCTTTCTGTTTAGGCGGAAGCTTCTGCCGCCTTCTGCTTCACCTTCACCGCGTACTCTTCGGCTGTCAGCAGCAACTCTCGGTCGGCATCGAAGTCCGCCAGTTCCAATTCCACCAGCCAGCCGCCCGTGTAAGGCTGCTCGTTGATCAACTCTGGGGTGTCATCCAGCACCGGGTTGACTGCCACGATCTTGCCGCTGACCGGCGAGATCACGTCAAAGACCGCCTTGGCCGACTCGACCGCCCCCGCATCATCGAACTGCGCGATCGCGCGCCCCACGTCGGGCGCCTCGAAGAACGTGATGTCGGTCAGGCTCTGCTGCATATAGTCGCTAATGCCGATTCGCGCGCGGCTCCCCACTACTTGGACCCAGCAGTCGTTTTCGTTGAAGAAGTATCCCTCGGCCGGAATGGGGAAAACGAACTTTCCGTGAGTGACCTTCAGCAAATCGACAGGTTCGGGAAAGAGCACAGCCTCAAGCTCCGGAGCCGGTTCCTGCTCCTCATCGTCGGCAACCAGTTGCAGTGCCAGCTTGAGCGCCAACTCCTGCGCCTTGGGCCCCGGCCGCAGGCTGTCCTCAAAGGTCTCGCCAAGCTCCTTGACCGCTTCCGGCAACAGCATCCGCCGGGTGATCTTAAGCTCCAATTGCGTCGCAAGCTTCGTCGCACAACGTGTGCCGCAGCCATCTACCACCGCCAGCGGCAGGTCCTTCAGCACAGCTTCATACCGTCCCGGCGAGTTGCTGAGTAGCACAGGGCACACGATCTCACACTCCGCCTGCCCTGCGGCACACAACGCCACCTCGCGCGCCAGCGAGCCCAACGGCTTGTCCAACCCGCTGCAGACCAGCACTGCGCACTTCACTGAGCCTCGCCCTCTTCCTCGCGGATCTTCTTGATCGCGGCAATGGTCTCTGGCTTACTGGGGAAGGTAATCGCGTCGGGGCCGCAGGTCTTTGAGCACGCCCGGCAGAACACCACGCAGTTCTTCGCGTTAGCCACTACCAGCTTGACCTCACCGTCCTGCCGCTCGAACACCTTGTGGGGGCAGAAGTCGTCGCACTCCATGCAGAAGTTGCACTTGCTATAGTCAATGGTCGGGGCCCAGCCAATCTTCTCGCGGCTCACACCCATGAAGGTGGCGTCACTCATCTGCGCTCACTCCCATCGCCTCCAGCGCCTTCTCAACCTTGTCAAACGCCTGCTCCAGCGTCATGTCCCGCACATCGAGCGGCACCAGATCCGCCTTCACGTCCATGCCGGCCTCCGCGAAAGCATCGCGAAACAGCTTGGTCTGCATATTCGGCGCACACCCCGCCACGATCAGCTTGCGCTTGGCCTTCAGCATGTCGGCCAGAAAACGGTCGCCGTCTTCTTCACAAAGCTGCGGGTGAATGAAGCCATACTCCACCGGCAGCTCCACCCGGACCCGGTTGATGAAGTCCCAGACGTCCATCTTCTCAAAGCCCGGACACTTGCCCGTGCACACGCACATGATCAAACCAGGTTTCTCAGTCATATTAGCCTCCCTGTGCTTGTTGGATGAAGCCCTTGACCTCGTCCAGCGAGGGCAGCCGTCCTGCCGCCTTCAATTCCCCTTCCACCACCAGCCCCGGCGTGCTGAGCACGTTGTACTTCATGATCTCTTTGACTTCCTCAACCTTCACGATCTCCGCCTCCACGCCTAACTCCTGAACAGCCTGGGCCGTCAACTCTGCGAGCTTCTTGCACTTGGTGCAGCCCATGCCCAGTACTTCTATCCTCATGTTCTTCATCTCCATACTTGGCTATTTGGCTAAATTACCACAATAGGCAACAAGAAAAGTAGTCACTCACTCAGCCGCCGCGTATGCCTCCGGGGCCTGTGTGCGCTGATTCATGACTGCCTCTACGCACCCGAAGAAGTTGATGATGCAGGGCACCCGCAAGCTGTAGAAGACCTGGAGCCCCTGCTTGCGGTCATCTACCAGTCCGGCATTACGTAGCACCGAAAGATGCTTCGAGACCGTGGACATGTCGGAGCCGACGAGTTGCTGCAACTCGCATACGCACTTCTCGCCATCGGCCAGGGCGTCAATAATCATCAGGCGACTGGGATGTCCCATCGCTTTGATGATCTGGGCTTTGTGTTTGTAGATTTCGTTTTGGGTCATACTATTTGGCAACATAACCAATTACTTGAGTTCTGTCAAGCGACCGGTTGTAGTCAGAGCGTTCCCCTATGCCCAAACACTTTCCGTGATGTACACCCCGGCGCGGCAGGACAACCGTCGCTTGAGACCCTCTCTGGTGCCCGTGCAGCCGCGTCTGTGCACCCCGTATCTTCTGTCCCTGCCTCACCGACAGCAGCTGTCGCCACCAGTTGGCTCGTTTTCCCCGCCGCAACAGGGCCCCGCTTTGGAAGGCTGGCCAGCTATGGTGGTGGCAGGCCCAAGCAGCACGGCCGTCGCCCCTGCTTTTTTCACCGCCCTCTCAATGGCGCCCACGGATGCGGCCACGGGGTCATGGGTAACCTTGATCTGGTTGGTTACCGAGTTCAGGCTGAGGGTCTTCACACCTTGGAGGGCCTTCACTCGCTTTTCAACTATTTGCATTTCGCACGAGCATACGCCGCCGATCTGGAACGTCACTGTGGCCAGATCATCCCCGTCGAGAGCCGGAGCCGAGGCGTGTTCCTCGGGGTCACGCTCCTCGCACGCGCAAACGGGTTCGTCACAGTCACAGGCGGGCTCATCGCACGCACAACACGAAAGCGCTGGAGGAGCCGTCACAGCCGCCGTCTGGGGCACCATGGCCCCCGCGGTTCCGACACTCTGCCACTTCAGCAAGCCAAGGGCAGTCGCAATCACGAACAGCGCGCTTCCCTCGTTAAGCAGCAGCCCTGTAACCAGTGCGAGGTAACCGAGCAGCGCCATGACCACCATGAAGGCCACATTGACAAGGGAGACAATGATGTTTTGGCGGATCGTCTTTACGGCACGACTGTACAGTTCTCGAGCAAAGCCGATCTTCGCGAGATCGTCGGACATGAGGACGACGTCCCCTGCCTCGATCGCGATATCCGTACCTGCCGCGCCCATGGCTATGCCTACGTCGGCAACGGCCATCGCTGGCGCGTCGTTGATGCCGTCGCCGACCATGGCGACCGGACCATATTTCTCCCGTAACCTCCGAATCACGTCGACCTTGTCGGTAGGCAGAAGTGCGGCGTAGTACTCATCAACGCCCACCATACGAGCGATCGCGTGCCCGCTACGCTCATTGTCTCCGGTGAGCATCACGGTTCGGACCCCGGCCCGCTTGAGCCGTTGCAGGGCCTCGACTGCCCCGGGCCGCGCGGTGTCAGCAATGGCCACAAGGCCGGCCAGATGACCATCGGCGCTCACCAACACCACCGTCTTGCCTTCGTCCTCAAGACGGGCGACAGCTTCCTCGGCCTCCGCGGAAGACACGCCCTGCTCCAAGTGACACCGAGGGCTGCCGACCACGCAGGCTCTACCGCGCACCGTGGCCGTGACGCCAAGCCCGGCCATCTCATGGAAGTCATCTACAGACTGGCCAGAGAACGCCCCGCTCTCGCGCGCTTCCCGCACGATTGCTGCTGCGAGCGGGTGTCCCGACCGCGCCTCTACCGCACTGGCAAGCTCCAGAACTCCATGCTGATCTGCTACGCCAAAGGCCAGGACATCCGTAACCGTGGGTCGCCCAATGGTTAGGGTGCCGGTCTTGTCGAAGGCCATCGCCTTTACCCGGTCGACCGCCTCGAGATAAGCGCCACCTTTGAAGACCACTCCATGTCGGGCCGCGTTGGCCATGGCGGCGACGACGGCCACGGGGACCGACAAGGCGAGGCCGCAGGAGCAAGAGACCACGAAGACAACCAGCCCGCGATAGATGAACGGTGTCCATTCCGCACCCATGAACAATGGAGGCAAAGTCGCAACCAGTACGCCGAGAACGAACATGGCCGGCGTGTAGTACTTGCCGAAGGAATCAGAGAATCTCTGCAGAGAGGTCTTCTCGGCCTGCGCCTCTTCGACCGAATAGATGATCCGTGAGAGCATAGCCTCGGAGGCCGGTTTCCTCACCTGCACCTCAAGTGAACCATTCTGGTTGATGGTCCCGGCAAAAACCTCTCCGCCAGCCTCTCGGCGTACCGGAATTGGCTCACCTGTGACGGCCGCTTGATCCACATAGGACGAGCCGCGGATGACGCGTCCGTCCACGGGAATCCGCTCGCCGGGCCGGACAACAACGATATCGCCCACCGCAATCTCCTCGATCGAGCGGATTACCTCGCCGCCATTCGTGCGTACCAGCGCTTCCCTGGGCATCAACTCCATGAGCGATCGGATGGCCCCCGGGCTTTGTCCACCGCGTAGGACTCGAGTACGTCGCCGAGCGAATATACGAAGATCAGGATGGCTGATTCGGCCCACAGGCCAAGCATCATAGCGCCGCCGGAGCCAATCAGCATCAGGAGGTGGATCGTTGGCGTGAGGTTCAAGAGCGCGATCAGTGCCTTCCGCGCCGGGTAGAAGACTCCCGTGAGCACCGCGAGTATGTAGAGTCCGTTGCTGACGATCGGTAACGCACCCAGGGTCCCCGAGACGAACGCAATCAGGGTGAGAAGACCGCACCCATATAGGGCGAGTTGCTGTTTCTCACGCCACCAGGTGCTGCGCCGGCGCTGCCCCTTCACCATTGAGGCTTTCATGCCCGTCTCTGAGACAGAGCGGACGATATCCTGGACGGTCGCGAATTCAGGGTCGTAGGAAACCCGAAGCTGGCTGGTGATCGAGTTGAGTTCATAGCTCCGCACACCAGCCAGTGCCTTCATCTTCCTTTCGACCAGGCTTCCCTCGCAGCCACACTCCATTCCTTCGATCTGGAGCGTGACCGTCTCAAGGGTGAGTGCCTTCTCTGCGTTAGCCATAGTTGCTTCCTCTCTCCCGCCTCCGAGTGCTGCACCGGCGCACCGATTACCCCGCCGCTTCCTGGGTGCTACCCGCCTGTCGCGTGGCCTTCGCCAAGCCCTCACGGTCCAACACGACCTCATCGCTGTTTTCGACCCAATTCACAACAAAATCCAGCAGCGCCCTCACCTGCTCCGTTGCCTCGTCGCCCACGCACGCGCACTCCACCCACTGCCCGTCACGCGAGGTGCGCACCAATCCTGCGTTGCGCAGCATGCCCAAGTGTCGCGAGACCCGCGACTGAGGGATGCCAGTGGCGTGTACGATCTCGGAGACACAGGCTGACCGCACCTGCAGGCACTTGAGAATTCGCAGACGGTTCACATCAGCGACCGCCTGCAACAGTTCCGAGGCTTTCTCTATCTGTGCCATGATGTCACCTATCATGCGGATATGCGGATATTTGCATATCATAATGTCCATTACGACGTATGTCAACATCTGTCTGACCCATGTCTTTCCTGGAACGTCAAGCACTCAATGACTGCGTGTGCATTTGTTTGGCTGCCAATCCCACCCGATCTACCCGGTCGCAGCGCGGGTTGAGTGAGCGTCGAAGACGCGCGGCATGGTCCGGACGGTCGCGCCTTTGGCGATGCTATCGCGCTCGTCACACGGTCTGGCGAGTGCCGTCAGCGACCACGGGCCTGGTTCCTGCCTATACCACTGGCAGGAGATCGCCAGACAGTGCGAGAAGGAATGTCTCCCGGGGAACGGAGCGTTTGTCACTTTGGAACAGGTGTCGGTTCCGCCCCAACCATGCACAAACTCCAACTGCGTACGCAAGGCTTTTCGCGGATGCTCGCGCCTATCGCTCTTGAAAGGTGAGGCCATGCCAAGACAGGACGTGAATGGGCAGAGTAGCAGTGGAGGGCGGGGTTCGAACGCCGGCGACCAGTACCACTTTCTCTGGTGCGCCAGGAAGATGCTGGACATGCTGCATCCCAGGAGTGACTTGCGTCTAATCACGATGGAGGGTATGGCTGGGGTTTGTGACTATGGGGACGGAGCAGAGCGCTACATTTCGGCGGACATGACTGAGTTCTACGGCGGTACCGACTACACGAATGCCAAATCCATTGTGCTGACGCAGATCAGGTATTCCTACGCTGCGCCTGAGAAGCCATGGACCTTAGCACGCCTGTGCGGAGGGGGAAAGAGCCGGAAAACTTCGATCATTGGCAAGATCGCAGCCGATTGGCGCAGCATCGCTTCGGGTCAAGACATGACCAACGAGCGATCGCGGCTGGTCATCATGTCGAACCAGCCGCTGGCAGCCGACGACGCACAAGCACTGTCCTCGCTTCGACAGCATGCAGCCAGCCTTTCTTCGGGCAAATGCGACCCCCACTACACCCCCGGTCTGGATGACGATGCGCTGGCGGCACTGAAAGCACTGGAGGATGCGACCGGTCTACACGACCCGAAAGAAACGGCGGGCTTCCTGCTCGCGTTGTCGTTGGACGGTTTCGGTCAGCCCAACCTTCTGCAGAGCGTCGCTGAGGCCTCATTACTCGTCCAGGAATGGTATAGCGGATTATCAGCGGCAGGCGTGAACCACCTCATGGCTGCCGCCCAGGAGGCGGCCACGGCCGGGTTCGCGCAGAGCATCACGCCCGACTATGTACGAGGCCTCCTCGGCATTAGCGATTCAGACCTTAATCCTGCGCCGTACATCTGCACCCCCACGCCGAACTGGTTGCTTCCCTCTCTCTAGAAGCAGTCGTTGATGCTATCGAGCGCTGCAGCGGTGGCCTGATCGTCCTGCATGGTCCCGCAGGCTCAGGCAAGAGTTCAACACTGGGTGAGTTTGTCGCCGCCACGGAGCGGGGCCGATGTACAGTAGCACTGGGTGCCGCACTTTCTGAACGGCGTTTACACATCCCACCATACTCTGTCCGCCAGCGATAATACGTGTGCTCAGTGATCTCCAGCTTCTTGGCGACCTGGGCGATGGTCGCCCCCTTCGCCAGCTCCACCTCCGCCTCCCGCAGCTTGCCAATGATCTGCTCGGGCGTGAAACGCTTCTTGGGCATATGCAAAATGACCCCTTTCAGAAGGCTCCAGCCGGTGCTATTCTAACACAACGACTGGACCGATTTCAGGGGGTCAGGCCATGACCGTGCCCCTTGCGCAGGACGTCCACCTGCGCAGCGTGAGCCCGGTGTCGAGGTTTATATGGAGCGCCGCCAGCGTTGCAGGAACCGAGGCGGTGGCGATGTCCGGGGGGTGGCGTCTGCTGGTCTCGCAGGCACCGACGCGGCGTCGGCTCTACCTGGGGTCGTTGCCATGGTGCCGACTCACCGCTGCCACAGAATTCGCGCGTCCTCCAGGGGCACCGAAACGGCGTCGTGGTGCGGCACCACGCGCGGCGTGTAGTCCGCCGGCGGGCGGGTGGCGGGCACGGCCGCGCTGTAGGCATAGCCGCCGGGCGCGCCCGCCAGCGGACGAACGCGCTGCATCTCCTGCCGCACCGTGGCGCCGCCCCCGAGCCCATCGGCATAGAGCTCGACGCGCACGGCCTCGGGGTCGAGGTCGCCGAGGAAGACCTCAACCTCGTAGACGTGCTGCTCGCCGCGTGTCTCAACCTGCACGTTTCCGAAGTGCAGCGTGGTCCAGTTCTGTTCGAGGCTATCCTGCCAGGCGACCAGTTGCCGGCCCACCGCGGCTTTGCTCGCGACACGCTCACGGTAGGTGACGGCCGCCGGAAGATAGTGCTGCTCGGTGTAGTCGGCCACCGCGCGGTGGGCAGAGAAGCGCGGCGTCAACTGCGCCATGCTCTCGCGCATACGCTTGACCCAGCCGATGGGGATGCCGTTGTCGTCTCGCGCGTAAAACTCCGGGATCACCTCCCGCTCGAGCAGATCGTAGAGTGCTCCGGCTTCGGCGGCATCCCAGGCGGGATCGTCGTCATGCTCCTGGCCATCGCCCATCGCCCAGCCCACTTCAGGCATGTACGCTTCCGCCCACCAACCGTCCAGTTCCGAGAGGTTGAGCCCGCCGTTGACCAGCACTTTCATCCCGCTCGTGCCGCACGCTTCCCACGGTCGCCGGGGCGTATTGATCCACACATCCACCCCTTGCACCAGGTGCTCCGTCAACAGCATGTCGTAGTCGCTCAGGAAGATTACGTGGGGGCGGACCTGTGGCTGGCGGATGAACTCGATCCATTCATGGATCAAGTCCTGCCCGGCCTGGTCCTCCGGATGGGCCTTGCCGGCGATGATGAGCTGCACCGGCTGCTGGGCACTGGTCAGCAGGCGCAGCAGGCGTTCCCGGTCATGCAACAGCAGGTTTGGTCTCTTGTAGGTCGCGAAACGCCTCGCGAAACCCAGCGTCAGCGCGTTCGGGTCGAATAGTTGCTTCGCTGCCTCAGTCTCCTCCGCCGACGCGCCGGAGGCGTCCAGTTGGCGGGACAACCGGTCGCGCGCGTACTCAACCAGAGACTGGCTCGCGGCGGTGCGGAACTGCCAGAGTCTGGCGTCGGAGACGGCGTGGATGTCCTCCTCCAGGGTTCCGCCGGTTCCGAGCCAGCGCTCCTTGCCACAGGCCTGCGTCCACAGATCGTCCGCCTCCGCCGAGTCCCAACTCGGCATGTGGACGCCGTTGGTCACATGTCCGATGGGCACCTCGTCCGCCGGCCAGCGCGGGAAGAGCGGCGCGAAGAGCTTCCGGCTGACCTCCCCATGCAAGCGACTGACGCCGTTCACCGCCCCGCTGCTGCGAATGGCCAGGTAGGCCATGTTGAAGCTCTCTGACGAGTCGTTCGCATTCTGGCGCCCCAGAGCCAGCAAGTCATCGAGTGCGATGCCAAGCTCCTCCTTGGCATAACTGCCGAGGTATTGCTCGATGAGGGCCGGAGCGAAGCGGTCAAAGCCGGCGGCCACGGCCGTGTGGGTGGTGAAGAGGTTTCCGGCCCGAGTGGCAGCCAGCGCGACGGCGAAGGGCTGCCCGGTCTCCTCCATGAAACCGCGGGCACGTTCCAGCACCGCAAAGGCCGCATGACCTTCATTGAGGTGACACACTTCCGGCTGCAGGCCAAGCGCACCCAGCAGTCGCCATCCGCCGATCCCGAGCAGCAGTTCCTGCTTGAGGCGTAGGTCCGGCCCGCCCCCGTACAACTCGCTGGTAATCCCTCGATGCGCGGGGAAGTTCTCCGCGTCATTGCTGTCCAGCAGGTAGAGTTTCACTCTGCCGACCTGTACCTGCCAGGCGCGCAGCCAGACCGAGTAGCCAGGCAGGGCAATCTCCAGCCGCAACCACTCCCCGTTCGCCTCGCGTAACGGCGTGATCGGCAACTGTCCGGGGTCGTTGTACGGGTAGAGTGCCTGCTGCTCTCCATCCTTGTCGATCACCTGGCGGAAATAGCCTTGCTGATACAGCAGTCCCACGGCGACCACTGGCACGCCCAGATCACTGGCGGCTTTGAGCTGATCGCCGGCGACATTGCCCAGCCCGCCCGAGTAGATGGGCAAAGCTTCGCTCAGCATGAATTCCATGCTGAAGTACGCGACGCAGCTCAGGGGAGCCTGCGCATGATTCTGCTGGAACCACGCGGGCGCCCCAATCTCTTGCCGTCTCGTCTGTACCAGGGCCTCAACGTCTTTGCGGAATGCGGGATCGGCCCAGGCGCGGGCAATCTGGTCGCCCGAGACCGTCTGCAGGACAACCCAAGGGTTGTGCGTGACCTCCCACAACTCGGGATCAAGCTGTCGCCATATCATGTCCGTCGCATGATTCCACGACCAGCGCATATCCAAAGCAAGTTCGGCCAGGGGCTCAAAGCCCGCGATGTCAACGGGCATAAGGCTGTAGATCGGATGACTGACACGGCGCTGCTGACTCATGGTTTGCCCTCCGCAGCCTTGGTGGACGGGCCCACCCCCAGGGCTTCATTGACGACCGTCTGGGCCTGTTCAACGATGCGGTGCAGGTGATCCTGACCCCGCGAACTCTCCGCGTAGATCTTGTATATGTCTTCCGTCCCGGACGGACGCGCCGCGAACCAGCCACTCTTCGCAGTCACTCTCAGTCCGCCGATGGGTGCGTCATTGCCCGGCGCGTGCGTGAGTACAGTCTGGATCTTCTCGCCCGCCAGTTCGGTCACATGCAGTTGCTGGGGCGACAACTTCGCCAGTAGTTCCTTCTGCTCCAGAGTGGCCGGCGCCTCAGTCAGATTGTCGGCGAACTCACCGAACTCGCGGGTGAGGTCGTGGTAGATCTCACCAGGGTCGCGGCCGATTCGAACTGTCATCTCCGCCGCGAGCAAGGCCGGGACAGTGCCGTCTTTGTCCGTCGTCCACACCGTGCCGTCCAGGCGAGCGAAGGACGCCCCGGCGCTCTCCTCGCCAGCAAACGCAAGCGAGCCGTCGAGCAGGCCATCAACAAACCACTTGAAGCCAACGGGTACCTCGTAGAGGCTCCGGCCAACCTTCGTGGTGGCGCGGTCAATCATCCGGCTACTCACCACCGTCTTGCCGACTGCCGCCTCCGGGCGCCACTCCGGCCGGTGCTGGAAGAGATAGAGGATGGCGACCGCGAGGTAATGGTTGGGGGGTAGCAATCCCGCGCTGCGGGTGACGATCCCGTGCCGGTCGTGATCGGTGTCACAGGCAAAGGAGATGTCGAAGCGGTCCTTCAGGCCGATGAGACTCTGCATCGCATAGGGCGAGGAGGGGTCCATCCGGATCTGACCGTCCCAATCCACCGTCATGAAACGGAAGGTCGGATCCACGGCCTCGTTCACCACCGTGAGATTGAGCCCGTAGCGTTCGGCAATCGGCCCCCAGTAGTGGACTCCGGCCCCGCCCAAAGGATCGACTCCGACGCTGATCTTGGCGTCTCGAAGGACCTCCAGGTCGATCACATTGGCGAGGTCCGCGACGTAGGCGTTTAGGTAGTCGTGCCGGTGCGTCGTGGGCGCGTGCAGAGCCTTCTCGTAGGGGACTATCTTCACCCCCACAAGGCCGTGCTCGAGCAACTCGTTGGCTTTTTTCTCGATCCAGTCGGTGACGACGGCTGCCGCCGGCCCGCCGTTTGGATGGTTGTATTTGAAGCCGCCGTCGCGTGGCGGATCGTGTGAGGGCGTGATGACGATGCCGTCCGCGAGTCCGGTCTTGCGCCCGCGGTCATGCGTGAGAATGGCGTGGGAAATGACCGGCGTCGGGGTGTACTCATCCCCCTCCGCGAGCAGAACCTCCACCCCGTTGGCCGCCAGCACCTCCAGCGCGCTGGCCTGAGCGGGCACCGAGAGGGCATGCGTGTCCATGCCCAGGAACAGCGGGCCCGCGATCCGCTTGTGCTCCCGGTACAGGCAGATGGCTTGAGTGATGGCGAGGATATGCCATTCGTTGAAAGCCTTGTCGAAGGCAGAGCCACGATGCCCTGAGGTGCCGAAGATGACCCGTTGTTCGGGCACCGAAGGATCCGGCACTTCCGCATAGTAGGCCGTGATGAGCCGCGGCACGTTCACCAGCATTGTTGGTGTGGCCGGCTTTCCGGCGTGAGGACTGATTCTCATGGCTCTCTCATCGCATGTCGCGCTGATCTTTGCCGGATGCAACCGAGTGTTGGCCCTTGCTGCTAGAGCGCCCGGATCACGAGCATGTTCACGATCTCCTTCACGCCTGGTACGGCGGCCGCGGCCTGGGCCGCGGCCAGGCGGCCTGAAGCGTCGCCCTGATAGCCCTCGAGGAGCACCGTGCCCTTGTTGACGCTCACGCGCACCAGATGGTGCTCCACGCCCTCTGTATCCTGCAGGCGCTCCTTCACCATCGCCTCGATCTGCGCGTCGGGAACGTCCTGTTGGGAGTCCACTGGCCCGCTGCCCGACGCCATGAACTCGTCGAGCGAACTGTTCATGTCGCCGGTCCCCAGTCGATCCCAGAAGTCGAGGTAGGCGTCCAGTGCCACGTTGGGCGAAAGCGGCGGGGCCTCGAGGATGGCCAGATCCTCATAGGGTACCCGCCACTCCTGGCCTCGCTGCTCCACATCGCGGGCCTGGAGCACAACCGTTCCGCCCCCCAGTCTCTCTGCCCGTTGGATCAGAACCGCCTCGCCCTTCGCCGTGTCCACGCGCCGGACGTACACGCCGACGTCCTGGCCGTTCGTGTCAGTCACTCGCTGCGGCATGGTCCCGCCCGCTCCTGATGGCTGGCCGCTGGGCCGGCCGTAGTAGTCGTGGAGTTGGCCCTCATAGTCGGCGCTGACCGGCTGCCGCAGATCAAACTCGGGGCTGCCCGCGATGGCTTCCTGCGAGAGACCCACGATCACTTTGGACTCGTCCCATTCCACACTTATGATCGATTCCGGTGCGATGAGCACCTTTCTCCCGCCTGGTAGCCAGTTGTGTGTCTCCACGACCAGGAAGCGCACCATCCACGACTGGTCGTCAATGATGCAGTCCTCCACGTGTCCGATGGCGCCGTCGGTGGCTTCGACATGGTCATCGGTGATTCTCCCGGTGCTGCGTAACTGCGGGTCGCCATGGCTCTCCGGGGTTGATCCTTCATCCTGCGATTCTGTCTTGATGTACATCTGCGGCCCGAACGGGGCAGTTCCGTACTTGGTGCCGCTCGAGTACTGGCTGCCCCAATACATCGGCCAGGCGTAATACCCCGACAGATCCATTTCGTGCTGACGAGAGATGGGTCCGGCGGTGTTAACGTCGGGGCTGTCGCGCACCTGTGCGATAGTGAGATTGGCGCTGAACGTCCGCGACTCCCAGTCCGGTTCGCCCAGGGCCACCGGTGACAGGAGCACCTTGCGGCCGGACAGCCAGGTCCCGGTTTCCACCACCAGATAGCGAATCGTCCAGGTCTTGTCATCGAAATAGAACTCGACCACTTTCCCCAGGTCACCATCCCTGGCCCGGATGGCGTAGCCGACCATACTGTTGATACTGCGTAGCATTTCGATCGTCTCCTATGGTCTGCCGGGGTCTCTGCTCAGTATCAGGGTGGGCACGCCGGACCTGGCGAGGCTGGCGACCTCGCCAGACGCCGCAGTGCGTGTTGCGCGTCTCCCATTGACGAGCGCCGCCGGTAAGCGGTTCGCGGCGGTTGCCCCGGTCAGGCCCCGGCAGCATCTCCGGGGGTCCTGGTCCTCGAGGCCCAGGTGCTGCCCCGCGCTGGCGGCGTTGCTCCGCGTCCCGTGCTTGGGCGCTGTTGCCAACTACAGTCCTCCACAACCGCTGTCTGCTGGATTATTGGGCTCTGGACGGGGGAAGTAGGCAGTGCGTGAATGTCGTCCTGGCACTGATGATGAATACCATCCGGGCGAGCATGCCTCCGCCAACAAAGAGGCATATGAGTTCTTTGGGAAGTATCTGTAGCTGATGTATGGGGTTCGCGCCAGCCTCAAATGCCGAGGCCAGGCCGTGGGATCAACTATTGTTGTTGGGTGAATGGACAGTAGGCAAGTCGCCTAACGACAATAGTTAGGTGGGGGCGACCTAAAGGCTGGCGAAGTGGCGCACGCCGGACATATGGGTCCTTACGCACAGCGCCCGGTGTGAGGCACACCGGGCGCTGTGCGCAACGGGGGCTATGCCAGTGTCCTAATGGACTTTTCTCTCTCCCACTGGCGCGTCTTGGCGGCGGTGATGAAGGCGTCGGTGTCGCTGGCATCCACGACACCCGCATCTGGTTTCAACTGCGCTGCCTTCAGTAGAGCCTGCCCGCCTTCGTCGACGGCGATGGCTTTGAGATGCCCGAAAGCGTCACGCACGAAGCCAATCGCGGCGGCCTCAGTCGACAGCAGTTTGCCTGCTTCGGCTGAGAGGATGACGGCGACAGCGTCGAAGAATACGGACGGTGTCCCCGCCAACTGGCCGTCAGCGGCCAGCACCGAGCCGTCGCGGAGCTCCGCGCTGCCAACTCGGGGCGCTATGATCGTCACCCGGGCACCCGCGTCCAGGGTTGCCTGCTTTATCGCCTCAACAGCCGCGCCGTCTGAACCATCCGCGATCAGGATGCCGACCGCGCGCCCCGTGAGCGTGTCCTTCATCTTGCCGATGATCTGCAGCGCCGGTGAGAGGGGCAACTTCTGCACGGGCGCAGCCGCCAGGGGGGCCTCCGGGAGCTTACCGAGCGCGAGACCGGTAGCAACACGGTTCGCGAGGTCGTCATCGATATGGCGCAGGTGACCCACCATCGCCTCGCGCACATGCACGTGCTCTACCTTCGACAGCTCAAAGACCAGCGCCGAGGCGAGATGCGCCTGCTCATGCGCCGTCTGGCTGAGGTAGAACTGGCGCGCCTGGCTGTAGTGGTCGGCGAAGCTCTCCGGTCGGATACGTCCCTTCGCGCCTGTCTCGTCCACTGCCGCGCTGCGGAAGCCGGCGGCTGCCGCCTCGCGAGGCGAGTCCTGAGACAGGGAGTTGGGCTCATACGCCACACGCCCCTTGGGCTGAGCCATCTGCATATGGCCGTCACGCTGGTGGTTGCCGAAGGGGCACTTCGGCGCGTTGATCGGTATCTGATGGAAGTTGGGAGACCCCAAGCGTGAAAGCTGCGTGTCCTGGTAGGAGAACAGGCGCCCCTGCAGCAAGGGGTCGTTGGAGAAGTCCATGCCCGGCACTATGTTCGCCGGGCAGTATGCCACCTGCTCCGTCTCGGCAAAGAAGTTATCAGGCCAGCGGTTCAGGACCATGCGACCGATCACGCGGAGCGGCACCAACTCCTCGGGGATCAGCTTGGTCGCATCCAGATGATCGAAGGGGAAGCTGTCCGCTTCCTCCTGGGTGAAAAGCTGAACCGCCAGTTCCCACTCGGGGAAGTCCCCACCGGAGATGGCGTTGAACATATCCCGCCGGTGGAAGTCCGGGTCGGCGCCAGCGATCTTGACCGCCTCGTCCCAGATCGTGGACTGCAGCCCTAGCTTGGGCCGCCAGTGAAACTTGACGAAGGTTGACTCGCCTGCGGCGTTCAGAAGGCGGAAGCTGTGCACCCCGAAGCCCTCTATCATCCGCAGCGAGCGCGGGATGGTGCGATCGGACATGATCCACATGACCATGTGCATGGACTCGGGAGTGAGGGAGATGTAATCCCAGAAAGTGTCGTGTGCGGTAGCCGATTGCGGGAACGCCCGGTCCGGCTCCATCTTCACCGCATGGACCAGGTCGGGGAACTTGATCGCATCCTGGATGAAAAACACCGGGATGTTGTTGCCGACCAAGTCCCAGTTTCCCTCTTTGGTGTAGAACTTCACGGCGAATCCACGCACGTCGCGGGCCGTGTCGACCGAGCCCGCGCCACCGGCGACAGTCGAAATGCGCGCGAACAGCGGCGTCTGCTCCCCGACCTCCCTGAGGACTCGGGCGATAGTGTACTGCTCCAACGAATCCGTAAGCTCGAAGAAGCCATGCACACCCGTGCCCCGCGCGTGGACGATTCGTTCCGGAATGCGCTCATGGTCGAAATGCGTGATCTTCTCGCGCAGTACGAAGTCTTCCAGCAGTGACGGGCCGTGCGGGTTGGCCCGTAGCGAGTTCTGGTTATCGGACACAGGCGTGCCCTGGTTGGTGGTCAACGCGGGATGCGGGCCACCCGCGATCTGGTGCAGTTCACCGCCGGCGGCGATCTGTACATCGCCGCTGGGAGCTGACCTGCTGTCTCCCTTGCGTGTGCCGGACTTGGCAGTCGTCTTCTTCCTGTCCACTGTCGATCTCCCTTGGGCGCTCCGCGCCTGACGGAAGCCGTTGTGCCACTTGGTAGGGCCTTGGCCTCCGAAGCTGCCGCCGAGAATGAGAGGGTCGTAGAGCGCGGTAGCAGCCTGATGCTTTGTTCCGACTCCGCTCTCGTGGGTGAACGACAGCAGTCGCCGCCCGTGAGCTTATCTAGCCAGACGTTAGGACGTGCCGCACCAGTTCACACCGCGCTTTGAGGCACGGATGGACGCGGTACGTCTGCGCATCTCGGGGAGACGTGAACCATTACAGGGCCGATACTGCGGATCGGCACGCTGTGGTGGGCGCGGGCCAGTCCGTTGCTCTGAACCCCGAATCTTGGTCCACTTGGAATGAGAGTCAATGAAGGGTATATTGCTCTCAGGAGGACGAGGATCATGGAGCACAAACGGTATACGGAACCCCCAACCGTGTTCGCCCTATAGCAGGCGGAAAATGGTACGGCGGTGGCGGAGATCTGCCGGAAGATGGGCGTGGCCGAGGCAACGTTCTAGCGCTGGAAGAAGCACCACGCCCAACTCCGCTGGCCGTCAGCCTCCCAGCTTAGTGCCGATCAAATGGCCGATGAGAAAGACCACGGCAGCGGCGACGAGACCGAAGGCCACCTGCCGGACTCCCGACCACAGCACCGACTTGCCGGTGAGCCTCGTGATCGCCCCCCCCACGAGAAACAACCCGGCTGCGCTGGCGCCTGCGCTTACGCTCACTGCCGTCACGCCGCTGAGGAAGAAGTAGGGAAGGACCGGGATGAAGGCTCCGACCATGAACAGGATAAACGACACGACGGCCGCCTCCCACGCCGAGCCGCCGAGTCTGGCCGGGTCTATCCCCAACTCATCTCGCGTCATCGCGTCCAGGGCCGTATCCGGGTCGCCCATCATGCGCGTCGCCATCGTCCGTGCCGTTTCCTCGTCGAACCCGCGCGCCCGGTAGATCAAGACGAGTTCTGCTGTCTCACGCGCCGGCGCCGCCGCAATCTCGTCTTTCTCTCCATGAATCTGCTCCTGATAAAGCTCACGCGAGCTCTGCACGGAAATCCACTCACCCAGGCCCATCGAGATGCCGCCTGCGAGCAAGCCGGCGAGACCTGTCAGCAGGATGCTCTTCGCTGGCAGATTCGCGCCTGCCACGCCCATGACGAGGGTAAAGTTGGATACCAGGCCGTCGCTGGCCCCGAGGACTGCCGCTCGCAGCGCATTACCCCCCGACTTGCCATGCTTCTCGAGGTGCGCCGCCATTCCGTCATTCAAGCTCCCCCGAAAGCTCCCCAGGTGCCGGAATAGCCGCTTGCAGATGGGTCGCTGATCGGCAACCCCTGTCGTCTTGGGTTGGTCGGCGTGGGTCGAGGTCGCAGGTTGCGGTGGCGCCTTCGGCGTCTCCTGCCGCACCGCGGCGTTCGGTCTCCCGCTCGCGCACTTCGACTGCAGCCTGGTCTTGACTCTGCTCACCAGCCTTCCGCCTCCCTATTGGCCCCTGATGCGCCGCAAAGCCCGAAACCTGGCTCCCGCTCTCAGACGCAGGCGAAGCCTGCTGAGTTCTCGGGCCGGCCGGGCAGTACACGGGTCCGCTACTGCCCGCCATGTCTCATCAGCAGTTGTACGACCAGGGCAATCGCAGCCACACTCATGATCCCGGTGGCGGCCCAGCCCACAGCCTTCGACCATGCCTTGTTCGTGCGGTCCCTCATGATCCGGCCATCGCCGCTGATCAGCATGATGATGACCATCAAAGGCGGTGCGATCACTCCATTGAGCACGGCCGAGTAGTACAGCGCCTTCATGGGGTTGATGCCGATGAAGTTGAGTGCCATGCCAATGACGGTTGACACCGCGATGACGCCGTAGAACACGCGAGCGTGCCGCCAATCCAGAGCCAGCCCGGCGCGATAGTGAAACGACTCACTGATCGCATACCCGGCAGACCCCGCCAGAATGGGAACGGCCAGTAGACCCGTCCCGATGATGCCACCCGCAAATAGCACATATGCCAGATTGCCTGCCAGGGGTCGGAGCGCCTCGGCCGCCTTAGGGGCGCTATCAACGTTGCTTATCCCGTGTGCGTGGAGAGTGGCGGCCGTGGTAGCGATGATGAACCAGCAGACGACCTGTGAGACGAGCATCCCGCTGACGACGTCGGAGCGCATCCATTTCAGGTCCCCCCCGCTCACGCCACTGCGTGACTTCGGCGATCTCAACCCTTCATCGATCTGTTCGTCCACCTCCTGATTCGCCTGCCAGAAGAAGCAATAGGGCGTGACGGTCGTGCCCAAAATGGCAACGATGTTCATGAGGTAATCCGCGTCGGAGCGGAGCAGTGGGATGACCGTGCTGCGTAGCGCCAACTGCCAGTCCAGTTTGGCCCAGAAAGCCACCAGGATGTACGCGAACAGCGAGAGCGTGGCGTACCGCAAGAACCTCGCATAGGCGTGATACGCCACCAAGACCTGCAACAAGACGACGACTGCTGTGATAGCCAGCAGCCAAAGCAGATGCGGCAAAGGCAGCAGCATCCGGGCGGAGGCAGCCATCGCGCCCAGATCGGCCCCGATATTGACAATGTTCGCGATGGCCAACAGCCCCACGCAGGAATACAGCAGCCAACGTGGGTAGTGCAGGCGCATGTTCTGCGCCAGGCTCCGCCCGGTCTCCAGCGCGATGCGGGCACAAATCTCCTGGATGGCGATTATCAAGGGCAGACACAGCACGGAGGTCCAAAGCTGGGCGTAGCCGAACTGCGCGCCGGTCTGGGAGTACGTGCCGATCCCCGAGGGGTCGTCATCCGCCGCCCCCGTGACCAGACCGGGCCCGAGCGACTTGAGGTAGACCGCGACGCGGCCAAGCGGTCCGGCCTGACGGCTCTCTCTCTCTAGTTCATCTCCTTTCGATTCTGGTTCCATACCTGTGCCTTCCTCCGCGTTGGACAGAGACGCTGTCAGGCCGAACGCCACTTCACCCGCCCGCGAACGCTCAGGACCGCTTGCGGATGGCGCGCACGACGAGCAGCAGAATGACCGCGCCCACCACCGCCACGAGTAGACTCGCCAGGTTCAGGCCCGTCACGGGTGCGTGGCCGAAATGTGAGAAGAGAAACCCGCCGATCAGCGCGCCGGCAATGCCGATCACGATATCCATCAGGCAGCCTTCGCGACTGCCGGTCAGGGCGGAAGCAATCCAGCCCGCCACGCCACCGAGGATGATCCAGCCCAGTATGCCCATTTGTCTTCAGCCTTTGGCTACTGGCGATTGCAGTCGACAGTTACGCGGGCCGGCCTGCCCGGGTCTCCGCGTCGGCTACGCGGTCGTCGGTGACTCGTCGCCGGCGGTGTGCTCGTGGATCGTCTGCTTGACGGCCTCGTAGCCGTCCTGCAGTCTGCTCGCCATCTCCTGCGCCTCGTCGCCCGTGATCTTCTTGGCCGCCTCGAGCTCGGCGATGACGGCCTTGACGACCTCTTCATACTTCGTTTGCGTGAAGTCGTCTGCCGCCTCGAGCTTCGCGACGATCTGGTCCTTGATCTCCGCGAAGTGAGCCTTGATCTCGTCGCGCATTTTCTGGCCTGTCTTCGGCGCCAGCAGGAGCCCTGCGATGGCCCCCGCCACGGCTCCGACTGCGATACCCTCGATGAAGGTCTTCTTGTCCATGGTCTGTCTTTCCTATGCGGCTGTAGTGCTAAGACGAATTGTGCTCCTGCGCCCGCCACGTCTCACGCAGCAGCTGTGCCGCACTCTTATTGCTCGGATCAAACACCACGTGCTGGCCATCGTAGAGCCGCCAGTTCCGCTCGAAGATGCGCCCGGCAGCCTCCAGTTTCTCGGAAGTGGCGTTAGTGCCATGAACCAGACACTGTTGATGCCATGGCGGAGGGCGAAGCGGGAGGTCTCGCGGATGGTCCGCACATCATAGTTGTCGCTGCCCAGAACGAACATGCCGTGGGGTATGATCCCATACTCACGGAAGATGCGGACGCTCGCGACAATCTCCTGGACCGTCTCCCCCTTTTCATACTCGTCCAGAGTCGCGGCAGAGACCGACTGGGAGCCGACATAGACCCGGTGGCATCCCGAGCGCCGGGGCTCGGGCGCGGGCGGACGTCACTCGTGACCGCGAACTCATGGAGCTCTTCCGCGAGGCCGGCCGCAAGTGACGCCTGACGCGCCGCTATCGCTATGGACATTCTGCCTGATAGCGCGGTTCAGCACATCCGCCGGCGGAGGGGATTGGGGGGCGGTCTTTCGATCGACCGGAGGCCCACGGCCTCCAGGGGAAGTACGGCGACACCAGACGACCTTAGGTGACATCGATTCCAACGAAGCACTGCTGTGATGTTGGGTATTCCCCGTGTGGGCCCAACCTTGCAGATACGGTCTCACGACCGACCTGGCAAGTGTTCGGGCGCAACGGGACGGACGCGGGACCAAGCTGAGCGGCGGCCTTTAGGACCGAGAATGAAACGGTCTGCCGCGCCCGACCTACTGCCCCTGGCCAGGGGCAGTAGGTATAGCTATAAGACTGGCATATTCACCAAGCGTAAGGTAACGACTTCCCGAAACGGAGCTTTGAGTGAATATACAAGGATGACAACCCCTTGCCTGGGGTTGGGGAACGCCCTCTGGGCCATACCTCCCGCAACTTGGAAGGTCCCCGCCCCACCCACACGGAAATCGACTGACTTGTCCGAAAAGTACTACGATGAAGCTTTGCGGACACACCATGGGCATCCCGGACAAGGGCATCTTCGAGGCGATTGAGCTCTGCGCCGCCAACAGCCATCTCGATCCGAAAGCGTAGACGTGCTGCGTCTTGAACTGATCGGCGCCGCCAGCCACAAGCACGGCGTAACCAACGCCTGGCTGATGCCTTACTACAAGGGCTACTTTTCGCGGGAAGCCACCGATACTCCCCAACCCAAACAAGCCGCCGATCACGGCGCGGGCCACCTTCCTCGACAGCAAGGGCCAGCCGTCATCCGGCGGAGAGGGTAGAGATAAGTGAGTACACCGGTTCCGAGCCCAGCGGATCGTCCGCAGCCGGAGATCACCTTTGGCGACGTGATCCGCGCCGGGCGGAAGAAGCTCAAGGAGATGCGCACGGTCTTCCTACTGCTGTCGCTTATCGCGGTCGCAGCGCTGATCTGTGCCATCGTGCCTCAGAATGGTGACCTTCAGTCCTACTCCACGCGCTATGGGCGTTTCATCGGCAGAGTCATCGTCCGGCTGGGGCTTGACCATGTGCACATGACGATGTGGTTTCAACTGCTGATCGCAGTCTTGCTCCTAAGCTTGATGGCCTGTTCCGGGCGACTATGGAAGGAAGCGACTCTCCGCTGGCGGATCCCCACGGCGGCAGAGGCAAGCTCTAAGCTCAGGGCAGGCGGAGAACTCAGTGGGCTGGTGCCGCTTGCGCCTGAACAGGCAATCAGCGCCGTGACGCCGGCCCTGCGCAAGCATGGCTATCGCCTCCATCACCTCGAAGCGGAAGGCGAGCTGCGTCTGCTATATGTGCACAAGCGCCGCCTGTCGGCCTGGGGGCAAGCGCTGGTGCACTACGCGGTGTTTCTGATTGCTCTGGGCTCGGTAATGGGCGCCATCCCCCGGCTGTCTGTCGATCAGAGGGTCACCATTATGGAGGGTGACAGCTTCCGCAGCGAGGACGGGACGATACCCTTCGCCATCACGGTAGACCGCTTCACCATCGCCCGGGACCCAGATAGTGGGTCAGTGGAGAACTACTACAGCGAGGTGCGGATACTCAGCGCCAGTCAGGAAGTACAACGCGGGACCATCTCGGTCAATCGCACGATGCGCTACAAGGGGTATCTTATCAGCCAGTCCGACTGGGGTCTGGGCGAGGCAAAGATAGAGATAACCCGGAGCGGCAAGTCCCAGCAGCACGCGTTCCCTCTCGAACGCGGGCCGGGGATCGGCGATGACCGATCAATGTGGAGCGTGCCGCAGAAGTCGTCTGCCCTCTTCCTGCCGGGCAGCCACGGAGCGCTTGTCGCTACCCGATTCTGCCCTGATGCCGTCCGCCGCAACGGAAGGCTGTACCAGCGTAGCAGTGAGTACCCCGGCACACCAGCCCTCAGCCTCGCCTACGTGTCGGGCGTCTCCGGCCCCAAGCCCACAGGGGGGGCGCAGCGCCCGCCGACGCCTTGGGTGAGGGAGTTGGGCTGGCTGCTGCCAGGTGAGGCTTTGTCGCTGAATGACGGCTGGATCAGGTTCATTGGCATCACCAAGTACACCGGGCTGGGCATCCGCAAAGACGTCGGCCTGCCGCTGGTATGGGGCGGGTTCATCGCCTGCATAATCGGCCTAACGATGATCTTCTACTTCCCGCTGAGACGCTGTGTCATCGGCTTTGAGCCGCGCGGCCAGGGCCGGACCGCTCTGACGCTCTCGCTCTGCGGCCATGCCGGGGACCCTGCCGACGACACCAACCGCATATGGAATGACATGCTTGAACGTAGCGGGGGCAAGCCGGTGGCTGGTGCGGCCACGGAGCCTGATCAGGAGGAGAGCACAAGTGCCTAGAAGCCGTGTCAGTTTCTGGGGGACACTGAGCAACTCTTTGCCTCCGCTTGAACAGATTGATAACAATATCTACCGGGCCGTGGCCTTCGGTTTTCCACTGCTGACCATGGTCATCATCACCGGCGCAGTGTGGGCCCAGTATGTCTGGCAGCGCTGGTGGAGCTGGGACCCCAAGGAGACCGCCTCGCTGGTCACTTGGCTTGTTTACGCTGGCTACCTTCACGGCCGCCGCCAGCGCCAATGGACCGGCAAAACCTCCGCCACCATTGTCCTGGCGGGCTTCCTGGCGCTTCTCTTCACCTTTGCCGGGGTGAACTTCCTGCAGAGCCTGCATTCCTACGGCGTGGCCCGGCCCAGTCCTACCGGCCGGCTGTTGGGCGGCTTCAGCGACGTCGCCACGGTCGAGGCGGTCATCACCACGGGATGTTTCGTGTGCTACCTGCTCGGCTTACTGCTCACCCTCTTAAGCACGGCTGGCGGGAAGCAGACGCTGTCGAAGACGGGCTTTGGCTTCGCGGCTGCTGGCTTTGCTGGCAACACGATTGTCCTGATCATCCGCGCCGTTCAAGCACACCGCCTGACCTTCACCAGCGGGTATGATTTCTCGCTGTGGTTCGTCTGGGGCATCGTGCTTTGGGGGCAGATTGCCTACCTCGGCAGACAGCGTTTCGCCCTGCTGGGCACCTTGCCGATCGCCCTGCTGGTCTCTATGTATGGATATTTGTACTTCCCGCAGAAGGGACACGTGCCCCTGCCCCCCGCACTGCAGAACAAGCTGTGGTTGCATATTCACGTGGCCCTTGCCATCATCGCCTACGGCGCACTTGCCTTGTCCGCTGGTTGGAGCCTCCTCTACTTGGTCAAGCATGCGGCGACGCGCCCCGTCGCTGAGGCCGCTCAGGAGTAGAGGACACGAAGAGGGGGCGCTACCGGGCGACGTCACGAAGAAGTGCAGACGGGAGAGGAGCAGCGCCACCTCCCGAACGCGGGTGAACCATGTTTGAGAACGGCAGGCCTGGAGCATTTGTGTTTGGCAGGAGTAGTGACCAATGGTGTACAATAACGAACTATGTCGGATGTGGAGCGTATAGAACGGCAACGTAGGCCGACTATGCGGAGGGTACTCCATGAAGAGACTGGTCTGCTTAGGTTTTGGTCTGTTGGTGCTGGGGGCGCTGCTACTGCCGACGCATGGGGTGGTGGCGGGGGGCGGGTTCATGGCGAACGGGTTGCTGCCGCCGATCCCCGTGCCGTCAGACAACCCTCAGTCGGATGCGAAGATCATTCTGGGTAAGACGCTCTACTTTGACAAACGGCTATCGAGCGATAGCACCGTATCCTGCGCCACTTGCCATCGCCCGGATGCAGGATGGGCCGATGTCACGCCGGTGTCTGAGGGCGTGGACCACAAGAAGGGTGGCCGCAACTCGCCCACAATCCTGAATGCCGGCTACATCATCCCGCAGTTCTGGGACGGTCGCGCCGTCCATCTCGAGAAGCAAGCAGTGGGTCCCGTCGCCAATCCCGTCGAGATGGATCTGCCTCTGCCGAAGCTGATAGAGCGCCTGAAGGTCATTCCCGGATACTGTCAGATGTTCCAGGCAGCCTTTGGGACCGAACCGACTGTTGACGGCGTGGCCAAGGCCATTGCATCCTTCGAGCTCACCATTGTCTCCGGCAACTCCCCCTATGACAAGTACCTGCAGGGCAACCGCGATGCGATGTCCGCCTCGGCGGTCCGTGGCATGAAGCTGTTTCAGGGCAAAGGACACTGTATGGCCTGCCACAGTGGACCTGCCTTCAGCGATTCGGGCTACCACAATCTTGGCATCGGCTACAAGAGCGGGAAGTTCGCAGACGTGGGGCGGTACGAAGTCACCAAGAACCGGCGCGACATGGGCGCCTTCCGCACCCCGACGCTGCGCAATGTAGCGATAACCCCGCCGTACCTGCACGACGGGTCGGAACCGACCCTGAAAGCGGTCATTGACCTCTATGACCTGGGTTCGGTGCCGAACCCGAACCTCGATCCGATGATGCTGCCTCTGCAACTGTCGCGGCGGGAGAAGGCTGACCTGGTCGAATACCTCAAGGCGCTGACGGGCGATCCGGTGGTCGTGGTAGAGCCGGAAATGCCCAGATAGCCTCTGCTGGAGGACCTTAGATCATGGGAATGTCAACTCGCATACTCTGTTTCCTCGTGATCGCGGGCTGCCTGCCGGCAGTCATCACGCCCGCACACGCAGTCCCGGTGTTTGCCCGCAAGTACGGGTTCAGCTGTACCATGTGTCATTCGTCTTACCCGCGGCTCAACGACTTCGGCCAGCGGTATCGCAACAATGGCTATCAACTGCCTGGTCGCGAGGAGAACGAGCAGACCGTGCTGGATGGTCCTGCGCCCTTTGCCGGGCGCACCAACTTCGGCTATAACCGCGATCGCTTCCGCAACACGCCGAAGGCCCAGAATGTCAATGAGCTCCAGGTCGGCGGCCTCGACATCCTGTCCGCGGGGCTGGTCAAGCAGAACATCGGCTACTTCCTGGTCTACCTGCCCGAGATTCGCGGCTCGCGCGGACTGGCCGCCCAAAGCGGTACGCTAGAGATGGCGAACGTTGTCTTCAGCCATGTCACCAGCCTGAATCTGAATGCCCGCGTGGGCCGCTTCGAAGGCGCTTGGCTGCCGTTCAGCGCCAAGCGACTGCTGACCATCGCGCCGTATGAGATCTACGACTTCACGGGCCCGAGCGGCTTGTCACTGGCCGCAACGCAGACGGGAGTGGAGTTGTCCGGCGGGACCCGTAGCGGGCTGCGCTACGGCGCTGGATGGGTCGATGGCTCGACGACGAACACCTCCTCTGACGCGCCCTCGGACCTCTACCTGCGTGCGGTCAAGGTCTTCGGCCCCGGGGAAGGGCAGACTGCGGGCCAGCGACTGGGAGCCGTGGCATACTTCGGCGAGGCCCGGCCGGCAGACGCGTTGCTGGCGAACGAGCGTCACAGCCTGAATCGCTGGGGACTCGATGCAGCGGTCAATCTGCGCGAGTGGAATTTTGACCTGCAATACCTACGGGGCAGCGATGACGCGGCTCTGGCCGGAAGGCCTGGGAACTACGTGTTCTCGGGCGGGTTCTTGCAGGCGATGTATTTGCCCAGCACCAAGTGGGTCGGTGTGGCGCGGTATGACCTGGTGAACACGCCCGACGGACCGGGTGCAGACATAAAGCGCTGGACTGTCGCTGGGCGCTACTACCTCGCCGACAACATCGCCTGGCACACGGAATACTCTCGGCGGACTGTAGACCTGTTCGGGACCTCGCAGGCCAAGGAAGACTTCTTCACAACTCGGATCGACTGGGCCTTCTAACCCGGATTATTCATGAGCCGCAACGAAGGACAACGGAGAGCCGTCGAAATAGCCTTCTACGCCAAAGGAAGCACATTTCGGTGAGGTTCCCCGGTATGACACAGTGTCTTGAGCAGATGCCTTTGGCATCCTTCATGGCAAACGCCTGACGGGTGGTTTTGACGGCGGTGACATCTCCAGCGACGGCGGCTTGATGCTGGTCGCCGCGGCCGCTTGACGGCTCGGATTTGCGCGCCAGTTGGCGGCCTGCCTGGCCGATGGACGCGATCCGCGGAAGATCGCTCACCAGTTACCTGAGCTGTTGGCCCACCGCGTGTATCAGGTCGTCGCGGGATCCAGACGAAGTCCGCGCGGTCGGTTTCGCCTTGACGCAGTGTCTCGCGCTTACTGACCCCTTCGACTAACACTCGACGACGGATCTCGCTCCACCAATGCATATCGGCATACACCCCAATTCCTCCAGGACCGAGCCCGCTTCAGCGACGCTCCCACGCCGCCGGCAAAAAACCCGCATCCCGGTCAGATTATAGGGTGCCGCACTTCCAAACCGCCACAAGACCCGCCGCACTTTCCAACCGGCGTTTACAATCCCCCATGACGAGCCCCCGTCGAGTTTTCGGCAAGCCGCACGGCGCACGGCGCACGAGAAATCTCGGCAGGTCAGGAGCCACGAGCCGTCTGGCTGGCTTCTGGTCCCACGCATTAGGTAAATCTCTAATGGAATGCTGTCGGAGTTTTCGTGGGGGCTGGTGAAGAGCAGGCGGCTTGCCCGTCGGCGGGGCGGCGGGTTCTCGTTATACGACGCTCACGTATGTCAAAACCTGAAGTTGCGAAGAAGAAGGAAATCTAGAGATATAGGGATAGGTAGGTACATCTAGGTCCATGTTGGTCATCTAGGTCCCAGTTGGGTTCGGCTGGGCTTTTGGGCAAGATGACCAAGATGTCCCTAGGTGCCCCAAGATCCCTATGAAGCGTCACTGATCTCATCTGTTACTGTGGCTGAGAAACGGTGATCCCCAGACAGACGCCTCGGTCGAATCTCTCCTGCGACTGTCACCGCCGAAATCTCCTCCAGTGACGAAACCTATAGCCCAACAGATTGAGCAGAGCCCCGCCCAAATAGGTAAGGTCGATCCGAAACCTCAGCCATGCTGCCCCACGAAGCATATCACCCGCTAGTCGCACTCTGTTATATCGGAACCCCCTGACCAACTCTGATGTTGGACCCGGGGCTGGGGCTAAAGAAAACAATTCAGCCCACGAAGACTGTACTAGCAGGGGTGAAAGCCATGAGCGAGAGCATTTTCATCAGCAGACTGCGGGAAGAACTGGCGAAGCAGGACCTGATGGACTCCAGCCGCCAAAGAGTCGAGATTGACTGCCGTGGGCTGGAAGAATGGTATGTCGGCACCTACGGCAACGGCATTGACCCTGACGATGTAGCCCTGACCAGCATGGACCTTGCCGAGTTTCGGACGTGGTTGCTCAAAACCTGTCAGGCGGGGACGGTACAGCGGAAGTTCGGTTCCATCAGGGCGATGCTCAAACTGCTGGCTCCCGCCGTGCTGACCAGCATCAGAATGCCGAAGTTGCCGCAGACCCAGAAGCCTGCGCCATCGGGCTTCACCAAGAAGGAGAGAATGGCGATCTTTCGGGCGGCGGGGAAGTTGAGCGTTCGTGACCGTGCCATTGTTTACGTGGCGATGTGGACGGGAGCCAGAGCCAGCAGCATTGCCCACGCCAAACTCTCCAACGTGGACATCAAAGCCCGAAGCGGCAGCATCACCTATGACGTGGTAAAGGGCGGGGAAGGGCGGTCCTACTCGGTGCCCCTGAATGTAGAAGCGAGGGAGGCGCTGGCGGCGTGGATGAAAGTGCGACCGCCCGTGCAGCACGACTACCTGTTCACTTCGGAGAAGTATCCCTTCGAGCCGATCACGAGATGGACCCTGCACGATATCTGGCACCGCAGGCTGGCACGGTTCGTGCCTGACGACCTGCGCTCACAACTCAAGGGCATTCATCAAGCACGTCATGCTCTGGCGAAAATGCTCGTTAGTGAACTTGGAGTGCCATTACCCGACTGCGCCGCCATACTTTTCCACTCCTCAGTGGCAACCACGGCTCAGATATACTGCCGTCCCAGTGAGCGAGACCTGCGCAGTCATCTCGACCGGGCGGCGGGGGAAGACGGGGAGGAGTGAGCAGGGAGTCCCTATAGGGGACCCCCTGCCGCTGCGCCGCTGGAGAAGCCCCCCCGTCATCAGAATAGGGTGGTGCGAGGAAGGGCGCTTCCGCCGATCCCAGATTTTGGGGACGACACCCCTTCTATATGGATGCCTCCAGCGCCGCCGCTGGCAGATGCCTCAAAACCTGAGTCACGTAGGACCGAGCCACACCGAGGTGACGGGCTAAATCTGCCCGTGTCGTAACCTCGCCTGAAGCCAGCATCTGTTGAAACCTGACCGCCCGTTGCTCAGTTGTTTCCCGTGGGCAAGGCGCTGAAGATTCTGAGACCTCAGGGGCATCGGCGGGGGGCTTCCCGTAGTGCAACACGAACTCGGCGGCATTGCGGCGGGAGTCCAGATCTCCCCATGCGTCTATGATGGCACAGGTTCGGATCCTGCTACGTCGTGCGGAGCCAATTTGTACTAGATCCGAACCATTCGTGGTTTGGTTAACACAAGTCTCACCAGAAGCCCCAGAACCCCCGTGTTCTGGGGTTTTCGCTTTCAGGCGGATGTTAACTAAAAGGCGTTTGGTT
>JBDKRC010000086.1:0-14368 GCA_039683575.1 Armatimonadia bacterium | reverse complement strand
CATGGGCCGTGCCGAGCTCACCTGCTGGTACCCGCCCATCCCTGGTGCCTTCCGCCAGAACCCGGAACTCGGTGGCGGCGGCAGCTTCATTGACATGGGCAACCACTGCGTAGACCTGCTCGAGCAGTTCTTCGGCCGCGTCCGCGAGGTCAAGTGCTACACCGCCAATCTCGTGCAGGACTACGCCTCAGAAGACACCGCCGTAGCGATGCTGCAGTTCGAGAATGGCGCGATTGGCGTAGTGGACGCCATGTTCAACGTCCCCGACGCCGCCGCCCGCAACGCCCTCGAAGTCTACGGCTCCAAGGGCAGCGTCTACTCCTTCGGCACCATCGGCCAGGCCTCCACCGGCCAGCTCAACGCCGTCATCGAGAAGGGTGACAAAGGCTACGACGCCGGCCAGGCCCGCGAGCCCGAGGCTGCCAAGCAGACCATCGAGCCCCCCGTGACGAACATGTACATGGCCCACATCCAGGCGTTCTGCCAGGCCATCATGAACGACACTCCCGCTCCGATCCCCGGCGAAGACGGCATCTGGAGCCACAAGGTCATCGAGGCCTGCTACACCTCCGCCCGCACCGGCAAGGCCGTTCCGGTCGAGTAAGCCGCTCCTATACGCAGAAATAAGCCGCCACCTCACTCCGAGGTGGCGGCCCTTCTCTTACGCCGCTGTGGCTACTGCGCCGCTTCCTGTGTCAGCTCATAGACCGCCGCCTCAACCTGCTCGCGAGCCACCTCACCCAGGCCGCTCTGCTTGGCCTTCTCCCGCACATACCGCCGTTTCGCCTCGCCCTTACCGGGACCATAGAGCTGCTCTGCCGCCCGCACCAGCGCCAAAACGAGCTTCCTCTTCCGCTCATCCTTCATCTGCCGCGCCCACTCGCGCACAAACGAGAACCCCGCCACCATCAGCCCCGCGCCCAGCGTCGGGCTCACAACATCCCGCAGTACCGATCCGATCACATCACCCATACTCCTTCTCCTCCTCAGCCTGGTCTCATCCGACCTCTATCTGCTCCGGCGTCGCTGGCCCAACCCAGCGTTTCGCCGCACAAGCCCCCTCTTTCTGCTCCCGCAGTCGCCACAGCAACTCTCCCAGCCGGTACAGCACATACACCATCACGTACGACAGCATCGCGTGCAGCAGCCACGCCACACCTGCCGGGCCGCCCGCCCGCAGCCAAAGCTGCCAGCTCTGCACCGCTGCGTCCACCGTGATCGCCCCCAGCGTCAGCTCGCACACCCCGCTCACCCGCAGCGTCCGCAGCTTCATCCACACCAGCAGGCAAGCCGTCAGCAGCAGCCCCTCCGCCGCCGCTGGCACGATCACCATCCATTCGTTAGTCCCCATCCCGGCGCTCGCCCTCCAATCGCCGCTGTTCGCGGTCAAATCCTCGGTCGATCTCCGCCTTCAGTCGCCGTAGTGTCGCTCCCCCGCACACTGCCGCCACCAGCGCCGTGCTGAACCCGTGATCCACCGCATGAGCCGCCACTACCGAGGTGATCAGCGTCCCCAGGAAACCCAGGTACAGCGCCCCATGCCGTACTCGCGGCATGACCAGCGGCTTGCGGTCCAGCGCCGTAGTAGCCAGCGCCCCCAGAACGCCCGCCATCGTCAACGTCAGAAACAGTTTCGTCTCTGGACCCACTCCGGCCCAGAGACGAATGATCTCCCTCATATCTATACCTTCTTCAGTAACGCCACCCACGGCTGCCTGTAGGAGCGGTCACCAGACCGCGATGATCGTCGACCAACGATCGCCGTCGCTTCTATCTCTCGATATCGTCCCGTACGAGCGATCACCGATCGCGACTATCACCGGCTACTCCACGAACCCCTGCCGCGTCCACGTATAGACGAAATCCGCCTCTACCGCCCCGTTGTTTCGCCCCTTCACCGCGAACCCATCCCCGCGCCACGTCTCGCCCAATTCCCACGTGAAATCCGGGCTACTAGACGCAAACCCTATTGCCCCTGGCACCCGCATCGTCGCGCCATGCGACACCTGCGCCACGAACTCCTCATTCGGCGCCACCGCCGTCACCATCCCGCTCCCGCTCAAGGGCGCCAGTTCCATCCGCACGCAATGCCGGTCCACGCTCGGCAGCGTGCAATTGGCGCTCACGACTTGCCCGGCACCATCGACCTCGACACTCCCGAGCAGCACCGCCCCCGCCGGCTTCACCGCACTAAGCTGGGCGAAGAAGCTCACCGTGCCCTGTGATGCAGAACCCGCATCCACCCGCCCAAACACATAGTTGGTCGCCCCTGCCGTCAACCCCTCAATCGCCTGCGCTGCCACCGTCCGGCACCAACACCCGCCGACCAGCCCTTCACCAGACCCAACCTGCCCCAGCAGGTCTACCTCCCATCCCGCATACACGCCCGGCGCCAGCAGCTTCGTCAGCACACTCCCCAACACCCGGTCCAGCGTATCCGCCACCCGATTATGGTGATCCGCCTCGACGAAATCGTCGGTCACAACGCCCGTCGTCAACCCATAGAACTCAGTCGTCCCCGCCATGCCATTCACGCTCCACGATCATCTCTAGCTCCAGCAACTCCGTCCGTACCGCGCCCTGCCGTAGACCCCGCTCTCCCGCACCGTCCCGTCCGCCGCCACGCGCTTCAGGAACTTCCCGCTGCCCCGCATCGCCCCCGCCTGCGGCACGGTCCCCGCCACCGTCGTCCCAGCCCTCTGCCCCGGCCGCACCTGCTGGTCCACGATCCGCCGCGTCACCTGCACAATATCCAACCCGCTTCGCCTCCTATCCCAGCCACTTCGCCTCCACCACCGTCGTCGCCACCTCATCCTGCCTCCGCTCCACCTGGTGCCGCACCGCCTCGATCCGGTAGCACTGCCCGTTCACGCCCATCTTCTCCCCGCCGCTGATCCTCAGCACCTGCCCGACTCGCGCCTCGGGCAACAGCGGCGTCACCATCCGCACATGCTCTGGCCTCGCCGACAACTCCGCCAGTCTCTCCGCGGCTATCCGGTTGACCGCCTCCTGTGAACTCCGCCCCGGCAGTGTCACCACCTCCATCTTGCGCCAACCCACGTACTGCTCCGACGCCGCGTCATACAGGGAAGCCGCATCAAACGTCACGGCCTTCACGGGCCGCCCCGCCTCATCCATGCCGCTCACCACGACATAGTTGGCATACTCCTCCGGCGCCAGGCTCTTCCGCGTCCGCCGCAAATCCAGCACCTCACCCGCGGCCTGCGGATTCGGGGCCACCTTCCCTCGCGTGTACATCTCCCAGCGCACGGTGTTGTCGCACGCCCCCTCAAGCGTCCCGTCATGACGCGTCACCTCCGCCGCCGTCCGCTTCTGTCGGCAATACCGGCAGGTCTTGCGGAACGCCCCCACCTCATCGAACCAGATCGCCGCGTTGTAGTCGAACCGTGCAACCTCCTGCAGAAACTCCACCCACGACCGGCCCGGCTCCACCTGCCAGACCGGCTGCTCCACGGTCCCGCTGCTCAGCACCGTCCCGGTGTCCTCAAGGTCCTGCTCCGTCACCGGCACCCCGCACCGCGCCAGCACCCACCGGATCACCTTCACCACCGGCCACCCGTCAAACACCGGCGTCCGCCCGTCCGCCTTCTCATCCCTGAGTCGCAGCATCGGATCCAGAATACTGATCCGCGTCTCGCTGGTCCCTCCGGGCATGGCCACCACCGGCGGCTCCACTACCTGCCCGTCAATCACCTCCACCAGCGCCTCCGTCCCATCGCTCATCTTCCACCCAACTGCCACGCTGGCCCGCCTGTACTCCCTGAGTTCCGCGTGTTGGCCGCGCTGGTTGTCGAGAGCCACCTGATACCGCGCCGTCGCCTTGTCCTGCGCATGCTCCCCGTGCACCGCAATGGCATCGGTACTCAGGTCGTGGTACACTGGCGCCGCGCACTTCGCCACCTCAGCCTCCTGCGCCACCTGCGTAGCCAGCCACTCAGGCGACACCCACGTCTCAAAGTCCACCGCCTGCCCCGTATCCGGGTCCACGCCCACGCCTTCCTCAATATGCCGGTGTGGCGCCATCTGCACCTGCCACGACCGCTGCGTCTCGGTCAGTCCCTCCCGTGCCAGGCTGTCATCGAGCAGCAGCGGTGCCGACAGCATCGCCCCCGCATCATCCACCACAGGGATCATCCGCCCCTCCAGCGTCACCTCGCCCTTCGAGGCCACGCTGGGATATCCCGTCTCGATCACGGGCCCGTACACCTTCGCCGGCGTCATCTTGATCGGCAGGAACGAAAACGCCCACTGCCCTGCATTATGCCAGAGCGTCACCTTGCTGCTCTTGATGCTCAGCGGCTCCGGCGTCTCGCACACCCACACATCATCCGCGAACCCGTCCGTTGAAATCGCCAGCCGTCCTCGCAGTGCCCCGATCCACAGAAACAGCCGCTGCCCCTTCGCCACACCTTCCAGCGTCGGCCACCGCACTGCCTTCTCTTTGTCATGCACCCGCGTCCACTGCCCGCCGCGCCGCCGCATCACAAACATCGGTGCCCCGTAAGGTATCACCAGCGCCCACTCATCCTGCTCGCCAATCCCGAAGTGGATCTCGGTATAGGGCGGCTGTCCCCAGTCATGCTCAGGTCCCGGCTCCGCCCGATACAATGACAGCGCAAACAGCGGGTTATGCGGCAGCGCAAACCTGCTCTCCATCCCCGTCACGCGGTTGCTGGTGCCATCCGACTGGTAGAGTTTCACCTCCTGCCCCAGTCCCAGCCCCTTCAGCCCCCGCCACGTCCCCGCCACCGGCGCAAAGTGCCCCAGGCCGATCGCCTGTGTCGTATCCAGAAACGGCCGGCACATCACAGTATTGAGCCCACCCGCCCGAACATGCATGGCCGCCGGCATCGGCGCGCGGTATCCCTGCCCGCTCCAGATCCCAAGCTCCGCCGGATCAACCTCACTGACCCGCACCGCCTGCTCCGCAAACAAATCCCCCGCCACATCGTATCGTCCAAACCCGTCATACCGGGCATAGGCCTCCTGCCCGGCCTCATAAACGCGCACCCGCGCAATCGGGTAACTCCTGCTCATATACCCACCTCACTTCCACGTCGCCATCTTGTCCTCTCAAGCGCCCGACCGCAGGGCACCAGATGGCCTGAATGCCTCTTGCGCCCCTCTCCTTCTGGGAAAGGGGCCGGGGGTGAGGGCCAGTCAAACCTCCCCCTCCATCGCCCACGTCTCCCCATCATCCACGCTAACGTACACCTCTATCACCGCCCCGTTCGCCACCGCCGCCAATAGCCTCCGCCCGCCGCTCTCCACCTTCACCAGCCCCGCGCGCGCCTCCTCACCCGGCCCGATCTCCTTCTCCTCGCTCCCGTCCACAAACCGTAGCCAGCTCCTGCCCCCGTCCGCACTCCGCCGGAAGCACATCTTCCCATCCCTGTATCCGGTCAGGTACACCAGCCCGTTGTGCTCCACTATCGTCGGGTAGGTCAGCCCCGCTATCGCGCCCATCGCTACACCTCCACCCAGCTCTCGCCGTCATCCGCCGACACGGCATTCTTCAGCCCGCCCTCGCGCTCCCACCACAGCCGCAACCTTCCGCTCCGATCCTTCTCCGCGCACGGCTCCCGGTTTTCCCCCTCCTGCGTCACCTGCTTCGGCTCCAGCCACCCTCCAGGCAGCCCTTCGCGCCGCCGCATCCAGATCTGCCCGTCGCGCTCGTAGAACACAAACACCTGCCCAATCCCATCATCAAGCAGGTGCGGTCCGCTAGTCTTGCCCCCGCCGCCGATCTGTAGCGCCACCAGCGCCGCCTTCCGCTCCTCGACCACCACTCCCGCCGTCGGTGCCATAAACGGCGCATCATTGACAATCCTGAACTTGCATTCCGCCCCCACCGGCTCAACCAGCCGCACCCTCAGCACTTCCCGGTACAGTCCCGTCCCCGCAAAGGGTGTCGTCTTCTTCTCCGCTGCCCACTTATGCGCCCCCGACACCTTCACCACGTCACTCAGCGGCTTCTCTTCGTCCGGCCCCTTCACCCCGGCCGGTATCTTCACCGTCAGCGTCTCAACCTGGTAATCCACCCGCCGGCAGTCAACCTCAAGCGTCACTTTTTCTGCCTGCTCGTATCCCCACGGAAATAGCAGCTTCATCTGCGTCAGCCCCAGCCCCCGCTGCACCTCCGGCAAGCCCTCGAAGTAGCCCAGATCATGTCCCGCCGTGAATGGGGGAGATGTACTGGCGTCATACCCCCCGAACCCCTTCCCATCACCCATCTCATCCACATGCCGCGCAAACCACCGCGGCGCATTGGTAGCCTGCCCCGGCCCGCCCTGCACCAGGAAGTCCTCAGTCTCATCATAGACCTCAGGCCGCCAGTGCCACTTGAAGCCATAGCTCTTGCAGCCCCCGCTCCGCATCACCAGACGCGCCCGCGTCCCCCAGCCCGTCGCGCCCCGCACCGTCGGCAGCGTGAAGTGCGTCCGCGCATCCATCGCGTCTCCAGGCCCGAACATCTCCGCGCACTGGCAGCAGAACCCTCGCACGTACCCAAACGCATCCGGGTCCCGCCACGCGGGTCCTCCGCAGTACGGGCACACCAGGTCCGTCCACCCGACCACATTCTGGAGCCCAGTCCCCTCGGATATCGCCGCCTCCCCCTCTGGTGGCGCAGGCGCCTCCCCTTCTATTGGCGCGGGCGGCTCGCCGGCGTCCCTCCACGCGCCGATCTCCGTGTACCACTCATGGCGCCCGAACTCCAGCCCCACCCGGTGCGCCTCTGCCATCTCCAGTCCAATCGGTTCCTCATCACCGACCACCGCCCAGCCCTTGACCTTCCCGCCAATCAGCAGCTTCATCTCGGGGTAGAACCCCGCCGCCCGGTATTGTCCTGGCAGCGTCTCATAGTCCTCAAATGGCTGCGCGTCGAGGTAACAACTGCCCAGTACGACGCCACTGCTCGAGTGCAGGCTATACTCCTTGAGCTGCGGCCCCGTCACCAGCAACTTCTCCACGCTCAAACACCGGAACTTCGGCAGTGCCTCTTCCGTCACCCACCCGCCATACGCCGTCTCCACCGTCTCATGCGTCGTCCCGTCCTCGTTGTCCACGAGCCACATTGCCTCCGGCACATACGTGAAGTTCGCATGCCCCCGAGGCCCCTTGCGCCACGCCTCCGGCTGGTACATCGCCGGCCATGCCGAGTAAGCCCGCGCCCCCAGCACCACATCCGAGTACGGGAAGCCCAGGAGCGGCACCGAGCCCCACTTGCCATCGCAGACCCAGGGATCGCCGCCCAGCCCCTCCTCGGGTATCTGTACTTCCCAGTAACCGCCCTCATCCGTAGTGGCCAGCGTCTCCCCGATTTGTCCCGTCTCGAAGTTAACCGCCACGATCGCCACGCCGCTCGCCGGAACCCCCATCCGCTCATACACCCGCCCGGCGATCAGCCCCGCGCCCGGGTCGTAGTACTCCATCAAGCCCATGTTGACGCTGACCGTCTCGCCCTCGACAACAGTCACCGTCTGCCGTGCGCACCCCCACTCCGCATCCCAGTCTCCGCCCGGCCCCCGCTTGAACTGCACCACGTTGTGCTCACCGCCTGGCAGCCCCTCGATCAGCGTCCCGCCCTCAGCCACCACGCAGCTCTGGCCCCGTTCGTCGAGCGTGCTCACCCGCACCATCGCCCCCGGCTCCCCATAGACCCGAAGCTTGCCGCTAAGCACATCGATGATCGCCTCGTTCTCCTCCATCAGCTCCGCCCGCCGCCCCTGGTACACCGCGCAAAGCCTCACAACCTTCCGCGCCAGCGTACTTACCCAACTCGGCTTGTCGCCCTCTCGCTGGTAGATCGCTCCGTGCCCCTTTGGGCAAATGAAAGACCAACGCCCGTCGGCGTTGGTCATGATCGGCGCGTATACTTGGGAGCCCTCGACGTAAGTCTCATACTTCTGCGACCAGATGAGTTCGTTGTACTCCAGACTGTCCCAGAACAAGCTCTGCCGCGCCTGATCGTCCTCAAGCACACCCTCGAGGCTGACGTTAGCCCCTTCCACGGGCACGCCATCATGCAGAATCCGCCCCCTAACCCGGTACCCCATGACAAAAGTCTGTTCAAAGGGCGCTGCGGCAAACACCTCCGGCGCGATCATCCGCCCCCAATATGGATCATCAACCATCAACACATACTGATCCAGTAGCTCCGGCTCGTCCTCCCCCTCCTGCCCCGGCGCAATTCTCTGCACCAGCCAGACCTGCGCCCCTTCCAGCACTACATCAGGCGTCCGCGCCTTATACACTCGCGCCCGCAAGGTCCCCCCCGGCACCACGAACTCCGCCACTCCATAGACAGTCCGCGCCTCACGCACCGCCAGCCCACAAACATCCCCGAGCCGAACCACTTCCGCCATCATCTCATCCCTCTATGCAAAGCCACTTCGCGATCTGGCCTAAGCCCAAGCAAGCGGTGTCATTCGTCGTGCGAGCGGCATCCCGCCGCGAGGGTATCGCCACTTGAGCCCGGCTTCCAGCCGGGCGGGCGCCCCGACCGTCCGTTTCCCGCCGAGTACTCACAAGCCGATGGGGACTGACCCCAATTTCGCAACCAACCCTACCGTTCAGCAGCAAGCCTCATGCGAATTTGGGGTCTGTCCCCATCGCCGGCCTCGCCGACCCGTGAACGACCGTAGCTAACCGTTCCTCAACACTCTTCAACATGGCCCCTCCCCCATGAAAGGCAAAGCTGTACGAGCGATCACTGATCGCGACCATCCACGACCAACTGTGGCCACTACGATGTACGCCCGACACTCCGGTCGGGCGCTCCCCGAGCACCCCTCGCCCAAAATGGGGACGGAGCCCTCGCGCGCCAATTCCCCCCGCCAGAACTTGACCACCTGGTAATCGCGCGAAGGCTCCGTCCCCATTTTGACCACCAGCCCTCACCTCACCAGCTCCAACCGCAACCCCTCCTCCGCGTCAAACCGCCCCCGCCGTCTCGGCTTCCCAGCCTCACCAGCCGCACTCTCCAGGCCGCTGTCACTCCGTACGTCTCCCCTCAGCAGCGCCTCAGCCCTGTCGTCCCCAAACCGCCTCCGCGCCCCCGCGCTTACCGCGTGACGGCCATCCGTCCGCGTCCTCAGCGCCTCAGCCTCACGCCGTACCTTCAGCACCCAAGGCTTCCCCGCAGTCTCCGTCTCATGTCTGCTTCTCAACACCTCACGCCCGACCTCGCCTCCAGTCCCCTGCGCCTCCGTCATCCACCGTCCCTCAACCTCAAGCTGCTCTGCAGGCACCCTCTCCGCCTCACCAGCCTCGCCCATCCGCCTCTCCAGGCCCCGCCGCTCAAACAGGGAATAGGGGAGAGGCACCCACCCACGTGGTCGTCGTTCCTCAACGCGCAATCCCCGCGCCGCCAGGCCTCGGTCCCAACGCGACCCCGCCTCACTCCGGTCCTCCGCCAAGCGCCTCTCCACTACGTCTGGCGGCTCTCCACTCTCCGCCGCCACCGGCGCTCCTCGTCGCCTAGTCCCCATCCCGCCAGCAACGAACTCCCTGCGCATCGCCGGTACCGGCGCTCTCTCCACGATCTGCCTCATGGGTACCTCTCCCGCTTCATTCCCCGTCCGCCCCCATCCACCACACCGCCCACAGCTCCACCTTCCACGCCGCCTGTTCCGTCCACGCCTTCCCGCCGGGCAGTTGCCCCGTCGCACGCATCATCCGCAACTCATGCAGCGTCCGCACCACGAGAAGCGCCCACGCCGGCACCTTCCGCCTCACTTCCCCCAGCCTCGCCCCCAGCGCCGCCGCCTGCTGCTGCCCCACAAAGTCCCGCCCCTCACGCAGCCTCGGCCCCTCAACCTCGACCTCACCCACAGTCTCCGCCAACCCCACGCGCAGCCTTCCCTCCGCTCCCAGCTCTTTCAGCTTTTTTTTGCCATCTCCAGCGTCGCCCGCTGCTCCGGCCGCCGCCAGTTCACTCGCTCGATGACCTCATGCACCCAGGCGGCGAGGCATGGCTGCATCCTCCCGAGGAACTCAACCCGCTCCGCCTCCGTAGCCTCCGCCCCCAGCCTCTGCCGGACACCCTCACCCGTCATCTCCGGCAGGCAGTAGTCCACCACCGCGCGCGCGTAGTCATACTCCGCCATCGCCCGCAAATCATAAGCCCGCCGTACCGACACGGCGGGCTCCTCAATCCCACGGGCGACCAGCTCATACTCCTCCCAAAGCCCCAACCCTTCCCTCTCCAGCGCCTCCGCCTCCGTCAGCGCCCTCACCCTCACCCAAGGCCTGAACCCCTCGACCTCCACCGGCCCCTCCTCCACAACCTCCCCCAAACCAGCCTCCCCAAGCACCACCCACTCCTGCCGTATCCTTCCCATCCTTGCCTCTATCCTTACATCCTTTGAATTCCGGTCGTTCCTCCCCCTACGCCAGCACCACCGGCGCCGTCAGCCCATCGACACTCCCGAGCCCCAGGAATTGCACCGTCTCCACGATCCGCTGTTCGTGCGACCCCGGCAGCCCCATGTCGCTTTCGGTGTACAGCACCCGTGGCAGGCTGATCGTCGCCGCACTGGCCCCGCGCGCCAGCCCAATACTCAGCGCCGCTTCCCGCCCAGCCGCAAAGTCCGCATACAGGTCGGCATCCACAAAGTCCCGGCTGATAGCCCCTCGGCACCGCACGCCGCTGAGGTTATACAGGTGCCGCGGGTTGCTCCCACTCACCAGGCGCAGCCCCTCTGCCGGGTCCTCGACCATGTTCTCGATCACAATCCGGATCTGCTCGCAGTTGACATCCTCTTCCAGCGCGTCGCCCCCGCTGGCGATTTGGACCGTGGTCTCACGGTACAGGTACGGTGCTGCCGACGGCATCGAAACCGCGCCCGGCACGCCGCTCTCCATCTTCAGCGCTGCCACGCTAAGCGTCGCCGTCACCGGCTGCCCCTTCACCAGGTCCAGCGTCATCCGCCGCACCTTGCAGTCCGTGATCTTCTTGACCTCGTTCACGCAGTCCACCACGACCGACGCCCACTTGCCCTGATTGTCCTGATCCCGGTCCTGCACCCACGACAATAGCGCTGTCAGCGCTCCCGGCACCAGCGGCACCACGATCTCGCCTTCGGCCCATTCACCCACGCCGAAGTACCGGCTCTCAAAGTCATTGCCGTCCGCCATGTCCAGCGTCACATAGTTCTTCTTCCACTGCAGCGTCTCCCCGCGCTTGCCGCCCATCAAGGGCAACCAAACGGTCGGAGCCACATAGGTCCCCTGCTCCGCCTGCAAAGCAAACCCAAACGCACCCTCTTGCGCCAATGCCACTCCCATTCAACCTACCTCCCAGTCTTCGCCGCCATTCCGGCGACCAATGCCTTTGTCTCATCTGTACGAGCGATCACCGATCGCGACTTCTTCGTCTTCCCGGCTCCCGCGGCGTTCTCGCCTCCGCCGTTCTCGCCTCCGGCGTTCTCGCCTCCGGCGTTCTCGCCTCCGCCGTTCTCGCCTCCGCCGTTCCCGCCTCCGCCGTTCCCGCCTCCGCCGTCTTCTGCAGGCCCGAAGGGCCGTCGGCCTCTAGCCAGGTCCGCAAGGGCCTGGTCGCCCGCGCCACAAGGCGTGAGCCCCGAAGGGGCGGCAGCCTCCGCACCCTCTCCGTTCTCCGCCTCTACCATTCAACGATCAACCATCAACGCCGTTACCAAACCTCCGCCCTCTGCGCCAGCACCCCCATCCGCACCACCTGCACCCCCGCCTGCTTGCGCCGCAACTCCTCCTCCTCGCGTGGCCGCATCTGTACCTCGGTCACCTGCGCATGCCAGCAAGTCTCCTCCAGGTACGGGTCGCTCATGACCAGATTGAACAGGTCCGCGACCTCCTCGCCCAACTCCACCCCCGCCTCCTCACCCTCGGCGACCTTCCGGATGTAGAAGACGTCGAACTCATACTCCTGCTGATAGGTGCGGTTCGTCCCCGCATTGGCTGGCTGCTTCATCCCCACCGGCTCCACCACCACCGCGGGAAGCTGCGCCCGCCTCGGCTCAGGCATCATCTCCGGCCGGCCCTGCGCGACCCACTTCAAGCGCGCCGCCGCCCCCTCACGAAGCTGCAGTCTCGCCTTCGCCGCCGGTCCAAAGGTCCCGACAACCTCCGCCTCCAGCCGCACCTGGTCCACACCGAGCGCCTCAGCCACCACATGCTCCTCAACCTGATCGTTGTCATCCACCAGCCGCACCAGCGCCCCCGCCGGGAACAGCCGGTTCGACGCCACAGTCACGACCTGACCGCCGGACACCTCCGCGCCAAGCAGCGACGCCCCCGACACCACCATCCGCAGCGCCCGCGCGATCTCATTCTGATGAAACATATCCAAACCCATCCCTCACCTCTCGCCGTCCGCCGTTTGCCGTTTGCCGTTGCCGTAGGTGCGCGGGCATCCTGCCCGCCCGCCGTTGCCGTTCCCCGTTCCCTGCCGTCCCCTACACCACCCGCGGCCGAACCAACACCCGCCAATGGTGCCCCTGCCCGCCTTCATCCTCCACGCCCAGCACCTCAAACCGCCTCACGCCCACGACCTCACACCCCGCCTCATGTCTCTCCTCAAGCCCCTCCGCCAAACTAACTACCTCGTCCACAACTGCCGCCACAACGCCGCTCTCTCCCCCAACCTCAATCTCCTCGCCGGGCCGCGCCAACGCCTCCTCAACCCGCAACTCCCTCGCGCCCTCCGCTGCCGCCTCAGCCAGCCGCGTCACCCACAGCCTCTGCGCCAGCACATCCCCCTCCGCCAAGTCCTCCGCCGCCGTCATGTACACCGCATACCGCGCCTCTTCCATCCTTCCGAGCAGCCCCGCCGTCTCCCGTGCGTCCAACGGCCTCACCAGCGCCCGCACCAGCCCCTCCTGCCTCACGCCTCGCGCCACGGCTACATCCCCCGCCACCATCCGCACCTCAGGCCGCTCGATCCATACCTCATGCCTCAATAGCCCCGTCAGGTTCACATCCACCATCCAGCTACCTCACCTTGCCAGATCCTCTACTGTAGGGCGGGGGCTCGTACCCCGCCGTTCGCACACCGACCTCCCAACGGAGGGGCCGAATGCCGACAGCCTCACCGTCGGCATCCGGCCCGGCACCCCAACACCTCACCGCCAGGAATGGGGACTGACCCCGCTTTCGCCCGCCTAACCCTCATCAACCGCTTCCTGACCTGCGAAAACGGGGTCTGTCCCCATTCCGGCTGCCAGCGCTACCGCATGCTGACAGCCCTTCCCCAACCTCAGACCGCCGCCATCCTCACCGCCACATACCTCCGCAACACCGCCTCCGCCTCCGCGCACAGTCTCTGCACCGCCCCGCCGAACTTCCCGCCCTCGGCATAGCGCACCGCGTAGTCGCCGATCCGCGTCTCCGCCACGGTCCCGCCTTCCCCGCCAAGCTCCGCCAGCAACTCCGCCGCGGTCAACTTCGCCTGCACCAGCGCCACCTCTGCCGGCGTGGTCTCCCAGCCCCAGTCCACCACCAGCTCCACATTCTGCACACCCGCCGTGAACGTTCGCAGGCGGGCCTCAGGCGTCAGCCGCACCATCCCCGTCGCCGGGTAAGCCCGCCACCCCCCTGCCGAGACCTCCTGCCCGTCCACCTTCACGCCCTGCACCGTCGCCGGGGTCGGCACGCCCGCCGCTATGACATACACCCGATCCGTCCCCGTCCCATCAACCCGGACCGTCTCCTCTGCGTGGAGGCGGAAGTCCCGCCCGGCGTACGATTCCACCATGCTCATCGTGATCGGCAGCAGCTCGCGCACCCTCGGCGCGAGTCCCTCCTCGCCCCCGAACCCCGTCAAGTCATACCCGCGCAGCACCTTGAACACGTCCTCGCTCGTGCAGTACGAGCTCACCAGCCCCGTTGCAAAAACACCTTCGGCTACCATTCCTCGGACCACGTCCCTTCCGCGTTCTGGACCCGCACCTTCCAGAAGTATGTCGTCTCATCCGCCAGCGGCACACCGGCGTACTCCGCCTTCTGCTCCGTGCTCACCACCACGCCGCTTTGCCACAAGTCTCCCTCGTGCTTGTCCAGCTTCTCCTTCGTCGAAGCCACGATCATCTCATACGCCGCCTGCGCCTTGCCCTGCGGGTCGTAGTACCCCCAGGTGAACCCCGGCGTCGTGTCCAGCAGTCCTGCCGGGTTAACCTTCCCCTCAACCCTCAGGTCCTGCAGCACTGGCCGCTGCACCGGTAGCGTCGCCACCTGCCAGCTATAGAGCCTGGGCGTAGTGCTCGCGGCATTCGGGCGCGTCATATGCACTCGCAGTCGTATTTCCTCCGCCGTCACCTCCGCCAGGTCCAGTCCGCCCCACGTCACCCGCCTCTCGATGCCCTCCGCGACA
>JBDKRC010000085.1:0-11745 GCA_039683575.1 Armatimonadia bacterium | reverse complement strand
CCTCCCAACCAAGGGCGCACAAGCCGACAGGCCACCAACCCGCCTCCGACCACCCCTGGCGCAAGTCCTACAAAGGGACATTTCTAGCTGGCAGATAGAGGGACATTTCTACTTTGCGTTGACAGGCCGGGGGAGAGACAAATTCTGGTGAATTGCGTCTCTTGCTGGTAGACTACCATACCATTCCGCCACAGCCGACCGGTGGCCTGAGAAGAAGCAATCGCCAATGACACCACCGAAGCTCTTTGGGGAAGTCAATACACGGCAGGCGCGGGAGGACGATCTCCCGGTCCTCGCGGTCTTCGAGCGCGAGCTTGCCAAGCTGTCGTTCCCCGATGACCCCATCATGTCGCTGGACTACCATCAGGCGAAGCTCGCCCGGGCGCTCAGAAGCGAGCCCGAGGGCATGATCGTGCTGACGGGGGAAGAAGACGAGGACATCGTGGGCTGGCTATGGCTCAGCACCAAAACGACCCTCGCCACGGGCGAGCGCTACGGGGTGCTACGCAGCCTCTATGTCCGCCACGACCTGCGCCGGCAGGGCTTTGCCTCGGCGCTGGTGAGCTATGCACAGCGTTACTTCGACAGCAGGGGGATCAATCGAGTGGTGGCCAAGGTGCATGTGGACAGCGAGAGCGGCCAGCGCGTGCTCAGCGGAAGCGGGTTCAAGCCGCTGCACCTCACGTACGAATGGCGCAAAGAGGAAGAATGACGGTGGGCGCCGCCTGAGACGGCACCCACCGCTTCTCGTTCAGCATCCTACCCCAGAATCTTGTCTACTTCGTCAGCATCCACATCCATGACGTAGTGAATGCCGGTCAGGTCTGCTGCCTCGCGGGTCAGGGCGAAGATGTCGTCACTGTTGATGTGCTCTAGGGCGAACTTACGGGCCCCGCACATGAGCTGGCGCAGGCCCTGAGCCAGGCGCATGTAGTAGTGATACACACCAAGGCCGCCAGCGGGCAGCTCTTCCAGGCTGGGACCGAGCTTCTGCTTGAGCTCGTGGTACATCACGAAGATGCTGTCCAGGCGGCTGCCATACTGGGAGTGCAGCTTGTCAAGCTCGCCGTCCTGAATGCCCTTGGCAATGTTCTTGGCGACGTGAGCCGCGCAGATCGGCGCCCTGGCCATGCCCACTGCCTTCACATACGGCGCGCCCAGAGCCAGCCCCTTGAAGATCTGGTCCTCGAAGGCAAACCCACCGGCGACTACCAGATCCGGCACATAGTCCCCGCGCTGGGCCAGCCGGTCCATGTACTGCTTGGCCAGCGTGATCATCTCAACCGGTGGCAGACCCCACTCGTTCATCATGCGCCACGGGCTCATGCCGGTGCCGCCACCAGCGGCGTCGAGTGTCAGCACGTCCACCTTCGCGCTCGAACAGTACTTGATGGCACGCGCGAGGTCCGCGGGCCGGTAGGCGCCCGTCTTGAGCAGGACGTACTTGGCCCCAAGCGAGCGCAGCTCCTGCACGCGGTTCATGAAGCCCTCTTCGGTAACCATCCCGACCCGGGAGTGCCGCTCGAACTCTTTGATCGCCCCGCGGTCGTAGGCTTCCTGCACGCCTGCATTGTCAGGGTCAGGCAGCACGATATAGCCACGCCGCTTCAGGCGCTGCGCGCGCGCCAGCGTGTGCAGCTTCACCTCGCCGCCGATATTCTTGGCGCCCTGCCCCCATTTCAGTTCCGCGATTGTGCAGCCGAGCTCGCCCAGGCCGTAGCGCATGACGCCCAGCCGGCTGTCCTCCACGTTCTCCTGCAGCACGATGCCGCCGTAGCCATTCTCCTGCCAGTCGCGATAGCTGCGGATGCGATGGCGCAGCGAAGGGGACTGCAAGACCTGCGGGATGGGGTCCTTGGAGAACTCCGCCTCGTCGTCCATGCCGCAGACATTCTCACCGATGGTCAGCAGCGTACCCGTCAGGGCAGCGCCGGAAGACAGGCCGTCCCAGTTCTTGGCGGCGATGTCGGTGCTGCCAAGGCCGGGGATCGTGAAGGGCAGGCCGAGCTTGATGCCACCATCGTGGCCCAGGCCGACATCGAGCCTGACGGAGGGGAAAATCGCCAGGTCGCTATCGGACGAGATGCCGATGGCGCCCACTGCGGTGCCGTTGATGTTGAAGGACGAGTAATCAACCGGGTACTCCTTCTCGGCGCCGGCGGTTACGTTCCCGAAGGGCTGCGGATAGATTGCTTCCGAGGCGCGGTAGGACGAAGTGCCTACCTCGCAGTAACCGGGGCAGCCGTCGAGACAAGTGGCGCACATGCCGCTGAGGCGTGAGAAGTTGCGCTGGGTCCGCAGATGCGTCTGCGTCGCCGCGCTGGCGTTGGGAACTGAAAAGGCCATGAGGGTCCTCCCGTAGTTTGGTGCAACTCGAACGGGGCGAATCCTACGAGCAACAGCGCCACGGCGCAAATGTCCGATACCGGCTTCCAACACTCAAAACCGCCTCTACAGGGGCTGTGAAGGGCTGTAGGGCATTCCGGGCTAGTAGTGTTTACTCGTATCGATGCATATAGGTGTCTAATGCACATATGGACAAACAATACGTCTGGGGAGCATAATCTGGATACCGATCACATGGCTGAGGCAATCATTCGTGGAACTCGCACCAACCTTCCCCTCCCCCACCAGTCGCCGCCAGAGCACGGTGCTCGAACCAGTGCTGCTCTTGCTGCTCCTGGAGAAGAACGGCTCGCACGGCTATGATCTGGCCAACCGCGCGCGGCGTCTATCGCTGACCGGGCCCGAGGTCGAGCCCTCCAGCGTTTATCGCTGCCTGCGGTGGTTTGAGAAAGAGGGGTTAGTGCGGTCGGAGTGGGACAACGAGGGGCCGGGCGCCTCAAGACGCCGGTACTTCCTGACGGACCTCGGGGTTAAGTCTCTACGCCTGTGGGCAGATGCGCTCAAGCGCCAGCGCGGGGTGCTGGACGAGTATCTCGGCCGCTACCGCATGGCAATTCCGCAGGCGATGGCAGGGCGAGGCAAGCAATCAACGTGACAGCGCCGGCTATCCGGATGGGCCAGGGCGCTCTGGCCGCTACTCCACCGTCACCAGCCCCGCGCCGAGCGACTCCACGGTCAGCACCACTGCTCCATCCTTAACCTCCGCCTTCACACCACTCTTGCCTGCTTCAGCCTTCGTGACTGCCCTGGGTAGCTTGACCGTGGCCGTCTGCGCAGTCTCGCCAGCGTTCGTCACCATCATCGTGAACTTCTCCCCAGCCGCCCAGGCAGCCGCATAGACCTGCTGGTTATCCTTCTCGATGGCAACGGGGTCGCGCTCGATCGAGATCTCCCCCAGCCGCGCCGTCTCCTCGTTGAGGTCCTTGAGGTTCGTCCACAGCGGGCTCTCTACGAGCTGCCAGCCGGGATCGCGCAGGGCGTACCAGAAGATGCCGCGCGCGCCGCTGATCACCGCCAGGTAGACCATGACGCGGGCCTGCTGGAGGCTCGGCTGGTTGCTGTTGCCCGGCACCCACCCGGCCTGCAAAAGCGCCCACACCGGCTGCCAGGGCTGCACGGCCTTCTTCGCGGCGCCGATACGCTCGGCAACGAGGCTCAGAGGCCGGCCGGGGATTGGGAACACCGGAACGGTGAGGGTATCGCAGAAGTTGGCCCAGTAGCCGAAGGTGGCTGGATCGGCCACCGTCAGGCCCAGCGGACGTAAGGTCTCTTTTTGCTTGAGCCGCAGGTAAACCTCCGGCACCTCGTCCATGATCGGCTCGCGCTGGTCAGGCTCGTCGGCAATCTTCCACTCCAGGATGCTCGTGGACTTGCTGAAGGCGCCAATCTTCTGCTGCGAGGCCATCAGGTTGGCCCCGACCAGCCCCCCGAAATGCAGCGGCACGTCCACGAGCAGCTTGGCCTTGTCGGCCGCAGCCATCGCGCTCCTGGCCAGCGTTGCGTCATTGGTGCCAAGGCCCTGCACAACATTGAACCCACGTTCATACAGCAGCGGATAGTCGCTCACCGCCGCATGGTAGATGCCGATGGGAAACACAGTCTTCCCTGCGACCTGCAGCACCCCACGCTCATTGAGGCTGGTCGGCTGGCGCTTGACGCGAACGCCGAAGAGGCGCCCCTCGGCAGTGTTCGCTCCCACTTTGACCCGCCAGACCGTGGTGCCCTCCGGCAGCGCCTTGAAGGCTACTTCACCTGACAGTGTCCGGGCATCCTGCCTCGTTAGCTCTCCGGTCAGCGGCACCGGTTTGGCATTCGGTCCCATAGCGGTCACGACAGGCTTGACGGACTCCGGCAGGTCCTCACGGGAGGTGACGGTAAGTGCGACGGTTCCATCGGTACCGGCGGGGAAGGCCAAACGAGCGGGCTTGCCTACGAGCGCCGGGGCCGTCCGGGTGCGGAGCATCTCGACATCATCAAACCAGACTTCGCTGCCACCGACCAGACGCAGGCTGATCGTGCCGCTGACGGCTTTCTCCGGCGCTTCGGCCTCTACGATAAGCTGCAGCCAGCGCTCTTCTTTGGCCAGTTGCCGGATATGCTGTCCGCTCAGCACAGCCCCCTGAGCGTCATTGAACTCCAGTCGCAGTACCGCGCACGACGGGTCCTGCAGCACTCCCCGGTACCACACCCGGAGCGCATACCGCGCCCCCGGCTCGATCGCCTCCACCTTCTGCGACACGGTCGGGTACTGCCCGGGGCCGCTGGCGACGAGGTGCAGAGCAGCCTTGCCGGTGCGAAAAGCCTCGGTGTCACGCTTGGCTATCGCGGCCAGTGCGGCATCGGTGGGATCAACCCACGGCTCAGCACCCTCCTCAAAACCAGGGTTGGTGAGCTTCACGGGGACTGGCTTCTCCGCTCCGAAGCTGAAGCTCGGCAGCAGGGCCAGCAGCAGGATGAGAAACAGGGGCATGTAGGGACCTCAGCGGGGATGGGTAGCACGTCGGCTCGTCTTACTGTGACTCTTCTCCTTCTTCCTCCGTTCCGCCAGCCAACCCCGCAAACGGCCCAATTCCCACGTATTGATGACGCTTTCCGCCTCGACCCAGCCCCGTCGGGCCGTCATCACACCATACTTGAGTAGCTGCAGTTCCTCGCGGTAGTGGGCGTCGGTGTTGATGGAGAGCAAGGCGCCCTTACTCACCGCGAGCCGGGCGTTCACATCGGACAGGTCGAGCCGGTAAGGACTGGCGTTGATCTCCAGGGCGACCTGGTGCTCGACGGCCGCCGCGATGACTTCCTCAAGATGGAGGTCGTAGCCCTTGCGGCCGAGGATCAGACGTCCCGTGGGGTGCCCCAGGATGTCAATGCGCCCCGACTTGAGCGCCCTGACCACCCGGCTGGTCATCTTGTCTACATCGCCGGAGAAACCGGAGTGGATGGAGCCGATGGCGAAATCCAGCTCCGGCCACACGTCCTCAGGCACGTCCAGGCTGCCGTCGATCAGGATATCGGCTTCGGTCCCCGCCAGCAGCATACAACCCTGCGCGTGCTCGTTCAGCTTCCTGATCTGCTCGATCTGCCGCAGCAGCGCGTCCCGGTCGAGCCCATTGGCGATCACAAGCGCCTGTGAGTGGTTCGTAATGCCGAGATGGGTATAGCCCAGGCCGCAGCCGGTTTCGGCCAATTGCTCCAGCGTCATGTGCCCATCGCTGGCCTCAGTGTGCAGGTGCAGGTCGGTGCGGAAGTCAGCGACCTCCACGAGACGCGGCAGACGCCCCTCTTCGGCGGCCTCGATCTCGCCGCGGTCCTCACGCAACTCCGGCGGGATCCACGGCAACCCCACCGCCTCGTACACGCTCTCCTCGGTCTCCCCGGCCACCTGCCGGCCCTTCTGGCCCGGCTCACCCTCGAAGACGCCATACTCGCTGATGGTCAGCCCGCGCTTCTGGGCGCGCTCCCGCAGACGAATGTTGTGCTGCTGCGACCCCGTGAAATACTGCAGGGCCGCGCCGAAGGACTCCGGCGCCAGAACCCGTAAGTCAACCTTCAGCCCCGACACGGTGCGCCCACTGACCTTGGTCTCGCCCGCAAGCTCAACCTCGGCGAGTTGCCCAGCCGTGGCAAACCACTTGCACACGGCCGCGGGGTCCGCGCTGGTGGCCAAAATGTCGAGATCCCCCACCGTTTCGCGCCGCCGCCGTGCACTCCCCGCCATCTCCGCGGCAATCACGGCCGCTTGCCCCCGCACCGCGTCCACCAGCGCCTCCGCCAGTGGCAGGGCGCTGCCCAGCAACGCCCGCTCCGTCCCCGCCTTAAGCTGCTCCAGCCCGGCCAGAATCTTCGTCTCGGTCTTGCTGCCAAACCCGGGCAGCCCCTTGAGCCGCCCCTCGCGCGCCGCGGCTTCGAGTTCGGTGATGCTCGCGATGCCCAGCTCCCGGTAGACCAGTCCCGCCTTCTTCGGCCCAAAGCCGGGGATGCGCAGCATCTCCAGCAACCCCTCCGGTGCCTGCGCCAGCAGTTGCTGACGGTATTGGCAATCCCCGACGGTGACGAGCTCGGTGATGACCTCCTCGATGCTCTTGCCAATCCCCGGCAGCGTCTGAAGCTCTCCGCGCGACGCGAGATCCTCAACCGACACTGAAGTCCCGCCCACAGCCTCCGCGGCGCGCTCATAGCTGCGGATCTTGAAGACATTCTCATTGCAGATGCTCAGAAGATCAGCGATCTCCTGAAGCACGCGAGCGATCTCAGCATTAGTCATGAAGCATCCCCATTTCCAGCGTCCACCCTACCGCCGCAGCTTATCCAGGAACTTGCGGCTCTTGAGCTGCTCGCCCACATGGTAGTCCGAATGCAGCAACACCACCTGCTCAACCTCGCGCCGGGTCTCCAGCCGCACCGACACCCGTCCCAGCCGGTTGAAAGGCACCGTCAACAGACCGCGCAGAAAGCCCAGCGCCGCCCCCGAGACCTGCATCCTCCCGCCGCTTTCCGGCGAGCACTTTCTGCACACAAACCCGCCGCTAGACGGGGCATAGCCTGCCTGCCCCTCGAGCCGCGCACCGCATTCGAGGCAGACCTCCAGCTCCGGTGCCATCCCCTGCGACGCCATCAGCCGCATCGTGTACGCCGCCGCCACCAGCGCCGCCTCGGCGCCCCCGACCAGCGCCGCCAGCGCCGCGCGCAGGTCCTCGAAGACCTCCGGCAGCGGCTGGCCCGGTTCGGTCAGAGCCTCGGTAAGTTCCAGCATGTAGCTGGCATGAGCCAGCCCGATTAGATCGTTGCGCAGGTTGTAATGCGACTCGATGACCTCAGCCTGCGACAGCCGATCCATCCCGCGCCCCTCGGTGAAGAATAGCTTCGAGAGCGTCATCGGCTCCACCGCGGCCGCCAGCTTGCTGCCGGGCTTGCCGATGCCCGTGGCCGAGGCCTCAACCTTCCCGCACTCAAGCGTGAAGAAGGTCACGACCCGCCCGGTGTCGCCGTACTTGTGGGTCGACAGAGTTATCCCGGTAGCGCTGTAAGTCGGCATCTGCTCTCTTAATGAGTGGACGTGTGGGAACGCAATGAGGGTCGGCTCGTATGCCCTCTATGCCGGCCATGCTGCGTGTCACAGCCTGCTGTACGAGCGGCATCCTTGCCGCGAGCTAACGCCAGCGGAGCCCGGCTTCAAGCCGGGCGGGCGAACGGAAGCGCCTTCGTTTCGTCGATGCGCTCCCCAAGCGAGCAACCAAGCTCGTGAACCGGAATACCTTGGCAGGGCGGGCAGCTCACTTGCGGAAGCCGCCCGCCCTGCCGCAATTCATGGCCGCTACGCCGGCTCGACCAATCCTGCCTCGACCAGCGCGTGCAGGCACCTGACGACTTCTGCGAGCGAGACGCTGCCGCCAAACTGCAGCCGCTCCGTGATCTCGGCGGCATTGCGGCGCCCATTGATCCAGGGCCACAGGCGCGTCCAGTCCAGGCCTTCCAGCTTGAGTTGCCCCAGTGTCGCCTTCACAGGCTCGGCAAGCCCCTCAAAGGCCGCTGGCCGCCACCGCAATCGCCGCACAATCAGGCCCGCTCCCTCGGCGTCGGAATAGACGGAGAAGGGCTCGTACTCAGCCTGCGGATTGTCCCCGAACAGCCACAGAACCTCCGTGGCCTCATGGGCAGCCACGTCGGACACGCCCTTGGCCAGAGCCTCCAGATGCGCCTGCACCGAGGCATCATGCGGGGCGAACCGCGCGGCCTGCCTGACAGCATCCTGCCCCTGCAGCCCCAGGTGCCACAACTCGTCGGCAGCCCGCTTCGCTTGCTCGGGGCCGAACGGCGACAGGCCGTGCTCGACCACGAACTCATTCAAGCGCAGCGCGATCCGCTGCTTGAAGTCCTGCGCGGCCAACGCCCCGAGCCACCGGGCCTCAGCCGGCCCGGCTGCGGCGAGTATGTACAGGTACGCTGCCAATAGCGACCCCGAGCGCCCCAGAGTGTTGTCGTCAATCTGATCGGGGGTGTCGAGGTTGCTGTGGTAATACCGGTCTGCCCACGCCGTAAGCTGCGGCGCCGGGATGTCGAAGAAACCGTCGGAGATGAAAGCATCGTTGCCGAAGAAGGGCTCCACATGCCACGGATAAGTGGCATAGTTGTTGCTGGTGAAGCGCTTGGCTGGCTCCTTGGCCACGGCGTCCATCAGCGTCTGCATCAGCCCGTCAATGAAGGACGCGTTCTGCTCGGGCGCGCGAAACAGCACCATCTCGCCGCCACAGATGCCAAAGTCCTGCGCAATCGAGTCGCAGCACAATCCCGCCACGACCTTGGGCAGATCCGCCTTGTGCTCGTTGACGTACGGCAGGAACCCGCTGACCTCCACACCGTGCATGAAGCGAATCGTACGCCGCAGTGGCGGCAGCTTTCCGCTCTCAGTCAGAGCCTTCAGCGTCCGCAGCATCTCCAGCGACGTGCAGCACCCGGAAGCGTTGTCACGCGACCCCGGCTCAGACAGGTGAGCCAGCACCCAGATCTCCTCTTCCGCCTTCTCCGTGCCCTTGAGAGTGGCGTTCACCATGTCCGAGGAGCCCTCGAGCGTCTCGGCCTGCACGATGGCCCGCAGCCTTGGTGCCGCGGTCCCGGCCGCCTCCGCCTGCCGCAGCATGTTCCGTAGCCGCATGCCCTGCCGCGGGCTGAGGTTGAAGCCAAAGATCTGCGGCTGGTCGCGGTGGCCGCCGAAGATCGTCCACATGGTCAGGTCCGGCACATCCTGCGGCTCGCGTACGGGCGGGTACTGCACCAACCACGGCGGGCTGACGCAGTCCGACACCATCCCGACCGCGCCCGACTTGCCGATCGCCGCCGCCACCGTCGAGGGGAACTGGTCGGTGAAGACGATCTTGCCCGCCCACTGCCCCTGCGCGACGTCATCGGGCTTCAGAGGCCCATGCTGCAGCACGATGTCGGCCTCCACACCCTCAGGCGGGGTCGCCACGCTATAGCACGTCAGGCACAGCGGCTCATCATCATAGCGGCAGATGGTCTCACTGGTGCCATCCGAAGCGAGCAGCGTCAGAGAAGCGCCATACGGCCGCCACTCAAGCTGGTTCTTCGCCCCGTCCAGGTACTCGGTGCGGTCATCCGCCGGATAGGGTATGACTTCCGCGGACGTGGCCCCATTTTCCAGGTACCGCCGCTTCAGTATCTCCCCGGCCTTCCGCATGCCCGGCCCGGGCACGGTGCACCGGCAGAGCCAGTGGTTCATGATATCCCGGTGGCACTGCCCGGTATCGAACTCGTCAATGATGGCATTGAAAATGCGTCGAAACATTTGGCGGAATCTCCCTGTCTCCAACAAAGGAGTAGTATGGTATGCGAACGTCAACTAATGCAGAACGAACCATGTTACCCAGCCGGGCGGTCTCGTTGCGTACGAAAGGAGGCTGCCGCCGCAGCCGCACCGGATGGGGAGACCGCGGACATCGGGTGGCCGTCAGCAACATCAACGTCTTCAGCATGAAATATTCCCCGAGGAGGCAGAGAAACGTGAACACACATAGGGTAATACTGGGCTCGTTTTTGGTGGCCGTAGTCCTGTTGTCGGTGCTTTGCACCGGGGCTTTCGCCGCCCAGGCGCGCATTTTGTCCGCTACGGCGTACACGCCCACAAACTGTGGTCGCATTGCTGATTGGGACTGGATTCGCCAGCCGGGTGCCAAGGCCAGATGGACGTTCAGCGGCCCCGAAGTGAACAGTGCCAACCAGTCCAATCTCTATGTGCTGTTTCGTGGCCTGGTAACCAACGGGGTAGATGGCGGATCGGGTTACGCCGTGACGCTGAAGCTGCTCGGCGGTGCCATGCCCCTGGTCACGTGGAACCCCTACCGCCCGTTGTCGCCAACCAACAGCCAGGGCGTCGGCTACGAAGTGCTGGGGCGCAGTAGCGCCATGTCCACGAGTGTGCGCACCAAGTTTGCCAACGGCGGCTATGTCATCGAACTGGCTTATCCGAACTGGAGCCCGACAGGACACCATGTCGCAGTCAATCGAGACTCCTTCAAGATCGGGTGCCTTAAGTAAGACAGACTGCGTGGAGGACAAGGCCCCTACCCGTGGGCTGGATGGCCCCAAACGACCGCGGCCATCCAGCCCCTCCAAAGACTCGGCTAGACCGACCCCAGCAGCCCCTCCGACCAGAAGCACGGATCGTACCCCTGCTCGGTCAGCCACCTGATGCCGTTTTCGACCTTCTCGAACACGTCGTACTGGAAGTAGTTGTTCCGCGCCTTGTTCTCCACCAGCAGCATGTCCTCTCGGAAATACTGCTCGTGGATGAGTAGCTCGATCATCTCGCCGGTGTGCGGGTTGGCTACCTGCTTTTCCAGCAGCGGGACCACCTCACCCGCCGGGTGGGAGTTGACGACCATGTCGCACGTCACGAAGGCAATGCCTGTCGAGGTGTCAAGCCACGCATCGCGAGTGTTGCAGTACTCCGCCTGCGGAATGTCCAGATAGTATTTGGTGGTGCATTCGCCGTTCTTGACCCAGAACAGACCGATCAGCGTGTCTATGCCCCGGTCCTTGACAGCCTGGCAGCCCGGCAGCGTCGCCTCCGCCCAGTGAATCGTGGTCTCCGAGGTCAGTACAGCCTCACCGGCGTACCGTTTGATCTGTTCCACAACCAGTTCATAGTCCTCCGCCACCCGGTCGTACCCGGCGTCCTTGTAGATGCGGTTGGGCAGGTTCTGCCGCGCGTGGAAGCTCAGGTGCAGCCAGTCAGAGTTATCCTCCCACTCTCCGCGCCACTTGTCCGGCATCTGCGTGGTGTTCCAGCTACCATCGCTCAACTCGTAGTAGGTGTTCATGTGCACCTTGGTGCCATACTTGTCATGCATGGCCTTCCAAAAGCGCAGGTACCAGTGATCGAAGAGTGACTTGTAGGCATCAGGATTGGTGCCAAGATCGTGCAGGAACTCGACATTGTCATCAATCGAGTAGCGATAGCGCTTGCGGCTCCTGGCGTCGGCGAGCACCGTGATCTGCTGCTTCGCCTGACCGGCGCTCACGCTGATCGTCGTCTGCCCGTGTGCCAGCGGCACCTCAACCGAGAAACTCTCATCAGCGACGAACGCGGGGAGGCCGTTGACGCTGACCTGAGCGCCGGCCGGGCAGGTGCCCGTCACCGGAACCATCAGGCACTGACCGACAACGCGGCCGTCGTGGCGGTTGAGATAGTCGCCATCGCGGGGGGAAGTAATCTGAAGCTGACTCATCGTAACCCTCTCATCTTTCATTCTGGAGGGCCGAAGGCGCGCCGTCTGCGCATTCGGCCCCTCCGTTGGTTGTGATAGGCAAGGAATTCGCGGCCTC
>JBDKRC010000084.1:0-1769 GCA_039683575.1 Armatimonadia bacterium | reverse complement strand
CGACCTTTTTCAGGATGCGGGTGGGGCCCGCCGCCAACAGCTCACAGGTATAAGATCCCTCGCGGGGATGGGCTTTGCGCTCGGCAATGGTGGCCGCCAGGGCAGCAATGGTCTCGCTCACGCGCCTCTCCTTCTCGTCATTCGTGATCATCCCAATTGCGTCCCAGCGGGGCGCAGTTGGCGAAAGAAACAACTCCGTTCGCCGGTGTGGCAGGCCGTCCCGGCCGGCGTCACCCGCACCAACAGTGTATCGCCATCGCAATCCAGGCGCAACTCTTGCACGCGCTGGACGTTGCCGGAGGTGGCGCCCTTGTGCCACAGTTCGCCGCGGCTGCGACTCCAGAACCAGGTCTCGCCGCTCTCCAGGGTCAGGCGCAGCGATTCGCGGTTCATGTAGGCCAGCATGAGCACCTCGCCACTGGCGGCATCTTGCACCACCGCCGGGGCCAGGCCGCGTTCGTCCCAACGCACCGCCGCGAGATCCGCGTATCGTTCCATGGTCTGCCCCCTAGTGTAAAATCAAGCGACCTTTTGGGGAATAACGAGATGCGGTTCGGTAGGGCAGTTGTAGTAGTCGCATACCCGCTGTTCCAGTTCGTTGCTCGTCAGGAGCCGCCCTGGCTCCACCGTCTGGCGCTTGCCATGGTGCCAATAGACTTCGATCGGATTGAGCCAGGGGCTCTTGACCGGCAGGCGACAGGCCAGGATGCGTACCCCTTGGCCGCTATGCTTCACGGTACGGTTGTGCTCGTGTACCCAGGTGCGCACGGCGCGGCTGAGGTGCCAGGCGGCGTTGTCCCAGATCATGACCCAAACCCGTGTGCCGCGGGCCTCCAACCGCGCACAACACCAGTCGAGGAAGTCGATGGTGACGGCACTTACCGGGCGGCCATCGACAAAGCGCAGCCAGATTTCACCCGGCTGGTCCGGCAAGTTGTTTGGGGCCGGGAGCAACAAGCCATAGCAGGCCAGCGCCTTCGCTTCGCCGGCAGGGACCGACTGCTGGACCAGGCGCAGGGGACGTCCCTGCGTGGCCCACGCGGAGGTGACCGGTGGGCTTACCCGGCTCCACCAGGTCTCATCCTGGAAGCTCCAGGCCCAAGCGGGTTGGGTCTGGGCCAGGGCGATCAGTCGGTCCCGACGGCTTTTTTTCGGGCATATTCCGGATCTGGGCTCTCTACCCAGCGTTTGGCCCGCTGCCAGCTCTGGCCCAAGCGCCGCATGGCGCCCCGGATCGTCTCGTAGCTCACCGGGTGGTCGGTGAGCCCCTGATCATAGCTCACCTCGGCAGCCAGGGTGAGCGACCACAGACTGGCCTGCTTGCCATAGTCGCGCGGGCTGTGGTGTAGGATGTCGTTCAGCCGCTCCAGCCCCGCCGCATCGAAGGCGGGATGGGTGGTGTGCGGATACATGGGGCGTGGCTGCAGCGCTTCCAACCCGCGCGTGTTGAAATCATGAATGGCATTGCGTACCGTCTGCCGGTTACAGCTCAGGGCCTCAGCGATCTCGGGTACCCACGTACCGCGGGCGCTGGAGAGCAGGATCTGGGCACGACGGAGGACGAAAGCCTGCGACGAGCGTAAGGCCTCCTCCAGAGCCTGACGCTCGCGGTCCGTCAACTCGCGGACGAAAATGGGTCTTTTCATAATCCAAGTATACACAAACTACGACTTGGGGTGAACTTGCACTAGCCATGGAGACGAGTGATGAGTGGGAGACCGGAAAGGTCTACCTGAATCTTTCGATCTGACCGGTGACCAGGGATGCAC
>JBDKRC010000083.1:0-56233 GCA_039683575.1 Armatimonadia bacterium | reverse complement strand
TTTTCAGACGGTTTGCCTCTTCAGCCGCGTCATCAAGGTGGATGATGTTCGGAAGTGGGATGTGGCAGTCTTCCCGTGGCTGCTGGAACGTCCCGGCGAACTGCCGCATGGCAGCTTCCTTCTGGCCGATGAAGGACGGCAGGTCATCTACCTGGACCGTTTCCCACTGTCTGGCCTGGACAGCGCCTCACTGGGCAAGTTCATAGCCGTGGCGGTCCTGGTAGTGGATGATACCTACCCGAAGCTCAAGAACTACGTAAAAGGCTAACCCGACAAGTCACCCAGACGACGTCCGGGACGCAGGAGACCAGGTGGATATGTGCAGCATCTTCCGTAGGAGAATAGCCATGTCAAGAGTAGGGATCATGACAGTGCTGCTGATCGGCCTCGTCTCCTGCGTCCCAGGGTGGGGGGATGACAAGCGGGTGGCGGTGGTGGGGCTGGCTACGTACTCACGGAACGCCGAGCAGGACGCGTGGGTCGGGGTGAGTCTGGGGTCTGCCCTGGCCACGCGGCTGTCCGCCGGGAAGACCGGGCTGCAGAAGGTGGAGCGCATCGAGATCGCACAGGTGCTGCGCCTGCGAGGAGCGCTGCCCGTGCAGCTTGACTACCAAGACCCGGCGCAGCTGGAGAAGGCGATTCAGGCCATCCGTACTCAGGAGATTGAAGACACACGCAATTCGAAGAGTCAAGCTCCCGACTCCGGGATGAAGCTGCTGGGCGCTACACACCTAATCGTGGGAAGCGTTGAGTTGCCCGACGGCAGTGGAGTTGGGAAACCGTTCTCGCTCAGCGTACGAATCGTGGACATGGCCACGGGAGACGTCGGAGACACCGGGGTAACCTGCGCGGGCAAGGTCACATCTGACGGGCTGCAGCGGGCAGCAGTTAGCCTGGCATGCGAAGTGTGCCGGGGAATGGGGGGCAAGGTTACGGCGGAGATGAAAAAGATGGAGACGGTTCCAACGGCCCTCGAGCAGGCCTTGGCAGAGGCCCAGCGGCTGCTGTACGAAGGTCGCTATGACGATGCCCTGAAAGTAGCCGAAGCGGGTCGGCAGGACGCCTCAGGGGACGTTGTCTCCAAACTGCTGTTAGCGGAGGTAGATGCTCATCGTTGGCGCGTCGTTGAGGCCCGCCGCCAGGAGAAGCCCGAGGATGTGATAAACGGACAACAACGTTGGTATGAAGCGGCTAGAGCAGCCGTTGGCCAGACGGGCAAGCCGCATGCGGTGGCGCACTTCTCCCTGGCCGAGGCTTCTCGCGACATGGAGAAGTACGCGGAGGCGATCCAGAACTACCAGGAGGCAATCAAGGAGGGGAAGGACGATGCCGATACGTGGCTTGGCCTAGCCTACAGCCTCTGGCATACCCATGATCTAGAAGGGGCTACCACTGCTTACACCCGGGCCATTGAGCACGAACCTGACTGTGCGTTCTTCTATGCCTTCCGTGGGCTGATGCTCGAACTCAGGGGCCAAGGGGCTCTGGGCGTCTCTGACATTGGAGAGGCGATCAGGCTGCAGCCGAGCAATGCTGATTGGGTACTTATGCGAGGGCATGCCTATGCGACGATAGGCAAGTTCGCCGAAGCCCTGTCCGACTACAACGAGGCAGCAAAGCTGGCACCGCGCACCGCGTACGTGTTCCGCACGCGCGGCATACTCCATTTCAACATGTGCAGCTACGACTTGGCGATCTCCGACTTCAGCCGAGCGATTGAGCTGGATCCGACAGACGCGTATGCGTACGAACGACGTGGCGGCGCCCGCCTGAAACTCAGGGACTTCCCACACGCAATTGCCGACTTCAGTAAGGCCATTGACTTGGAGCCCGATTCCCTCACGTACTGCCGAAGAGCCCAGGCGCGTGTTGAGGGAGGTGATCCGCAGGCGGCGCTTGCGGATTTCGACGGCGCGATCAGGCTTGACTCGCGATACCAAGAAGCCTACTTCTGTCGTGGTTGTGTTCTGATGCAACTGGAGCAGTGGGACAAGGCAATATCGGACTTCAGCATGGGAATCCAACTGCAGCCCGACGCCATGGCATACGCATGGAGATGCCTTGCATACCTCAAAACACGGCACTACGACAACGCCCTTGCAGACTTTGACAAGGCAGAAGAGCTGGACCCGAAGGCACTGTCGATGGCTGCTTATATGATACTGAACATCGAGTCCCCCTACCGTAGCGTACTGTCTGTGGAAGCGTTAGCGGTCCAGAAACTCGCTGCTCTCGACCCGACCATCAAGCGCCTCCCAAATCTGGCGAGAGTCTACCAAGGTATGGGAAACGCCTGCGATGAGCTGGGGCAATATGACCAAGCTTTGGCGGACTATACGAAGGCCATCGAACTGCAGCCGGACTCCGCGGAAATCTATACTGAACGGGGGGTCGTGTACTTTGAGCTGAAGCAGTATGATCAAGCCCTGGCGGACTGGACGAAAGCAATCGAGTTCAAGCCCGGGTACGCGTGGGCCTATGTACTTCGGGGAAGCCTCTACATGGTTCTGAAACAGTGTGATCAGGCTCTGGCGGACTGCACGAAGGCCACCGAACTGCAGCCGGGCCTGGCGGTGGCCTACAGCAACCGGGCTGGCGTCTATGCCACCCTGGAGCAGCATGACAAAGCCATCGCGGACTACACGACAGTCATTGAGCTCAAGCCGGACTACGCCGCCTACACCAGCCGAGGGGATACTTACTTCCGACTTCGCCAGTATGACAAAGCCCTGGCAGACTATGAGAAAGCCATCGAACTCGAGCCGAACTCCGCCGCTGCCTACTTCAGTCGCGCCATCATCTACTGTCAACTCCAGCAGTTTGACCACGCTCTCGTAGACTGCACGAAGGCCATCGAACTCAAGCCGGACTCCGTCGATATGCACTTTGTGAGGGGGGACATCCACTATTGGCTGAAACAGTACGAGCAAGCCTTGGCGGACTGGACCACAGCCGTCGAGCTCAAGCCTGACTTTGCCGAGGCCTACGCCCACCGGGGCCGCGTCTATGTTCAGTTGAAGCAGTATCCCCAAGCCACTGCGGACTTCAAGAGAGCCAGCGACCTCAAGCCGGAACTAATCGATACCTGGGTTGGCCTCACCTGGAGTCTGTATCTGGTTGGGCGCCTTGAGGAGGCAGCCGCTGCCGCCCGGGAGGGGCTGAAGCGCTTCCCCGACAGTGAGTATCTGACTGGCAATCTCGCCATCGCCCTCCTTACGTCGGGAAAGGACGAAGAGGCAGTCGCGCAGTACCGTCGGCTGGTCCAGATCGGCGCGCAGAGGGCTTTGGACGGCGGGTGCGGCAAGGACCTGAGCGATCTGGTCGTCAAGCGGCCGGAGTTGGGGCTGGCCCATTTCTGCATAGGCTTGCTCTACGACGGCGCGGGACAGAAGGCTGAGGCGATCACGGAATACCAGGCCTATCTCAAAGCCCAGCCGCAGGGCAAGTATGCGGCCGAGAGCCGCGCACGGTTAGAGGCGTTGCAGCCATGACCGGCGACAGTCTGTCAGCGCCGGCATTTTGCTGAGGAGTGACCTCTCATGACCAGCATCCAGCGTTATTCAGTCTTTGTCCTTCTCGCCGCTCTCCTGGCGGCGGCTGTGCAGGCGGCGCCACCGCGGGTGGCGGTGGTGGGGATGAGCAATTACCACCATGTGCCAGCCCTGGCCAATATGCATGAGGTGCTGGCACATAGTCTGGAGATCGCCCTGCAGCAGACGGGTCGCTTCGCGGTCATCGAGCGCTCCCGCCTCGATGCACTCCTGAAGGAGAAGAATCTGGCGTCGGACGGCATCATCCGCGACCCTGAGAAGACGGTCGCTGCCCTACAGTTGCCCAACGTGGACTACCTCATCACCGGGGTGCTCCAGGGCGATGCCCTCGCCACGCAGGCGGAGATCACGTTCATCCGGGCCTCGGGGCCGGAAGCCGGCCGGCAGGCCTATGCGTTCACGGCCGTCGGCGTGACCGTGCCCTACGTGTCGTATCTGGCGTATGACCTGTCGGAGGAAGCCGCTGACGCTTTCCCGCTGGCTGGCAAGGTGATCTCGGTGGCAGACGAGGCGGTCATCATCAACCTGGGGGAGAGGGACGGCTTGAGGGTGGGTGAGGAACTGCTCGTTCAGCAACTTGGCGAGGCTGTCCATGACGCCGGTGCAGTCGTTTTCCAATCCAGGACGGACATAGGGCGCGTCAAGGTGCTGGAGGTCCAGCCGGGAGGTGCCAGGGCAAGCCTCATAGGGAAGGCCACCGTCACCCCAGGCATGGTAGTAGTCTCACCTCCCAGGCTGCGTCCCCAGGCTGAAGAGGGTAACCGGCGCCGGCTGACCGTCGGTGCGACGACCATCGTTGCGCCCCTGCAAGCCTTCGAGGGACAATGGACTGCCTCGCTCTTGACCACGGAGTTGGCCAAGCGGCAGAAGGCAATGAACGTGCGATTGGTTGAGCGCGAGCATCTGCAGAGGGTCTTCGAAGAGATGGGACTTGTGGAAAACGGGCTTTTCGACCGGACGACGGCCGCGAAAGCGGGCGGGCTGTTGACCCCCGACCTTATCGTCGGTACGACGCTGCTGAAACGAGGGGACAACTATCAGTTGAACGCCCGCGTGATCCCCTCCGCCACGGGAGAAGCGCAGTTGGCGGTCGTCAAGTCGGGACCGGATCTCGACAAGCTGGTCGAGGAGGTCGCCAGTGCCTGCGCAGACTTGCTCAAACCCGCCGAATTGCTCCCGCTGGGGCAGACCCAGATAGAGGGCCGCGTAGCCTTCAACTACGACGTAGTTCCCACCGGCCAGTATGACTACCTGATCGCGCCGGCTCTAGTTGACTACAGCTTCGACAACAAGGGTGACACCAGCCTCCGTCTGCGGCTCACCACGGGCGTGCCCGGCTATGCCCGGGACTTCGTCCAGGAAGTGACGCTCGCACCGGGCGAGCACAAGCAGATCGCCCAAACCCCACCGCTGGACCCCGAGAAGGTCGCCGGTATCACGACCCCGGCCTCAACCCTGATCAGCTGCAAGGTCGCGTTGGCCGCGGGCGGGCCGCCGTTACTGGAGGACTCCCTGCAGGTCCGGTTGCTGCCGGCGCGTTCCTGGCTGGCCCGGCTGAAGACTCGCAAAGGCCCGTCGCTGGTGGCAGACTGCACCATCGTGGCCTGGCTGCGCGACAACAGCGAGGCGCTGGCAGCCGTTCGCACCGAGGCCGCTGGTCTCTGCAAGATGCGTGGGCTCTACGGCTACCAGCCGACGTTCCTCAACCCCTCTGGTTGGCCCACCGACACCCGAGAGCAGCAGCGGGCAGCGGTCAGGGCCCAGGTGGGGGCTGTCTACCAGGCCCTTGGGAGTAGGGGGATAGCGTATGTCGAGGACGCGCGGATTGATTTCCCGGCGAATGCCGGACAGAACGTGCTTCTGCCTGACCAGGTGCTCGCCAAGCAGCGCGCCAATTGCCTGGATGGGACGATCCTCTTTGCCTCTGTGCTGATGCCCTCCTTCGATCCCCTGCTCATTATCACCGACACCCACGCCTTCGTCGGCTGGCGGACGTGGTCAGACGCCGGGGCCACCTGGGACGTGCTGGACACTACGCTGCTGGCCGTTAAGGGTTCCACCTTTGAGCAGGCCCTGGAGCGGGGGCGGCAGGAAGCGGCCAAGGTCGGCCTGCTCGAGAAGCTGGAGCAGACCGGTGAGATGCTGGATTTCGGTGGCACAGGCGAATTGACCCCCCCCGTTCCAGGGGTAGTTGTCATTGACGCTCGACGAGCGAGGAGCTACTTGGAGGCGCACAGTGCGAGTTGAGATCAAGGGGTGCCTGGGGCAAATAGCCGGGGCCAGCGCAGTCGTCGTTGCTGATCGTGCTCTGAGCCTCTCGGCGCTCCCGAGAAGGAGGGGAGAGAGAAATGCCAGGAACATGTTTCTGTCGTCCGATGGTGCTGCTGACAGTCTGGGTGCTCCCGCTGGCGCTGGCTATCGCCGCGCCGACGCGGGTGGCGGTAGTCGGCCTGGAGACGATCTCGCCGAACGGAGAGAAAGACGCCTGGGTCGGGGTAGGGATAGCGGATGGGATCTCGACGCGCCTGGCGGCTAAGGACACGGGCCTGAACCAGGTGGAGCGGGCACAGATCGCGCAGGTGCTGCGGATCCGCTCGTTGCCCCCGGTTGCCGATGGCTGGGCCAGTGAAGGACGCCTCGCCCTGCTGATTGACGCGATCCGCACCCAGAAGATTGAGGACCCAAACGGGATCGCTGTGTCCATACCTCTCCCTGGCGCTGGGAATCTGAAACAGGTCCCCAACAAACTACTGGGGGCCACCCACCTGATCGTGGGTTCTATCCGGGTCGCCGAGGGCTTCGGTGTCGGCAAAACCGTGGCTGTCAGCCTGCGGGTTGTGGACATGACAACCGGGGCAATTGTAGAGGGCAGCGGGGTTACGCAATCTGGTCCGGCTACCGAGACCGGCTTACAGGAAATCGAGGCGGAAGTCGCCTGTGCTCTCTGCCAGTACCTTGGAGGGAAGGTCAGCAAGGTAGATACCAAATCCCGGGAGGAGAAGCCAGGGGTCTACCAGCAGCTTGCCGAGGCCCGACGCCTGTTATACGAAGGCAAGTTCGACGAGGCCGTGAAAACCTCACAGAGTGCCTGGGAAGCCGCGTCGGTCGAAGCCTTGTCCCAGATCATGAGCACCCAGGCGGAGGCCTATCAGGAGTCCATACGGGAGGCGCAGCGGGCGGGTGGCGGAGCCACGTCGGAGGCCCTGCAACGGGATTGGCAGGCGAAAGAGAAGCAATTGCAGGCCGCCTATGAGCAGGCGACGCAGGGCTTTGTGACCAGAGCCGACCGGGCGGCGGCGGCGGCCCATTACGAACGAGCCGAACAGTTGCTTTTTGTCCGCCGGTTCGCCGACGCGGTCCCCGAGTATGAGGAGGCCTTGCGTTTGGGCAAGCAGGACGCCGTGACATACCATCACCTGGCGAACTCCTACGCTGGCATGGGTGACTACGAGCGGACTGTCGCATCTTGCACAAAGGCGCTGGAACTGGATGTTAGCTACACCAAGGCATATGTCATCAGAGGTATGGCGAAGCTCCAACAGGGACAGTACGATCCCGCCATCGCTGATGTGAGCAAAGCGATTGAGCTTGACCCCAACACCATCGCTGCCTGGATTATGCGCGGTTTTGCTTACGCTAAGAAAGGTCAGTGGGAGCGGGCGCGCGCTGACATAGCCAAGTCCACGGAACTTGACCCCAAGGACGCGTTGGCCTATGTGTTCCGTGGACTCGCGTATTGGAAGAATGACGAGTACGACAAGGCTATCGCCGATGCCACCAAGGCCATCGAGCTTGATCCCAAGACCGTGGGCCCGCTCGCTATGGCTTTCCGCGACATGGTGTACGTGGAACTGGGTAAGTACGACCTGGCCATAGCGGACTACAACAAATTGTTGGAGCAAGATCCCGTGAATGCCTTGCTGTACAGTTCCAGGGGGAGTGCTTACGAGGGCAAGGGGGACCTTGACCAAGCACTGAAAGACTACAACAAGGCCGTCGAACTCGCGCCTCAAGATCCCCTGAAATACAATGGCCGGGGTCGCGTGTATCTGCAGAAGAAGGACTATGAGCACGCCATTGCTGACCTAAGCAAAGCGGTTGAACTTGACCCCAACTACGCTCCAGCCTATAGCATCCGAGGGCTCGCCTACTCCGACCAGAAGGAGTACGACCTGGCCATCGCGGATTTTGACAAGTCCCTGCAGTTGGACCCTGGGGATGAGAGTATCCAGCGCATGCGTGAGCGCGCGGTGGCTCAGAAGAAGGCGGTCGCGGCTGCGGCCACTCTGCAGAAGCTGCAAAAGATGCTCCAGGACTCTGACGCCAGACTTGAAGAAGCAGAGCTATACCGCGATATGCAGAAGAAATGGACGGGCCATGGTCGCACCGTTGCCGAATGCGCCAAGGCCATCGAAGCTAATCCCGGAGATGCGAAGGCTCATCTTGGTCTGGGGGAAGCCTATTACTGGAAGGACGATTACGAAAAGGCGATCGCCAGTCTAGATACAGCATGCAAACTGGACCCGAAGAGCGCCGAGGCCCGATTCTGGCGCGGTCGCTCCTACTCCGTCCGCGGCGACTCCGGCCGCGCGGTAAGCGACTATGACAAGGCGCTGGAACTGGACCCCAAGCTAACCGACGTGTATCGCTGGCGGGGCTTTGCCTACTATGACAGCAAGCAGTATGACCGCGCCATCGCTGATCTGAGCCAGGCCCTCGATCTGTCGCCGAAGGATGATTTTGCGCATGCAGTTCGTGCCGGAGCGTACGCCAAGCAGGGCGATACTGACTTGGCGCTTGCTGACTACACTCGGGCCATCGCGCTGGATGACAAGGATCCTTCCTACTATGGTGGCCGGGGCGAGGCATACTCCGCGAAGGGCAGCTACGATCTGGCAGTGGCCGACTACACCAAGGCCATCGAACTCAAACCCGCTGAGGCCTCCTACTACGCCCGGCGGGGCGTCGCCTTCAAGGCCAAAGACGACTATGCCAAAGCCCTGGCCGATCTGACGAGGGCCTTAGAACTCAAGCCCGATTACGCTTGGGCCTACTACAACCGCGGGAACGTCTTCTATGACCAGGAGCAGTATGACCATGCCATCGCTGACTACACGAAGGCCATTGAGTTGTTCCCCAACTATGTCGATGGCTACTACAACCGGGGTTGGGCGCGTTACCACAAGGGCGACCACACCGGCGCTATCGCGGACTTCAGCACGGTAATCGAGCTGGATGCCGGGTGCGCCCTGGCCTACTACGGCCGCGGGACAGTGTACCATGAGCGCAAGGAGTACGACCGGGCAATTGCGGACTTCACCAGAGGAGTCGAATTGCAGCCACGTGATCCTGACTACTGCTTCGAACGGGGCCGCGTCTATCATAATATGGGTGATTGGGAACACGCCCTTGCCGACTACGGCAAGACGCTTGAGCTTGACCCCAAGTTTGCGGCAGCTTACCGCAATCGGGGAGACGTGTACCATTCCCGCAAGGAGTATGACCGGGCCATTGCGGACCTCACCAAAGCCGTGGAATTGCAGCCGCGCGATTCTGACTACTGTTTCCAGCGTGGTTGCGTCTACCAGAACCAAGGTGACTGGGAGCGGGCCCTCGCCGATTACAGTAAGGCGCTTGAACTTGACCCCAAGTATGCGATGGCCTACCTCAATCGGGGAGCCGTCTACGGTGAACTGAAGCAGTACGACAAGGCGATTGCCGACGCACGGCGGGCCACGGAACTCGACCCGAGCTTCAGAACCGGTTGGGTCAATCTCGGCTGGTATCTGTATCTGGCGGGGCGTCTGGGGGAGGCTGCGACAGCAGACGCGGACGGCCTGAAGCGGTTCCCCGACAGTGAGTACCTGACTGGCAACCTCGCCGTCGCCCTCCTGGCGTACGGCAAGGATGAGGAGGCCGTGGCGCAGTACCGTCGGCTGGTCCAGACCGGCCCGCAGAAGGCGTTGGACGTAGGGTGTGACAAGGACCTGATCGATCTGCTCGCCAAGCGGCCAGAGCTGGCCCTGGCACATTTCTGTCTGGGGCTGCTCTACGACAGTGCGGGCAAGAAGCCCGAGGCGGTAAAGGAGTATCAGGCCTACGTCAAAGCCCAACCAGCTGGCCCATACTCAGGCGAAGCCCAGAAGCGTGTGCAGGCCCTGATGCCTTAGGGATTGGGGTGCTCCCGCCAAACGACGAGGATAGCGCGCGCGTCCGATGTGTGTGCTGCGGGTCCGCAGTGGCTGCTGCTACAGGCAAACTCACCTGGGGGGCCCCCCGTGCTGGGCGGTCACAATGAAAATGCGGCGGAGACCATTGAGGTCTCCGCCGCGCTGTGCTTTGCGGCACCGGTTGTCGGCTACGGCGCTACCATGACGAGGTATTCGGTGGAGCCCGAGGAAGCGACGACGCTGAGGTAGTAGGTTCCGCTGTAGGAGGGGGTGAAGCGGACGGCGGCATCCGGGCTGGAACCGGTGTCGGCGGTCCTGACGTTGGCATCCGCGTCCAGCACCAGCAGGTCCAGATCGGCGCCCCTGTTGCCCGCGATTGCGCCGATGCTGTAGGTTACACCAGCGCGAAGGTCTACCTTGTAGATGTCCACCTCTCCGGCGGCGATGCTGCCGGTCTCCAGGACGGTGGCGTGGGCCGGTACGATTGCGACGAAAAGCATGCTGCAGACGGCTCCGAGGACGATGAGCTTGGCCAAGTTCTTCACTGAGGTTGCCTCCCTGTCTCGCTGTGCTCTTTAAGAGCGAACTGTTTGCTGCTTACATTGGCTTAGTCGAGACAGGGCGGGAGATGACTCGGGCAAGATAAAAGAAAGCTCCGCAACCGGGGAAGTAGGTGTGAGGCGTGGCGAGGGGTTCTGCCGACTTCAGTGCAGAATGCATGTGCAACAATCGCGTCAGGAGCGTCGCGGGTGGCAGGGGGGGGAAAGTACTACGATGCTCGTTCCGCCAGCACTCAAGGCGTCTTCTCGTGCTCTGAAAATGGCGGAGCAATTGGGAGGCGGTTGGCGGAGCAAATGGGAGGCAGTGCCCCCGTTATATAGCCCGCCCTACGGCGGGTGTCAAGCTGCTGGTTTGCCGCCTGTTTTGGCCTGCATGCCGTTTTCGAGCTCGGGCCGCTACCCCAGGGCCTGTGGATATGGGGTGGCCGGGGCTGGTGGGCGAGCGGTGTGCAGCCGGTGGACAGGCCGCAGTGAGGCCCCCAAGCATCGAGCGCGGGCTGTCCACCGGCTGTGCACGGCTTATCCATAGGCCCGGCCGCTTCAGCCCCCAGGCTTGGCCTTGCCTCCCGGCGCCTTCAGTCGCCGTTTGGCCTCCGCCAGCCGGCAGCTGGGGCCGTTGGCCTCCAGGATGTGCACCCGGTGGGTGAGCCGGTCCAAGAGCGCGCCCGTCAAACGCTCGCTGCCCATGATCTCGGTCCACTCCTCAAAGGGCAGGTTGGTGGTCAGGATCAGGCTGGTGCGTTCGTAGGCGCGGCCCACTACGTCGAACAGCAGCTCGGCGCCGGCTTTGGAGAAGGGCACGTAGCCCAGCTCATCCAGCACGATCAGCTCCAGCCGCTCGAGCTGTCTTTGGAACCGTTCCAGTTCCCGATCCTGTCTCTTTTCCAGCAGTTGCGTGACGAGCCCGGTGGCGGAGAAGAAGCGCACGCTGCGGCCCTGCTGGCAGGCAGCGAAAGCTAAGGCGGTCGCCAGATGCGTCTTGCCGGTGCCGCTGTTGCCGATGAAGAGCACGTTCTCGCGCTTATCGAGGTACTCGCCGCGCAAGAGCTGGCGCACCAACTCCTGGTTGAGTGCCGGTTGGGCCTTGAAGTCAAAGGTATCCAGCGTCTTGAGCACCGGGAAGCGCGCCGCTTTGACGCGCCGCTCGGCGACCCGTCGCTCGCGATCGGCCATCTCGACTTCGGCCAGGCGCAAGAGGTAGGTCTGGTAGTCAGCCCGCTCCTGCTGGCAGACGGTCGCCAGTTTCTCGTATTCGCGCAGGACACTGGGCAGCTTGAGTTGCTTGAGGTAGTGCTGTAAAAGTACGGTGGACTTGCCCTCGCTCATGGCGCCCCGCCTCCCCCCATCAGGGCGGCGTAGGCGGCTACCTCGGTCTGGGCCACCTGCACCTGCCGCAGGTGCTCGCGGCCGTCGAGGCGGAAGGTGCCGTGCCGCCAGTCTTCCTGGGGTATCAGGAACTGGGCGATGGCATCGCGGACCAGGGCGTTACAGCGCAGGCTCCGTTCGATGGCCCGGGCCAGATCGGCCAGCGAATGATCCGCCAGCAGTTTCAGGACGCGGATGTACTCCCGCGTCCCCTCCCCGCCAAACTCGTGCTCCAGCCGCGCCTGCAGCACCGCGAAGCACTCCGGCAAGTCCCAGTCGGCGAAGGGCCGGCCATAGTCCAGAGCCCCCGGCTTGCGCTCCAGCAAGGCCAGGTAGTGCAGCGGCTCCAGGCAGTACTCCTCGCGGCCCCAGCACCGCTGATGCTGTGCGATTACCTGATCGGCGCAGCACACCTCCACCCGGTCCACGTAGCCCTTCACCAGCAGGTCATGGTGGGCGTAGGTCGTGGGCACGGAGTAGTCATTGGTATCGAAGCGCACCAGCGACAGCGAACAGGCCCGGGTCAGCACTTTGCGGCAGGCATCGAAGGAGACTTGCGGCAGCGGCGAAAACGCCGCCTGGTCTTGGCCCAGCAGCACGGCTTTGCTGGCTTTCTGGCCGCGTAGCGTACGGCACAGATCCTGGCGGCATTGGTCGGTCAGCCGCGCGTTGAGTTCCTCGAGGTCTTGCGCCTGCGGCACCAGCACCAAGCACTTGAGCCGCGCGAACTTGACCGTCCCCTCCACCACGCCCTTCTCATTGGGCCGGTTCACCCTGCAAAAGTGCTCGGCAAAGCAGTAGTGGCTCTGCAACTGCAGGAAGCCGTCGGTCAGCCGCCGGGCCCGCCCCCCCGATTGTTGCCTCCCTTCTGCGCCGCCTTTTACCCCTTCGAGAACCGGCGGTTCAGAATCATACGTCTGTCGCGTCTGCGCCATCTTCCACCTCTGCATCCAATACTATAGCCAGACCGTGCGACGGATGTGGATATTCGCCCTCCCCATTCCCACTTCTTTCACAATAGACCGAAATTGCTACTTTAGAAAGAGTCAGGGGGGCGGCCCCATTATTCCCGAAATGACCCATGTCGGCTCGCAGCGCGTCCTAGCTGGAAGTGCTGCGCGGCCTGCAGGCAAGGCTACCGGCCTCGGAGGTGGGTACTCATGCAGACAATCAAGACCCTCTTCGTGGACCTTGGTGGCGTGCTGCTAACCAATGGGTGGGACCGCCACGCACGCGCTCGTGCCATCGAGGCCTTCCATTTGGACCACGACGAGGTGGAGGAGCGACACAGTCTGGCTTTTGGCGCGTGGGAGGCGGGAAAGACGGATCTGACGACGTACCTGAGACGCGTGATCTTCTATACCGAACAGTCTTTCACGCCCGAGGACTTTGCGAAGTTCATGTTCGACCAATCCCAGCCACATGAAGACGTTATTGGCCTGGTGCGCGAACTCAAAGTGCGGCACCGACTGCAGGTGGTGGCCGTTACCAATGACCCTCGCGAGTTGGTTGAGCATCGGGTGAAGGCGTTCAACCTGCGCGAATTGATCGATATCTTCGTTGCCTCGTGCTTCGTCCATTACCGCAAGCCCGACTTCGACATCTACCGGATCGCGGTTGACGTGGCGCAGGCCAGCCTCTCGGAATCAGTCTATCTGGAGGATCGGGAGATGTTCGTTGAGGTGGCGCGGGAGTTCGGATTGACGGCGGTGCGCCATGTCGATCTCGAAAGCACGCGGGCGGCGCTGGCAGAGCTTGGTCTGCGCTAACGCCGCAGCCGGACCGCTGGGGAGTGTGTGATGGGAGAAGAACAGAGCGTTGATCTGGGGATGATTGGCCTGGGCGTCATGGGCCTGAATTTGTCACTGAATCTCGAAGATCATGGATATGCGGTGGCCGGATACGACAAGGATCCGAGCAAGCTCAAGGGACTTGGCGATCACAGCGAGACCCGCCGAATTGACGCGGTGGACAGCCTGGAAGGGCTGATAAAGCTGCTCAAAAAGCCCCGGGTGGTGATGATGCTGGTGCCTGCGGGGCCACCGGTTGATGCGGTGATCCGCGACCTGCTGCCACATCTACAGCAAGGGGACATCATCATCGACGGGGGCAATTCACACTTCAGCGACACCAATCTGCGTGAGAAGGCGCTGTCGGAGAAGGGGCTGCACTTCCTCGGTGTTGGCATCTCAGGCGGCGAGGAAGGCGCTCGCCAGGGGCCGAGTATCATGCCCGGCGGCCCGCGGCAGGCCTATGACCGCGTGCGGCCGATGCTGGAGGCGGCGGCGGCCAAAGTCGACGATGAGCCCTGCGTGACGTACCTCGGCCCTGGTTCGGCCGGTCACTACGTGAAGATGATGCACAATGGCATCGAGTACGCTCTGATGCAACTGATTGCCGAGGGGTACGACCTCATGAAGCGCGGGCTGGGCCTGAACGATGATGAACTTCATGACGTCTACGCGGGTTGGAATGAGGGTGACCTCGGTGGTTACCTGGTCGAGGTCACCTCCAACATCTTCTGCCGAAGCGACGAAGGCACAGGGCAGCGGCTGATTGACGTCATCCGCGACGTCGCCAATCAAAAAGGCACTGGTATGTGGGCGTCTCAGGATGCCATGGAGCTACACCAGGCGATCCCGATCATCGACGCCGCGGTGGAAATGCGCGACTTGTCGATGATGTTACCGCAGCGGCAACTGGCCAGCCAGGTTCTCAAGGGGCCGCGCGGACGTCTGGAATGTGACCGCCTGGAGTTCCTGAACAAGCTCGGTGCTGCTCTCTACGCGGGGTTCCTGATCTCATACGCGAACGGCATGGACCAGCTTCGTGTCGCCTCCGAAGCCTATGACTACGGGCTGGATCTTGAGCACGTCGCCCGTATCTGGCGCGGCGGATGCATTATCCGGGCGAAGCTTCTGGGAAAGGTCAGGCAGGCCTACGCCGAGCAGCCAGACCTACTCAGCCTGCTGCTTTCGCCGGTCATCAGTGCGGAACTGAACGAGCGACAGGACGATCTGCGGGAGGTGGCACTGGTGGCTGGCCGTAGCGGCCTCCCCGCCCCGGGTTTCATGACTGCCCTGGCATACTACGATACCTTGCGTAGCAATTGGCTGCCGGACAACCTCATCGCTGCGCAGCGCGACTATTTCGGGGCTCACACCTACGAACGGACGGACAAGAAGGGGCATTTCCACACCGCGTGGGAGGAGGGCGAGCCCCTGGTCGGTGCCGGAGCTTTGGCCGGCAGAGAGGCGCGCGCCAACAACGAGGGACCGGGCCAGAAGGCCGATTAGCGCGAGGCAAGTGAGGGAGGGCGGCGTTTTGGAGAAGCTGCAGTACCCTGACCCCGTTGTACTGGTGATATTCGGCGCCGGTGGCGACCTCACTAAGCGCAAGTTAGTGCCCGCCCTGTATGACCTGTACCTTGACGGCGGACTACCTGACAAGTTCGCGCTGATTGGCACCGACGCTCGGGAAATGTCACCGAAAGACTTCATCAGACAGTTGCGCGACGGCACTGACGAGTTTTCGAGGTTTGGCAAGACCGAGACGAAGCAGTGGCAGGCATTTCTCAAGTGCATCAACGACTATGTCGTCGCGGACCTGACTGACAGGAAGCTGTACGAGAAGATAAGTCAGAAGCTGGACGAACTGAACCAGCAGTGGCAGGGCAACGCGGTCCGACTGTTCTACCAGGCGACGCCGCCCTCGGTGGTCGAGGGCCTGATTGAACAGCTAAAGGCCGCCGGGCTGGCGCAGGACCGCCAGAAGAGCAGGATAGTACTGGAGAAGCCCTTTGGTTGGGATGCCAATTCCGCGGCCGAGCTCAATCGCAAGCTGGCAACAGCGTTCGATGAATCCCAGATCTTCCGCATCGACCACTTCCTGGGCAAGGAGACCGTCCAAAACATCCTCGCCCTGCGCTTTGCCAATGGCATCTTCGAGCCCATCTGGGACCGTCGCTACGTGGACCACGTGCAGATCAACATGCCTGAGAAGCTGGGCGTGGAGCACCGGGGGCCGTACTACGAGAAAACCGGCGCCTTGCGGGACATGATCGAGAACCATCTGATGCAGGTGATGTGCCTGACCGCCATGGACGCCCCGGTCGCTTTTGAGGCCGATACCATCCGCGACAAGAAAGTGGAAGTTCTGCGGGCTGTGCGGCCGATCGAGGTGGCGCAAGTGCATGACTTCACCGCCCGCGGGCAGTACGGCCCGGGTTGGATCGAGGGCGAGAAGGTGCCGGGGTATCGCCAGGAGCCAGGTGTCGATCCGCAGTCTGACACCGAGACCTACGCGGCCGTCAAGCTCTTCATCGATAACTGGCGCTGGCAGGACGTGCCGTTCTACCTGCGCACGGGCAAACGGATGGCGCAGACAGTGTCGGAGGTCAGCATCAACTTCCGCCCCGCGCCGCACCAGGCGTTCCCCCCCTCCGCAATCGGCAGCTATCAGATGAACCGGCTGGTGCTCTACATTGATCCGGAGGAAGGCATCCGGCTGCGGTTCTATGCCAAGCGTCCGGGACAGGGGATGAAGCTCAGCCCCGTGGATATGCAGTTCAGTTACAAGCAGGCCTTCCACCGTGAGCCCGCGCAGGCGTACGAGACGCTGCTGGCGGACGCGATGATTGGGGATGCCACGCTCTTCAAGCGCCGGGACCAGGTCGAGGCCTCGTGGGCCATCGTCATGCCCATCATCGAGGGCTGGTCCGAGGTAGCCGAGGACTTCCCGAACTATGCCGCCGGCACGTGGGGGCCAGAGACCGGCGAGGCGTTAATAGCGCGGGACGGGCGGGCATGGCAGATGCCCACTCCGCTCAACGATCCGGATGTGTGCGAGCCGCCTGAGGCACGTCCCGGGGGTGAAAAGGCATGACGGACGCGCAGGCGCCCCTGATCTGGCCGCTGGTGCTATATACCGTATTAGTGGTGTTGCTGGCAGCCGCGATGATCTTTGTGCCATGGCTGCTCGGACAGCGCCACAAGCAGCGCGCCACGGGGACGCCGTACGAAGGCGGAATGATCCCCACCGGCAGTGCCCGGGCGCGGGTGCCCGCCGAGTACTACCTGATGGCGATGTTCTTCGTAGTCTTCGATCTGGAGGCCGTGTTCATCTACACCTGGGCCGTATCGGCTCGCGAGACGGGTTGGGCGGCGTACGGGCAGATTTCGATCTTCATCGGCGTGCTGCTGGCGGCTTTGGGCTATCTGTGGGGCATCGGCGCACTGGAGTGGGGCACGTCGGCGCAGCATCTGGGTCGGGCCGCGCCGGACGGTGATCAGCACCATGTCTGAAGCAGAACCCGGCGGTAAACTGACCAATGGCCCGCTCTCGCGGCTGATCGGCGAGAACGTCATCTTCACGACGCTCCAGCGGCTCGTATCGTGGGGCCGCAAGAACTCGCTGTGGCCCTTCAACTTCGGCCTGTCGTGCTGCTATGTCGAGATGGCGACCAGCCTCACCAGCCGCTACGATATCGCCCGCTTCGGCGCGGAGGTCATCCGCTCGACGCCTCGGGAAGCCGATCTCATTGTGATCTCCGGCACCGTCTTCGTTAAGATGGCGCCGGTCATCCAGCAGCTCTACGAGCAGATGATGGCCCCGCGCTGGGTCATTTCGATGGGATCGTGCGCGAACTCCGGCGGGATGTACGACATTTACAGCGTCGTGCAGGGAGTGGACACCTTCCTCCCGGTTGATGTGTATATCCAGGGCTGCCCGCCCAGCCCCGAGGCATTCATGCACGGGCTGCTGATGCTGCGCGAGCTTGTGGGTGACGAGCAGCGCCCGCTGAGTTGGGTAGTTGGCCCGCAAGGGGTAGTGCGGCCAAAGTTGCCCTCACAGCGAGACGAACGGCGCGCGGAGCGTACCGCACAGACACTTCTGAAGCCACCGGACCAAATCTGACGCTTTGCAGGGGAACAGGACTTCGACATGGTTGAGGAGCTGGAGGTGGTAAAGGAGCTTCAGGCCGCGTTCGGTCCGGTCGACGTGCGCCCGCAACTGACCGCCGATGGCATCCCCACCGTCTGGGTTCAGCCGCGGATTGTCGAGTCACTGCTCCGCCACCTGAAGGAAACCCTTCCCAGCCCCTACCGTACGCTTTACGACCTCACTGCCATTGACGAGCGGCAGCGCCTCCACCGCCCCGACCAGCCGCCCGCTGACTTCACACTCGTCTACCACCTGCTTTCGTATGACCGCAATCAGGACCTGCGTCTGAAGGTGGCGCTTACGGGTGAAGCGCCCTCGGCGCCCTCGATCACGAGCCTGTGGCCCTGTGCCAACTGGTATGAGCGGGAAGTCTTCGACATGTTCGGGATCGGCTTCACGGGCCACCCCGACTTGCGGCGCATTCTGATGCCGCCATGGTGGGAAGGCCACCCGCTGCGCAAAGAGCACCCGGCGCGAGCGACCGATATGGGCATCTATCATCAGCCAGAGACCAAGGCCTCGGAATTCGAGCAGATGATGGAGTTCGACCCGCGGCTCCTTGGTGGCGAGAAGCGTGAGGCGGATTTTGACTACCTGTACCTCAACATGGGCCCACATCACCCGTCCACCCACGGCGTACTGAGGCTGGTGCTCAAGCTCCGGGGGCAGGAGATCGTCGACATCTTCCCCGATATCGGCTTCCACCACCGCGGCGCCGAAAAGATGGGTGAGCGGCAGAGCTGGCACACATACATTCCTTACACCGACCGCGTTGACTACCTGGCGGGGGTGATCAACAACTTCCCCTACGTCATGGCCGTCGAGGCGCTGGCGGGGATTCAGGTGCCGGACCGCGCGCGGGTAATCCGCATCATGCTGGCGGAGTTGTTCCGGATCATCAGCCACCTCGTCTTCATGGGGACCTTCGCGCAGGACCTGGGCATGCTCTCCCCAGTCTTCTACATGTTCAATGACCGTGAGCATGCCTTTGACATCGTGGAGGCGATCACCGGCGCGCGAATGCACCCAGGATGGTTCCGCATCGGCGGCGTGGCGCAGGACTTGCCGGAAGGCTACGACCCGCTGGTTCGCACTTATCTCAAGCGCATGGACAAGCGCCTGACTGAGTACCGACGGATGGTGATGCTCAACAGGCTCTTCCGCGCGCGCACGGTGGGGATTGGGGCGCTGACAACCGAGCAGGCGATTGAGTGGGGCGCCACCGGGCCCGTGCTGCGGGCTTGCGGCAAGCAGTGGGACTGGCGCAAGAATCGCCCCTATGGCGGCTATGAGCAGTTCGAATTCGATATCCCCACCGGCGAGCGCGGCGACGCCTATGACCGCGCTGTCGTTCACATGGAAGAGATGCGCCAGAGCCTGCGGATCATCGAACAATGCCTCGACCATATGCCGTCCGGAACCTACAAGTCGCTGCATCCGGCTGCCACCCCGCCGCTCAAAGAGCACAACACGATGCAGGATATCGAGACCCTCATCGACCACTTCGTTCACGTCTCCTGGGGGCCGGTCGTGCCCGCGGGAGAGGCCGCCGTCGGGGTTGAGGGGGCCAAGGGTAACAATACGTACTACCTCGTGAGTGATGGGGATGTCATGTCCTACCGCACGCGCATCCGCACGCCATCATTTCCGCACATCCAGATGGTGCCGATGCTGGGACGCGGGCTGATGATCCCAGACCTCGCGTCCATCCTCGGCAGCCTTGATTTCGTCCTTGCAGACGTTGATCGGTGAGCCATGCTTAGCGATAGCGAGATTCGCGACCTCCAGGCGGAGCGCGACAAGTACGAGGACCCACGGGGGGCCATTGTGGGCGCGTTGCGGATCGTCCAGCAGCAGCACCGCTGGGTGTCGGATGAGCACGTGCGTGATCTCGCGCGGGTCCTGGGGCTCGACCCCGCCGAAATCGACACGGTCGCAACCTTCTACAACCTCATCTACCGAGAGCCCGTGGGCCGGCACGTCATCCTGATCTGCGACAGCGTCAGTTGCTGGATCATGGGCTACAACCCGGTGCGGGAGTCGCTGGAGCAGCAACTGGGCATCGGGATGGGTCAAACCACCGCCGACGATCGCTTCACGCTCTTGCCAAATGGGTGCCTGGGGGCGTGCGATCTGGCCCCGGTGATGATGGTGGATGACGATCTGCACGTTCAGCTCACCGCGGAGAAGATTGCGCAGATACTCGAGCAATACCCGTAGCCAGGTGAAATAGTGGAGACGCCGCTGACTGGCCGCATCAAGCCGAACCGCGAGCCGCTGAGCCTTGACGAGTACCGCCAGGCTGGCGGCTATGAGGCGCTGCGCCAGGCGCTTAGCCTGAGCCCACAGGAAGTCCAGAAGGCGGTTTCGGATTCGGGACTACGCGGCAGGGGCGGGGCGGGCTTTCCGACGGGCCAGAAGTGGTCCTTCACCGACATGAGCGACCAAGCGCGGCACCCGAAGTACTTCTGCGTCAACGCCGACGAGATGGAACCGGGGACGATGAAGGACCGCTGGCTGCTGGAGGGGGACCCGCATCAAGTCATCGAGGGCGCAATCATCTCCTCATATGCAATTCAGGCGGACATCGCCTTCATCTTCCTGCGCTGGGAGTACCGGCTGGCGTACCAGCGCCTCGCGGCGGCGCTACAGGAGGCGGAGCAGGCGGGGATACTCGGCGATAGCGCTATGGGCAGCCCGTACAAGCTGAAGCTGCACATTCACGCCAGCGCCGGGCGCTATATGTGCGGCGAGGAAGAAGGCCTGATCGACGCGCTTGAGGGCAAACGAGCCATCCCCCGCGCCAAGCCTCCCTACCCACAGACGATCGGTCTTTTGGGCAAGCCCACCGTCGTCAACAACGTCGAGACCGTCTGCTGCGTCCCGCATATCGTCCAGCGCGGCCCGCAGTGGTTCAAAGGCCTCGCGTTAACAGACGACGCCGGGACCAAACTCTACGGGGCCAGCGGACATGTGCAAAAGCCAGGACTATGGGAACTGCCCATGGGGATGCCTATCGAGCAGATTCTGGAGCACTATGCGGGCGGCATGGCGGAGGGCTACAAATTCCGCGCGCTGCTCCCAGGCGGCGCTTCCACCTCCTTCGTGACCGAGAAGGACCTGGGCACGCCGATGGACTTTGACAGCATGGACGCCATCCACAGCCGCCTCGGGACCGGCACGATCACGGTGCTCGATGACCGGACGTGCCCGGTGGACCTGCTGTATGGAATGACGGCGTTTTTCGCGCGCGAGTCGTGCGGCTGGTGCACCCCCTGCCGGGAGGGGCTGCCGTGGGTAATGCGCACTCTGGCCGCAATCGAAGCTGGCAAGGGCCAGCCGTCTGATATGGAGATTCTGGAGCACCATGTGAAGCAGGTGCGGATGAATCTCACCTTCTGCGCGCTCGCGCCCGGCGCGATGGCGCCCATCGAGAGCGCGCTGTTGCACTTCCGTGACGATTTTGACCGCCACATCAGCGATCACCGCTGCCCGTACCGCACGTAGACGTTGACTGGACCCAAAATGCCTGAGAACGTGCCAGTTTCACAAAACGAATTGTCTCCGTGGTGGCGACGAGCCGTAATCGTCGTTATCGCGGCGGAGCTTGTGGTTCTTCTGGGCATTGCCATCAGCGCCTACCGCCCAGAAGGAGCCCCACCCATCCCCGGGAAGAGTGTCGACAGCTCAGGCAAGATCGTCTTCACCGGCGCCGACGTGATCGCGGGTCAGCAGGTGTTTCTCAAGTATGGCCTCATGAACAACGGCACGGTCTGGGGCCACGGCGCTTATCTTGGGCCTGATTTCACGGCAGAGTATCTGCACCTGCTCGCTCTGGGGGTCGGGGAATACTTGTCAGACCGCAGTCCCGTCCGCCCTGGCGGGGGATTGGAGAGCCTTGACCGTCTCAGCCTGCAAAGTCAGGTCCACGCCCTGCTCAGTCAGAACCGGTATGATCCGCACACCGGGGTGCTGACGCTGACGCCACCCGAGGTGTCTTCGTTCCAGCGCCAGATTGGCCATTGGCGGGCTTTCTTCTCCAGCACGCCGGCGAACCGTGGCCTTCCGGTGAAGATGATCTCTGACCCGGACGAATTGCGCCAACTGACAGCATTCTTCGCCTGGACTGCCTGGGCGGCGACGGCGCTGGCCCCCGGAAAAGCGTACTCCTACACCAACAACTTCCCCTACGATCCGGCAGTTGGCAACGGTCCGTCCGGACCGGCCATCTTGTGGAGTGGCCTGAGTCTGATATCCCTCCTGGTCGGCATTGCCTTGGTGCTTCTGGCGTTCGGCAGATTCCGTGTTCTGGGTTGGCATCGCGCCCAGGACCTGGAGACGGCGTCACACCTGATGCGCGAAGATGCTGGCCCCGCAGAGCGAGCCACACTGAAGTTCTTCGTACTCGCAACGGCCATGCTGCTGGCGCAGACGCTGGTGGGCGGGCTATTGGCACATTACACCGTTGATCCGCGGAGCTTCTATGGCTTCGATCTGACCAATCTGCTGCCGAGCACTGTCTTGCGCAGTTGGCATCTGCAACTGGCTATCCTGTGGATTGCGACCGCCTTTGTGGGCGGCGGTCTGACGATTGCTTCCGCGCTGGGGAACAGCCAACCACGCTGGCAGGCCGCGGGGATCAACTTGTTGTTCCTGGTCCTGCTGGGCACAGTGGGCGGCAGCCTGCTCGGCGAGTGGGCGGGGGTTAAGCAGCTTCTGGGCAACTTGTGGTTCTGGATCGGCAACCAGGGCTGGGAATACCTCGAGATCGGCCGAGCCTGGCAGGTCATGCTGGCGCTGGGACTGGTCCTATGGACTTTGCTGCTTGTCAGAGCGGTAGCACCGGCGCGTCAGGATCGGCAGCGGCGTGAAGTCACGAACCTGTTTCTCCTGACCGCCTTCTGCATACCCATTTTCTACCTGCCGGCCTTCTTCTTCAAGAGTACCAGTCACTTCACCATCGTCGATACCTGGCGTTTCTTCATCATCCATCTGTGGGTCGAGGGCTTCTTTGAACTCTTTGCCACCGTAATGGTTGCAATGATCTTCCTCAAGTTAGGGCTGGTGTCGCAGCTCACGGCCAAGCGTATCATTTACCTCGATGCGATCCTGTTCCTCGGTAGCGGTACCCTCGGAACCGGCCACCACTGGTACTGGACGGGACAGTCAGCCGTCTCAATGGCACTTTCGGCCACCTTTTCAGCCATGGAGGTGGTGCCGCTGGTGCTGCTGACTTTGGAGGCTTCCGGCTTCGTCGCACTTATGCGCTCCGGCAAAGACGCCAGCGGCCAGATAGTCTCTTTTCCTCACAAGTGGGCCTTCTACTTTCTTATCGCGGTTGGCGTGTGGAATTTCCTTGGGGCCGGGGTTTTCGGCTTCCTTATTAACCTGCCGGTGGTCAGCTACTATGAGGCCGGGACGAACCTGACTGCCAATCACGCCCACGGCGCCCTCATGGGTGTCTTTGGCATGCTCGGAGTGGCTTTTGTGGTACTCGCTTTGCGACAGACGGCGACCGACGCGGACTGGCATGTCGCTGAGCGACTCATCCGGGTCTCCTTTTGGGGACTGAATCTGGGCCTGCTGGGGATGGTGGGGCTGAACCTGTTTCCCGGCGGCGTACTGCAGTTCTATGACGTCATTACCAACGGTTACTGGCACGCCAGAAGCCCGGCTTTCCTGGACCACTGGTTCATGCAAGCTCTGGCTTGGGCGCGGCTGCCGGCGGATCTAATCTTCATCGGCGCGGGGGCGCTGCCGTTGTTTCTGGCGGCGGCATACGTCTATTGGCGTGCGTGGCGCAGAGCGGAGGAGACATCGTCGGCAGATACACCACCCCCGACGCCCCCGTCTCAATTGGCGCCACAAAATGAGGCTGGTGACATAGATACGTCACTCACCCCGCCAATGGGCGGAGACGTTCGGGCGACTGCCGAGAGCGGAACGCCACAAGCCCGCGCGCCCATTACCCCGGCCTTAAAGGCCGGATCGCCTGACACTCCCACGATCTATGTGGACAACCAACCATATTCGATCGCCGGCTACGAGAACGGCAATCTCCTGGAGGCCTGTCTGGCACTGGGCTTTGACCTGCCATATTTCTGCTGGCATCCCGCCATGCACTCAGTCGGCGCCTGTCGGCAGTGCGCGGTCAAAGTCTTCAAGAACGAGAACGACAAAAAGGGCCGGATCGTCATGTCATGCATGACGGACGTCCACGATGGCATGCGAATCTCAATCAGTGACGAGGAGGCCGCGGCTTTCCGCCGCAGCGTCGCCGAATGGTTGATGGTCAACCACCCGCACGACTGCCCGGTCTGCGATGAGGGCGGGGAATGCCACCTGCAGGACATGACTATCATGAATGGCCATGTCTACCGCCGGTACCGCTTCGACAAGCGCACCCACAGGAACCAGTATCTCGGCCCCTTCGTGAACCACGAGATGAACCGGTGCATCCAGTGCTACCGGTGCGTGCGGTTCTATTGCGACTATGCCGGGGGCCGCGATTTCAACGTCTTCGGCTGGCATGATCACGTCTACTTCGGGCGGTTCGAGGACGGCGTGCTGGAGAGCGAATTCGCGGGCAACCTGGTTGAAGTCTGCCCCACCGGCGTCTTCACCGATAAGACCTTCAAGCAGCACTTCACGCGCAAGTGGGACCTGCAGACCGCGCCGTCGGTGTGCGTGCACTGCGGGCTTGGCTGCAACACGATCCCCGGCGAGCGGTACGGGATGCTCAGGCGCATCCGAGCGCGCTACAACTACGACGTGAACGGCTATTTCCTATGTGACCGCGGACGCTACGGGTACGAATTCGTCAATAGCGACAAGCGCCTGCGCGAGCCGCGCCTGCGGCGGTCCGCCAGCGATACTTTCGACGAGGCGAGCCCGGCGACGCTGTCTGAGACCCTATCCGACATAGTGCGCAACCACGGTCTGATCGGCATCGGCTCACCGCGGGCTTCTGTGGAGGCGAATTTGGCGCTACGGACGCTCGTTGGCGAAGCCAACTTCCATAGTGGCCTGTCCGAGCGTAACCTCGCGATACAGCGGGAGATACTGCGAGTCCTCCGGGAGGGGCCCGTCGCGTCGGCCTCGCTCGCGGAGGTGGGCAAGTGCGACGCGGCTCTGGTTCTGGGTGAGGACATCCCCAACGATGCTCCCATGCTGGCCCTGTCGCTACGCCAGACCGTGCTACAAGCACCCCTGAAGGACGCGAAGACGCTGCACCTCCACTCGTATGAAGACACCGCGCTGCGTGAGGCGGTGCAGCGGACGAAGGGACCGCTCTACATCGCCAGTTCCGTCAGCACGCGTCTGGATGATGCGGCCACGCAGACGTATCGCGCGGCACCCGATGACATCGCGTTGTTGGGATTCGCAGTGGCCCAGGCTCTGGACCCCGCGAGCCCAAAGCCCGAGGGGGTGCCGCCCGAAATCGCCTCACTGGCCCGGGAGATCGCCGAACAGCTCAAGATGGCTGACCTCCCGGTCATCATTGCCGGGCACTGCACCGGTGCGCCGCAGGCAGTACAGGCCGCGGCGAACGTGGCCTGGGCACTGCAGAGGACGGGTCAGAACGTGCGGCTCTTCTTCACGGCCCCACACTGCAACAGCATGGGCGCGGCAATGCTCGGGGGAGGAAGTCTCGAGGCGGCGTTGGCGCGCCTGGAGCATGACGCGACGCTGGCGACGATTGTGCTGGAAAACGACCTTCACCGCGAACTGGCGGAGGAGACGGCGGATCGCCTCCTGCGCGCGGCGGAGCATCTCGTGGTGATCGATCATCTTGAGAATGCCACGACACCCTATGCCGACGTCATCCTTCCGGCGGCGACGTTCGCCGAGAGCACTGGCACCCTGATCAACAACGAGGGGCGCGCACAGCGGCATTTTGAGGTCTTTGTGCCGGAGGGCAGCGTGCGGGAGAGTTGGCGCTGGATCGCCGAGATGATTGAGGCGCGGAATGGCCGGACGTCCTGGGACAGCCTCGATGACCTGATTTTGGAGGCCGACAAACTGTCAGAGCTGGCGGGCACCGCGCAAGCGGCACCGCTGTCGGACTTCCGGATGGTGGGGCAGAAGCTGCCGCGGCAGCCCGAGCGCTACAGCGGGCGCACTGCCATGCACGCGAATGAGACGGTGCACGAGCCACCGCCCCCCGACGATCCGGACGCACCGTTCAACTTCTCCATGGAGGGTCATCACGTCTCTCCCCCACCCTCGCTCATCGCCCGGTACCGCGCGCCGGGGTGGAACTCGCCGCAGGCGATTACGCGCTATCAGGAGACCGTCGCGGGGCCTCTGCGGGGCGGGCCTGCGGGCAAGCGGCTCATAGCTCCTTCCGACAATGCGCCCGCCTACAACACCGTTTCTGTTGCGGCCTTCTCGCGCCGCGAGGATGCTCTGCTGGTGGTCCCCGTGCACCATGTCTTCGGCTCCGAAGAGTTGAGCGTCCATAGCCCCGGCATCAGCGAACTGGCTCCGAAACCCTACGTGGCCCTCCATCCGCGGGACTTGGAGCGGCTCAAGCTGGAGCCGGGGCAGACGGTGGAGGTCCTGACGGAGCATCTGCGGCTGCGGGTGTTGGTGGAGGCTTGCGAGGATCTGCCGGAGGGGGTCGCGGCATTGACGGCAGGCCTGCCGGGGCTGCCGGGGATGAGTCTACCGGATTGGGCGACGGTCACAGGTTTTGGCCCGCCGCCCAATCAGGCAGGTGAGACGCTGTGAACGAGATCCTCAAGTACCTGCTCATCATCCTCGGCGTCATCATCTTCGTGATGGTCTTCGCCCCCGGGCTTACCTGGATTGAGCGCCGGTTCCTGTCGCTGTTCCAGGATCGCTATGGCCCCAACCGCGTCGGACCCTTGGGGATGTTTCAGGTCGTGGCGGATATGATCAAGTTGCTCTTCAAGGAGGACTGGACCCCGCCTTTCGCCGATCGCGCGTTGTTCGTGATCGCGCCCGCGCTCATCATCATCTTCACCCTGATGTCCTTCGCCATCATCAGCTTCGCGCCCGGCATCGAAGTCGCGAATCTCAACATCGGCCTGCTCTTCTTCCTCGGAATGTCATCACTCACGGTCTACAGTATCGTTCTCGGCGGCTGGGCCTCCAACAGCAAATATCCCCTCCAGGGCGCTCTGCGCGGCGCTGGCCAGATGATCAGCTATGAGGTCTTCATGGGCCTGTCGCTGATGGGCGTCGTGCTGATGGCGCAGTCGTTCAACCTCACGGATATCATCCAGGCCCAGCGGCGTCTGTGGTTCATCATCCCGCAGTTCATCGGCTTTGCGGTCTTCCTGATCGCGGGTTTCGCAGAGACGCGGCGCCTGCCTTTCGATCTGCCAGAAGCGGAGAATGAGATCGTCGCCGGCTACCACACTGAATACTCAGGGATCAAGTTCGCCCTGTTCTTTCTCGGCGAGTACTTCGGCATCACGCTGATCTCGGCGCTAATCGTGATTCTCTTCCTGGGCGGCTGGCAGTCTCTTCTGATCCCGCACATCCCGCCGGTGCTGTGGTTCCTCGGTAAGATGGTGATCTTCGTCGCGATCTTCCTGTTCGGGCGCGCCGCCTTTCCACGCCCGCGCTTCGATCAGTTGATGGCCTTCGGCTGGAAGCTCCTGCTGCCGCTGTCACTGGTCAACCTGCTGCTTACCGGCCTGGCGGTGCTGCTATGGGATGGCTACTTCAATGCTTAGCCTCCTGCTGACTATCTGGGAGGTGTTCAAGCACGCGTTCTTGCGGCGCGAGACCATCCAGTACCCGGAGCAGAGACGCTACCTGGCGGCGCGCTGGCGTGGGCGGATCGTCCTTACGCGCGATCCCTCCGGTGACGAGCGCTGCGTCGCCTGCTACCTCTGCGCCGTGGCCTGCCCGGTGGATTGCATCGCCCTGCAGGCGGCGGAGAAGCCGGATGGCCGCCGCTATCCTGAGTTCTTCCGGATCAACTTCTCGCGCTGCATATTTTGCGGCTTCTGCGAGGATGCCTGCCCCACATATGCGATCCAACTTACGCCTGACTATGAGATGGCGGAGTACCAGCGCGACAGCCTCGTGTACGAGAAGGAGGACCTGCTGATCAGCGGCCCGGGAAAGTACCACGAGTACGACTTCTACAAGATCTCGGGTGTCGCGATCGACGGCAAGGCAAAGGGCGAGGGGGTGGAGGAGCGGCCGCCGGTGGACGTCCGGAGCCTTCTGCCGTAGCAGTCCGCTGCCGTAGACGATCATGACCATCCTGCTACACCTGTCCGCCGCCATTGCCGTCGTGTCCACCATCCTGGTGATCACGCGGCTCAACGCGGTTCATGCGCTGCTCTACCTGGTCGTGTCGCTCCTGGCGGTGGCGGTCGTGTTCTTCCTGCTCGGCGCGCCGTTCGTGGCGGCGCTGGAAGTCATTATCTACGCCGGGGCGATTATGGTCCTGTTCGTCTTCGTGGTGATGATGTTCAACCTCGGTTCGGAGATTGTGGATCACGAGCGCCTGATCTTCCAGGGCCCGATCTGGGTGCTGCCGGGCCTGCTGGCGCTCTTGCTGCTGCTGGAGCTTGCCTATCTGATTCTGGTGCCGGCGACGGCCAACTTTGGCGTGGCAATGATCGGGCCGCGCCAAGTCGGCATTCGGTTGTTCAGCGTCTACGGCCTTGCCGTCGAACTCGCCTCATTTGTGTTGCTCAGCGGTCTCGTCGGGGCCTATCACATCGGACGGCGGTACCGGGCAGTTCCCGAGGAGCGCGGCAGATGACAGGGACGGCCTCCCTTCAGTTTGGGCTGATGCTCGCCACGGTGTTGTTCCTGCTGGGGCTGATCGGCGTCCTGATGCGGCGCAATCTCATCTTCGTGCTGATGTCGCTGGAGATCATGTTCAACGCCGCCGGGCTGGCCTTCGTGGTGGCCGGGCAGCGCTGGCAGCAGGCGGACGGGCAGATCATGTTCCTGTTCATCTTAGCAGTCACCGGCTCGGAGGTTGCTTTAGGGCTGGCGCTGGCGCTGGCGGCGCGGCATCATTTCGGCACCCTCGACACCGACCTGATCAGCAGGATGCGTGGTTAGCATGGCGAGCCCGCTGTACCTCATCCCACTCCTGCCTCTGGCGGCCAGCCTCCTGCTGGGGCTGGCGGGCTCGCGCCTGCCTCGTGTGGTCGTGGCGATCATCGGCGTCGGCGCCACCGCTGCTTCGTTCGTGCTGACGGCGTGGGCCGGTAGCCACTTTCTGAGCGGCTCCCTACAGGGGCAGACGCAGGTGCTATACAGGTGGCTGAGCCTTGGCGAACTGCAGCCGTCCATCGCCTTCTACCTTGACCCGCTCTCACTGGTCATGTGTGCCGTCGTCACGTTCGTGGGAGCCCTGATTCTGCTCTACTCGGCCCAGTTCATGGCCGAAGATGACGGCTACGCGCGCTTCTTCTGCTTCATGAATCTGTTTGTCGGCTCCATGCTGACGCTGGTCCTCGCCGACAACCTGTTGTTGCTCTACCTCGGCTGGGAGGGCGTGGGCCTGTGCAGCTACCTACTCATTGGCTTTTGGTATCGCGAGCGCAGGAATGTGACTGCTGCCTTCAAAGCCTTCCTCATCACGCGCGTCGGCGATACGGCGCTGCTCATCGGTCTGCTGCTGATCTTCACCCAACTTGGCACGCTGCAGATTCAGGAGCTGATGCAGCGGGCGAGCCTGCAATGGCCGGTTGGGAGTTCGCTGGCAGTCGCCGCGGCAGCCTTACTGCTTGGCGGCGCGGTCGGCAAATCGGCGCAGCTTCCGCTGCAGACGTGGTTGCCGGACGCCATGGCTGGCCCCACGCCAGTCAGCGCCCTCATTCATGCCGCAACGATGGTCACTGCCGGTGTATACCTGATCGCGCGGATGCACGTGGTTTTCGAACTGGCTCCAATCGTGCAGTGGCTGGTGGCGCTCGTGGGTGCCGCGACGTTGCTGCTGGCGGCGTGCAGCGCGCTGACGCAATGGGATCTCAAGCGCGTGCTGGCTTACTCAACCATGAGCCAGGTCGGCTACATGCTTCTCGCGCTCGGCGTCGGCGCCTGGTCGGCTGCAATATTCCATCTCTTCACCCACGCCTTCTTCAAGTCGCTGCTTTTCCTCAGCGGCGGCGTGGTCATCCAGGGCCTTGAGGAAGAGCACAACATCCTCAAGATGGGCGGCTTGCGGCGCGATTTCCCCTTGGCCTTCTGGACCTTCCTGATTGGGGCAGCGTCGCTGTCCGCGATTCCGTGGGTGACGGCCGGCTTTTTCAGCAAGGACGCCATTCTTAACGCCGCGTATGGGAGCAACGTGGGCTTTTGGCTGGCCGGCCTGATCGGGGCTCTGCTGACCTCCGTCTATGCCTTCCGCATGGTGTTTCTGGTGTTCTTCGGCGAGCGCAGACTGGAGCCACGGCGGCGCCAGGGCCTGGTGACGGCCGTGCCCCTCGTGGTGCTCGCCACGCTCGCAGTCGTCGCCGGGTACCTCAACCTCCCGCACGGAGGTACCGGCGCCTTCACCGCCCTGCTGCGCGGCAGCTTCCTCTCGACAGCCAGCGCCGCGCCCGGCGAGGGTGGTGCCGCCGCCTCATTGCAGGTGCTGCCGATCATAGCGACGCTCGCGGGGCTCGCCATCGCCGCGCTGCTGTATCTTAGGCAGCCGCGCTGGGCAGAGAACCTCGGAACCGCACCGGCAATTCGGGTTCTGCATCGCTTCTGGTTCGTCGGCTGGGGCTTCGACTGGCTCTATAGCCGGCTCTTCGTCCGCCCGTGGGTCTATCTCGCGCGTCTGAACCGTGCCGACTTCGTTGACGCCTTCTACACGGGTTTGGCGGCGGTCACTATTGCTCTTCACCGCCTGCTCTCCCTCAGCCAGACGGGCCGCGTGCGTTCCTATGCCCTCGCGGCTGCTGTCGGGACGCTGGTGCTGCTGGCGGTCGTGGTGCTGCGATGACACTCGTATGGCTGATCGCAATCCCGCTGGTCGGCGGCATCCTGAGCTTCGCGCTCAGCCGCTTCAGCGCGCTAGCGGCGCGGGTGCTGGCGCTGGTGGCGATGACCGCGCAACTGTCCCTCGCGATCACCCTCTGGCCCTCCAGCACGTCCGCTGCCGACCCGTGGCTGCAGGCCCTCCAGGCCCGGTGGATCCCGCAGCTTGGCATCAGCTTCAGCCTCACCATCGACGGCCTCAGTCTGCTGCTGATCCTGCTGACCGGCCTGCTCGGGATCGTCTCCGTCGGAATCTCGTGGAGCCAGATCGACGAGCGGGTCGGCCTGTTTCACCTCAACCTGCTGTGGGTCCTCGCCGGGGTGACGGGCGTCTTTCTGGCGATGGACCTCTTCCTGTTCTACTTCTTCTGGGAGCTGATGCTGATCCCGATGTACTTCCTGATCGACCTGTGGGGGCATGAGCGCCGCCACTACGCCGCTATCAAATTCTTCCTGTTCACGCAGCTCAGCGGCCTGCTGATGCTCGTGGCGATCGTCGCACTCTTCTTCACGCACCTGCAACAAACGGGAGTGGCAACTTTCGAGTATCAGCAACTGCTCAGCACGCCGCTGGCCCCGCTCTCCGGGATGTTGATGATGCTGGGCTTCCTCGTTGCCTTTGCCGTCAAACTCCCGGTCGTCCCGCTGCATACCTGGTTGCCCGATGCTCATACTCAAGCCCCAACGGCCGGCAGCGTCGTGCTGGCGGGACTGTTGCTGAAGACCGGCGGCTATGGGCTCATCCGCTTCGTCGTCCCGCTCTTTCCGGAGGCGGCACGCGCTTTCAGCGTGCCGGCACTGGTGCTGGCGGTGATCGGCATTCTCTACGGGGCGCACATGGCGTTCGCCCAGACCGACATGAAGCGTCTCATCGCGTACACCAGCGTCAGCCATCTCGGCTTTGTCCTGCTCGGGGTCTTCACCTGGAACGCGCTGGCCCTGCAGGGCGCGGTTATCCAGATGCTCAGCCACGGGGTCAGCACTGGCGCGTTGTTTGTGCTGGCAGGCATCCTGCAGCACCACCTCGGCACGCGCGACATGGCGGCGATGGGCGGCCTGTGGCGGGTGGTGCCGCGACTGGGCGCGGCGATGATGTTCTTCTCCATGGCGGCGCTCGGCCTGCCCGGGATGGGTAACTTCATCGGCGAGTTCCTGACGCTGCTCGGGACCTATCACCTCAGCGTATCCTTTGCCGTAGTCGCTGCTGCCGGTTTGATACTGGCTCTGGTTTACTCTCTCTGGCTGCTGGACCGGGTCCTGTATGGTCCCTCGCGCGACCCGTTGGCAATTCCCGATCTGCGCGCGTCCGAACTCGCAATTGTGGCCGCTCTCGCCCTTGCCATCCTATGTCTCGGGCTCGCTCCGCAGGCTTTCCTGAACATCTCCGCGCAGGCTCTCGACGCCCTGCTGGGTCCGGGAGGTGCGCCGTGAACCCTCTGGGCAACATGGCCGCGCCGATGATCGTGACCGCCACCACCGCCGTAGCCGTTATGCTGGTCATCGGCGCCTGTCGCAGCCACCGCATGACGGTCTATGTCACGCTGATTGGGCTCCTGAGCGCCCTGCTGCTGGTGCTTGTGGCCTGGCGCCTGCCGGATCGCCCGTTCGCACCGCTGCTCATACTGGATCACTACGCTCTGTTCTACCACGGTCTGTTCCTGCTCGTCGCCCTGGCACTAACACTCCTTGGCTATGGCTACCTGCAGCACCATGAGACGCAGCGCGAGGAGTACTATCTGCTGCTGCTGTTGGCGACACTTGGCGGTATGACACTCGTCGCCAGCACTCACTTCGCTTCCTTCTTCCTGGGCCTCGAAATGCTCAGCATCTCGCTCTACGCGCTGATCGCCTTCCGGGCTGCGCCCGCGCCAGGTGTCGAGGCTGCCATCAAGTATCTCGTCCTGGCCGGTCTGACCTCCTCATTCCTGTTGTTCGGAATGGCGCTCATCTACAGCCAACTGGGGACCATGGCTTTGGCCGATCTGGCGGCCCCGCTGTCGCAGCCCCTGACACCGGTCTTGCTCGGTGGTCTCCTGCTGATCTTCGTCGGCATCGGCTTCAAATTAGCAGTCGTCCCCTTCCATCTGTGGACGCCGGACGTCTACGAAGGCGCGCCTGCACCAGTCAGTGCGTTCATCGCCACGGTCTCCAAAGGCGCAATTCTGGCCCTGCTGCTGCGGTATACGGCCGTACTTGACCTCAGCGCGGACCACTCACTGGGGCAGGTGGTCGCCTGGGGCGCCATACTTTCAATGACTGTCGGAAACCTGCTCGCGCTCAAGCAGCCCGACCTCAAGCGCCTGCTGGCGTACTCCTCGATCGCTCAAATGGGCTACCTGCTGATCGCGGTGCTACTGACTGGCCGTGTCGGAGCCTCGGTGGCGAGCTTCTACCTCGTCACCTATTTCGCAGCCACCCTGGCCGCTTTCGGTGTCATCACCGCTCTGTCGAATGAGCGCGAGGAGCCTGCACTGCTGGTGGAATACCAGGGTCTGGCCTGGCGGAGGCCATGGCTGGCGGGGCTGCTGACGATGGCGCTGCTGTCGCTGGCAGGCCTGCCGCTGACGGCAGGGTTTCTCGGTAAGTTTGTACTGGTGACCGCGGGGGTTGGCGCGCATCTGTGGGCCTTGGTAGGTGTGCTGATCGTCAACAGCACCGTCAGCCTGTATTACTACCTGCGAGCGGCGTCGATACTCTATGCGCGCACTGATGAGGGAGCAGAAGCGTCAACAGTGCCAGGGCACAGCACTCCAGCCCTGGCTGCGGCAGCAACTGCTGTGGCACTGGTGGCACTCGCCCTGATCATCCTGTGGCTGGGCGTGTACCCGTCGCCACTGTTGGCTATAATCGGGGAGGTTGCGACCAGCTTCCGCTGACGACATGCTGACCTGTCATGGATACCGTACTGCTGGCGAGACTACAGTTTGCGCTGACGATTGGCTTCCATTTCATTTCCGCGCCGCTTAGCATCGGGCTGGCGGTGCTCGTAGTGTGGTTGCTGTTCGTCTACTGGCGCACAGGCGACGCCTCCTATCAGCGGATGGCTCGTTTCTGGACCGGACTCACCGCCCTTACCTTCGCCGTCGGAGCGGCCACCGGGCTCACGATGGAGTTCCAGTTTGGAACCAACTGGGCCAGCTACTCGCGCTTTGTCGGCGACGTCTTCGGCCCTTTCCTCGCAAGTGAGGGGATTTTCGCTTTCTTTCTGGAATCTACCCTGCTCTACGTGCTCCTGTTTGGCTATGATCGCATGAAGCCGTTCTTCTACCTGCTGGTGTCCATCGGCGTGGCTGGCGGCGCGGTTCTGTCCGCCTTTTGGATCCTCGCTGCCAACTCCTGGATGCAGACGCCGGCAGGATACGCCCTCCGCAATGGCCGCGCCGAATTGGACAACTATCTGCTCGCCCTCTTCAGCCCCTCGATGATCCCGCGCTTTCTGCACACGACCACGGGCGCTATCCTGACCGGCTGCCTCTTCATGCTCGGGGTCAGTGCCTGGCTGATGCTGAAGGGCAAAAGCTCGAAACTGGCGCAGTACTCGGCTGGTCTCGCACTGATCCTCGGCCTGCTGACGTCGCTCGGTCAACTCGCCTTCGGCCACTACCACGCGATCCAGGTGGGCGCCACGCAGCCCGTCAAAATGGCTGCCTTCGAGGGCATCTTTGATGACCAGACCCACGCTCCAGCGCTGATTTTCGGCATCCCAGACATGGCGCACGACCGGCTGATCTACGACATTCGCATTCCCTCTGGCCTGAGTCTCCTGCTGGGCCTGCGGCGCGATCACCTCGTGAAGGGTCTCCACAGCTTCCCACGTGAAAACTGGCCACCGGTCCCGCTCATGTTCTTTCCGTTCCACATGATGATCGCGCTGGGCTTCTACTTCATCGCCTTCAGCGGCCTTGGCGTCTACCTGCTCTGGCGCCGCCGGCTGGCAAAGCACCGGTGGTACCTCTGGCTGGCGTTAATCACGACCCCTCTGCCCTTCCTGGCGAATGAACTGGGTTGGATGGCCGCCGAGGTGGGGCGGCAACCTTGGCTCGTCTACAACCTCTACCGCACCAGCGAGGGCGTGTCGAAGGTGGTACCGGCAGGGCATATCTGGGTGTCGATGATCGTGCTTAGCCTGGTGTACCTGTTGCTGTTCATCGTGTGGCTGGTATTCATCCGCCGGGCAGTACACGACGCGCCAGTTCTGGAAGAAGCGGATGTCTCATGATCACGCTCGCCGCCCTGCAGATAGTCTGGTACGTTTTGCTGCTCTTCCTGCTGGCGATGTTCGTGGTGCTCGATGGCTATGACCTCGGCACAGGCATCTGGTATCTCTTGGCCCGCCGTGGTCAGGAACGCACCCAGCTGCTCACTGCCATCGCCCCGTTTTGGGATGGCAATCAAGTCTGGCTGGTCACCGCCGGCGGGGCCACCTTTGCCGCGTTCCCGCCACTATACGCGGCGCTGCTAAGCGGCCTATACCCCCTGCTGATCATCCTGCTGCTAGCGCTGATTCTACGCACGGTGTCGGTGGAGTACGCTCAGAAGGAGCATCGGCCCCGCCCACGCCAGGTGTGGGATGTCATCTTCGGCGTCAGCAGCACGGCCGCAGTAGTCTCGCTGGGCCTGCTCCTGGGTAACGTGCTAGCGGGGCTGCCGCTCGACGCAGACGGCGAGCTGCGTTTCGCGTTTGGCGCTGTCTTCAGTCCAATGGCACTGCTGGTGACCATCCTGTTGTTCCTGGCAGTGACTCTGCACGGGGCGATCTGGATCAGGCTGAAGACCACAGGCGAGGTGCGCCGCCGGGCCAGACGCTGGGGTCGCGACACGTGGATCATCACCTTCCCGCTGTTGATAGCGGCCTTTGCCGTTCTGGCCTGTAACTCGCCGAGGCTCGTCGCGAATTACGTAGGTATGCCTGCCCTGTGGGCAGTCCCGATGCTCGCACTCCTCGCGGTAGCGGTTGCCGGCGCTGCGCACCTGGGCGAGCGCGATGCAGTCGCCTTCGCCGCCTCTTCGGTAAGCATCCTGCTCCTCTTCGGCAGTTCGGCCGTAGCCCTGTACCCAACCCTGCTTCCAGCCCAGGATCCGACGCTCAGCCTCACCGCATACAACGCCTCAGCCTCCCATCTCGCCTTGACCGCAATGCTGATCACAGCCATTCTCGGCCTGCCAGTGGTGATTGCCTACAGCGCCGGGGTGCACTGGCTCTTCCGCGAGCGCGCGAGGCCGGAAGCGGGGAGTGAATACAGTAATGAAGCTTGATTGTGGGGGCTATGGGGTCCACGGAGTGCAGCAAAAGCCGTGTAAGGCCTTGCATTCGCGGTGAAATTCTGCCGCATTAATGACCCAACACGCGGTGGAGCAGCCCGGTAGCTCGCAAGGCTCAAACCTTGGCGTCCAGCATCCGGTGGAAGCGCAGCGCCCGTTGCCAGGGCGTCTCCGGGTGGGCGGCCCTAGCGCAGGGGGCCGAGTGTGCGGCCGCCGTCAATTAGGTAGTTGGCGCCGGTGATGTAGCCGGCCTCGTCCGAGGCCAGAAAGGCCGCCAGCGCGGCCACCTCCTCCGGTTCGCCACCGCGCCGCAGCCATGTGCCATGCGTCCAGTCCCGCGGGCCGTAGCACATGATCGCCCCCGGCGAGAGACAGTTGACGTTGATGCCGTACTCGCCAACCTCCATCGCCAGCGACTTCGTGAAGGCGATGATCGCCCCCTTCGCCGCGGCGTAGTCCGTCCAGTTCAGCAGCCCGCCAACGCCGGCAATCGAGCCGAAGTTGAGGATCTTGCCATAGCGGCGCTCGATCATGTGGCTTAGGACGGCCTGGGTACAGATCATCGTGCCGTGGAGATTGAGATCAATGACCCACTTCCAGGTCTCTTCCGCGGCGTCCCTGAACGGCGTAGTCTTGCCCAACAACGCGGCGCCGCCGCCGGCGTTGTTGACCAGGATGTCAATCTGCCCGAACTCCGCCAGCACCGTGGCGACCATCGCCCTAACCTGGTCGCTCTTCGTCACATCGGCGACGACTGCCCGGGCCAGGCCACCGGCGGCCGTGATCTCGTCGGCCACGCCTTGGGCCTCCTCTAACTTGATGTCATCCACCACGACCGTCGCGCCATCCGCGGCAAAGCGCCGGGCGATCGCGCGGCCAATGCCCTGCCCGGCGCCGGTAATGATTGCGACCTTGCCCTTCAGGTCCATCAGTGTCCTCCTTGCCTGCCGGCCAGTCAGCCGTTGATCAGTGAAGGCTGGCCAGAGCAGGCGCTCCAGGCCGCCGAGGATTTCGGCTTTCATCTCCGGCGTGGGTGCTGCAGAGTGTTCAAGCTCGTCTGGATAGTATTCGCTGCGTTGGTGAGCAGTCCTCGTCCCCTTCTCGCTCTGCTCATTCTCCCCCTGCACGGTCACATGCCAAGGCAATCCTCGCGCACCAACTCAACTCTGCAGGAGGATTTCTGGTCTGCGAAGCTCAAAAGAACGGGCGTTGTCTCTGACCGTCGCTTGGCGACCCCAAAGCGGCAACCATCTGGCAAGTTGTATAACCGATTGAGGTGGCATCCTTTGTCCCATCCCCTCGAGAAGCCGGCCGCCAGTCTCGTTGACGAGCCAGGCCGTGGACTAGCTCCGTACCAATCGGCCACAGCCCGCGCCCTGTTGGTGGCCCTGCTCCTGACGTTCGTGTGCGCTGCCTGGACGCGGCAAGCTGAGCTGATTACCCTCACCAGCCAGATTTCCGAGGCCACTCCCTGTGTCGCCTCGATCATGTGTCTGTTTTTGCTGCTCGGACTGGGCGCCCTGCTGGGCAAGGCCGCCCGGTTCACTGAGATCACGGGGAGGTTCGCCGGCCTGGGGCGTTGGTGCCGGCGGCTGATGCTGAGGCCAGTGGAGATCCTGGTGGTCTTCATCTTCCTGGCCATCGCCGCGCCGATGCCCGGCATCGGGCTGTTCCGGCTGGTCATGCCCTGTCTGATGGCGACACAGTACTTCGGTCTGCCTACCAATCACCTGGAAGAGATGTCCCAGACGATCCCCTGGCAACTGGCCCCCGGCGGTTCCGAGGTCGGGCGCCTCTACTGGGAAGGCTCGGATGCCGTCATTCCGGCCCTCGGTCTCGACCGCATTCCGATCATCGGGCAGCCGCTCGAAGGCGCGGCCCACTTGCTGCTGGGTGTTAGCATTATCCCCTGGAAGCTGTGGGCGGTTCCATTCCTGGTGTGGACCTTCTACATCTGCTCCTACTTCATTGCCGCCTTCTGTCTGGTCACGCTCTTCCGGCGGCACTGGGAGGAAGATGAGCGCCTCTCGTTCCCGATGTCGAGTTTCGCGGTGGAGATGATTCGGCCCCAGGGCAGCCTGCTCTCCGGCCACAACTTCTACCGCGATCCCGTGGTGTGGATCGGTTTCTCGCTGGCGGTGCTCTACAACACCATGAGCGCCGTGGCGGCAGTCAACCCCGCTGTGCCGGCGCTCGGCATCTCGTACCCGCTGGGGAACATCTTCACCGAGTCGCCATGGAACGCCATGCGAGGCTTCACCATCTTCTACAAGCCTGAGCTGCTCGGCCTGGGCTATCTGGTGCCCTCGGACGTGCTCTTCTCCATCTGGTTCTTCAGCCTGGGAGAGTGGGTGATCCGCCCCTTCGCAAAAATCGTCGGCTATATGCCCAGCGGGTTTCCCTTCATGGCCGAGCAGGCCATGGGAGCGTTCGCAGTACTCGCGCTGTATTTCGTCTGGTCGGCCCGCCGCAGCCTCTGGCAGACCATTCTGGCCACCGTGGGCAGCCTCAAGATCAACGACAGCGAGGAGCCGCTCAGCTACCGCTTTGCGGCCCTCGGGGCGATAGTGGGGATGATCGTGGTCTTCACCTTGCCCATCGTCTTCGGGGTGGTCTGGTGGGTTTCGCTGCTGTACTTCGGGCTCATGTTCGGCGTCCTCATCGTCTACTGCCGCAACCGGGCCGAGATGGGTTGGCCCGTGGTGTGGGGATACCCGCTGTACGGCCAGCGGCAGAGCATGGTTACCTTCCTGGGCAGTGGGGCCTTCATCACTGGCCGGGAGTACGCCTCCTTCACCATTCTCTCGATGTTCTCATGGATGCAGCGTACCGTCAACCAGGCCTTGACCAGTACCGGCCAGGAGGGCTACGTGGCTGCTCACAGGCTGGGGGAGAGCCGCCGCACCATCGCCCATGTAGTACTACTGGCCATTGTGGTCGGAGTGGTCGTCGGGTTCCTGACCAACCTCGCGACCATCTACGAGTACGGCGGCGTTACTCTGTCCAGCTCCGGCGACATTACCGGCGGTGGCATGACACAGGAGATCGTCGGCCAGTACAACCAGCTCTCACAGTGGATGGACCGGCCGCAGATGCCTGACGTCCGGCGCATCACCTACACCCTTTGGGGCGCTCTGATGGTCATCGGTATGATCACCGGCCGGCACTTGTGGGTGCGTTTCCCCTTCCACCCCGGCGGCTTCGCGCTCGCCAACTGCCATGGCATGCCATATATGTTCTTCCCCGCGCTCCTGCTGTGGCTCGTCAAGTTAGGCACCCTCCACATCGGCGGGGTGAAACTCTACCGCCGCGTGGCGCCCGGCTTCCTGGCTTTCACCCTGGGGCACATCTTCTCAGTGGGTGTTTGGAGCCTGGTGGGCCTGTACGCCGGAGAACTCGTCCGCCGCTACGTGGTGTGGTTCATCTAGCTTCGCGCTTCCCAACTAGACGGCTGTGGGTGCCTGCCTTCGTCACAGCCAAAAGCGCGAAGGGCAGGGCCTCAAAGGCCCTGCCCTTCCATGAACGCCTGCTTAGCCGTCGCCGCTGGCCGTTCTCGGCCCGGCGCTAGGCGTGCCCATCGGCGTACCACTTCAGGTTTGCCGGTGGGAGAGTGAGCTTGATGGTGCCGGTGCCTGTGTAGCTGGGGTCGAGCGGCACTGAGTACCACTTGGCATGCCCGTCACAGAGCACGAAGTTGGCTCCCCCATTGTGGCGCTGCGGCACAAAGCGGCTGACGTGGAACGGGGTGTTGAGCATATAGCTGTTGCTGTATCCATAGTCGCCAGTGCTGTGCGTCCAGTCGGAGTCAGCAATGATCACGGTCTCCGCCGGGTACGCAATCTCGCCGAGAGTGCAAGGGTTGCTGGTAGCGCTGTAGTAGGTGATGCGTACGTTGATACCGTAGCGAGTATCACCGGTGTACTGACCGCGCCAGGTTGAATCCGCGGAGGGGCAGTTGAAGATCTGTACGTTCTTGTGGTAGGGCTCAATTGCCATGTACCAGAGCATCTGGCTGTGAGTGTAGCCGTTGTAGGTGAAGGGGCCGCCGGTGTTCTGGACGGCGGGGTAGCGTTCGTCATAGTCCTGCGCGTACATCATGACCGAGACCCCCATCTGCTTGCAGTTGCTCAAGCAAGATGCTTGCCGTGCCTTCTCTCGCGCCTTGGCGAAGACCGGGAACAGGATCGCCGCTAGAATGGCGATGATGGCGATGACAACCAGAAGCTCAATCAACGTGAAACCTTTACGCATTAGTCGAGTACCTCCAGGTATTGCCGCAATGTTCAACTGTTCGCCACTATTCTTGTCTTTACCTGCGAAAGCCGGCTCAACGATCTCAATATAGTGTGCACAGAGGCATGGGTGACCTGGCCATCTGTGTGGCCGCACGCCAGGGCACCCGCATCCAGGCGCAGAGCACTCAACGGCTGATGCCGTACAGTTGGCGCGCATTGCCCGCGGCGACGAGATCGATGTCCCCTTCCGTCGCTCCCGCTTGCTTCAGGAAGTTCACGAAGGCCGGCACGCCGGGCGGGAAGGGATTATCCGCCTCCGCGACGTCGAACATGGTGCCATAGGACTGGAAGGGCGGACCAATCCTCGTGGTCCAGTCGGTGCCGGAGAGCAGGCGGTTGGTTGGCACTTCCGCCACGGTCCGCGGCAGCGCAGGGCACTGGAAGTCGCGAATCTCGACCCAGAAGTTGTCCGGCCAGCTTCCGCAGACTCCCTGCACCACATCCAGGAACATGTCGGCCCAGGGCACGTAGCTCGGATCGGGCCCGCAGCCGATGGCATGGGCCAGAATGTATTGCGCCTCGGGCACGCGCTCGGCGATGCCTAGCAGGTCATCAATCTGGTGAATTCCGTCGGTAGAGCCGTCAGTGCCACGCACCCAGTATGTCCCCAGGTGGACCTGCACCGGAACGCCGTAGGCGACCGCCTGGCGCACCAGCCGTTCGCTCGGTTCGCTGTCCATCTGGTAGTTCATGCTGTACTGCAGCATCTCCCCCAATTGCACGAATCCCCACTCCTCAAAGCACTGCTCCATGCTTCGCAGCGAGGCGTCCAGGAAGTTGGGGTTGACGGTGCAGCTCCCGTAAAGCCGGTCTGGGGCCTCGCGGACGAGTTCGTGGATGAAACGATTGCCAGCCAGGATCGCCTCCGGGTCGCGGATCATCGGCCCGAAGTACGGCCCATCGCAACTGACGACGAAGCGGAGGTCTTCGCCGGAGCGGTCGAGAACGTCGAGCAGATCGGCCAGAAAGCGCTCGCGACGGCTCCCGTCCGGACCCAGGTCGCTAACGTGAATGTGGGTATCTATCCAGGTCATGGGGGGCTCCCGGTAAGCCAGAATGTCCCGTATCAAGCGGGTTTGTGCAGCCAACGGACTGCTGGCGTGCTTCGCCGTGGCAGCTACGGCGCCCTTGTTCTGATTCTGCGGCAGATGCGGGGGACGGTTTTGGCCGGGGAGGATGATAGGGCCTGGCGGAGAAGTCAACATCGTGTCCGGGTCTACGGCGAGCCCTGTTCCGGATGCTACTCAGGGGGGGAACAAGGTGATTGGGAAGATGAGTGATAGGCCATCAGTCGAGTGCCCAAACTGCGGAGTGGTGCTGCCCGAGGGGTTGGAGACCTGCTCGCATTGCGGCACAGCGCTTCAGAAAGCGGAAGACCTCGATATCACGCTCGTTCCGGCCGCCGCTCAGACCGCACCGCAGCCAGCGCCGCCCGTCACACCTCCGCCTGTCCCTGCGCGGCCAGCCATGCCACCGCTGGACCTGCCCGCCGACACCTCAGTCAGCACCACGGCCACCCTTGCCGGGGGAATTCGCATCAACCGCGTTACCTCCGCGAAGGTCAACCTGAAGATCCCGCAGGAAGCGGTAGACAAGCAGCACTGGCTGACGCCCGAACAGTGGGAGCGGCTGCTCCAGGTCTACAGCGCGGCACTGGCCGAGCACATGAAGGCGGATATGCGGGCAGGGCAAGCCTTCGATCTCTTCGCGGAGAGCGGCGAGACTGTGCTCGACTGGGCCCCGGTTGGTGACCAACTGACGCCCGCGCAACGCAGTCAGATCGAGCAGGGCCTGCGGCAGATACTGGGCGCCACCAATGCCACCATCGAAGCCCCGACCATTCCCGGCATCATCGTCTCCCCGCCAGCGCGGGTGAGGTTCTCCGCCGGTTGCCTGGTGCCAACACTCTTCGCCAGTCTTCTGATTGTGGCCGCGACGTTGCACACCCTCGTTCACTGACGCGGGCTATGGGGGAGAGGAGATAGTATCGTATGAGTAACGCTGACAAGGGTCTGAAGGGCCCCTGCTATCTGCCCGGATACGACACGGAACAGCCGACATGCGTGGAGGGCGTACGGGCGCTTACGGCAATCCACCGCCGCCTGCGGATTCCTGCCACCTTCTTTCTGGTTGGCCGGCTAGTGGAACACAACCGAGATGAACTGCGCGACCTGCTCACCGATCCGCTCTTTGAGATCGGCTCTCACAGCTACTCCCACTGCCAGTTCGAGGGCGCTGATCCGGCAGTGGTGCGTGATGAACTGCAGCGCACTCAGGATCTCATCGGCGACGTCTTCGGAGTGACGCCTCGCGGCTTTCGGGCCCCTGGTGGCACTGTGACAGGCTTCCGCGGTGACGTCGAGCGGCTTGGCATCTTCGCGGAGATCGGCTTTGAGTACGTCAGCTCCCAGGGCTGGGGCCCCGGCAGAACCATGCCCGCTCCCGTGACCGCTCCGTACACCTACGCCGGGGAGGGCTTCCCCAAACTGTTGGAGATCCCCATGCATGGCTGGCATGAGAACATCCTGACGAAGGTCAACCCGTGGCAGTCGCCGAGCCAGCCCCTCGGTCCGGACGCCCCGCAGACCATCGAGGCCTGGTGCGCCCCCTTTGTGACCGACATGGACACCACGTTAGGCCAGTCCCTGCCATACTACGGTCCCACGATGCACCCGTGGTCCCTGCGGCGGTTTGACCGCGACTGCCGGCAGGTCGAGGCGCTGCTGCAGATCGCGCAGGAGCGAGGCTTCGCCTTCGCCACGTTCAGTGAATTCCGCTGCCAGACGCTGGCGTAGCCTGGACGGGGAAAGTGGCGCGCCTGTCTGCGGACGACGGACACTACAGCCGGAGGAAACGCCCATGCGCATCATTAGCCTGCTTGCTGCCCTGCTTTGCCTTACAGTAGCGTCTGCAGGAGTTGACTGGGCGCCTGCACCTGAGAATTACCGGCTCTCGGCAGACGGGGCCGTTGATATCAGCGATGGGGGGAAGAGCCAGCCGGACCTATACCTGCTGACTGCGCGGGACCACCGGGACTTCATCCTCGACTTCGACATGACCAGCAGCCCGTGCGGTGGCCCGCAGGTGCGGGCGCTTGTGGTATGGAGCGTTGATCCTGCCGACAAGGCCAATCGCAAGGCCTTCTTCCTGCCCACCGACCGCCTGACGCCCGGCAAACCGGCCCACTTCCGTCTGGTGGTAGCCGCAGATCGCGCCGTCTTGCGCCTGAACGGCGCCGTCGTTGGTACCACCCTCGTCCCCTATGGCACTCCCCCCGCTTCTGGCCGCCTTGGCTTCCTGCACTACTACAACCACAACTTCCGCTATGAGAACCTCACGCTCAGGACGCTTGATCCGGCGTCGCTGCCGGCCCCGCAGAACCTGCAGGCGCGCCTGGAGAAGAGCGGCGTGTGCAAACTGCAGTGGGAGGTCCCGGAGGTCTATCAAGACCTGCTGCAGTACCGGGTCTACCGCGTGGAGGGCAGCAAGCCTGCCAGTCTGATTGCCACGGTGAACGAGCCGCAGTTCCTGGACCGTGGCCTGCGGAGCAATAGCCGCTACCAGTACAGCATCGTGGCAGCCTTTGGCGAGGGGACAGGGACCAAGCCCGCGCAGGCTGTCGTTAAGACCGGCGCTCTCCCTCCCCCCGCTGCCCCCACACAGCTCTCCGCCGTCCGTCGCCTTGACGGTCAGGTGCGGCTGAAGTGGCAACTCGCGCCTGACAGCCGCGCACAGGGCGTTAGCATCCACCGGGCGGCGACGGCAGCGGAAGCGGCCAAAGCGGGGCAAGCGCTGGTTACCGGGTTGACTACCGAGGGTACGAGCTTCCTCGCCCCCGCCGCCGTGGCGGACTGGTACGCAATTGCTGTCATATCACCCGACGGTACTGTCGCGAAACGCGCCGTCTGCCGGGCCACTGCCTCCGCGCCGGAAGTGAAAGCAGGGCTGGGAGTCCCGGAGCGCCACCCCTATCTGCTCTACAGCACCGAGCAACTGGACCACGCACGAGCGGCCTTGCAGGCTAACGACGAGGGGCAAAAGCTCGCAGCCTCCTTGCGCGGGTCTGCTGACGCGCAGGTCCGCACGCCAGCCAGCGTGCCGACGGGCGTCACGGATGACATGAGTTCACTGAGCAACCGCCTGCAGCAAGTTGGACTGTACTACCAACTGCTGGGCGATGAGAAGTATGCGCAGTGGGTGCACGATGCGCTGCTGGGCTATGCCAGGCTGTACCCGACGCTCCCTGACCGGGGCAAGCGGGTGAAGCTCTCAAAGACCGTTTCGGGTCTCTACGAAGCGGTGTGGTATGTGCCGCTGATTCTGGCCTATGACCTCGTCTACGAGAGCCCCTGCTTCACGCTGGCGGATCACCAGCAGATCGAGAAGGACCTCCTGCGACCGGCGGCAGAGCTGTTCTGGGTCAAGGACTACAACGACCCCAAAGACGGCCGCCCAGCTGACCTGCACTACAAGTGCTACAACTTCCAGGCATGGTTCGACAGCGCGGTCGGCCTGACCGGGCTTATGCTCAAGGACGCCGACATGGTGGAGCATGCCCTTGACGGCCCCTATGGCCTCAAGCACCTCCTGGCGCATGACGTCCAGGACGACGGGCTGTTCTGGGAGCGCTCCGCGGGGTACCACAGCTTTGTCATCAGCGCCCTGTTCCCGCTGCTCCAAGCCGCCTATAACTGCAATCTTGACCTGTATAGGCTGCAGGTGCCGGATGACTACAACACGGATCGCGAGAAGCTGCTCAACTACTGTGTGGGCGATGGGGACAATGGCCCCAAGTCCCTGAAGCTCATGTTCGATGGGCCGTTCTACTACACTTTCCCCGACTATACCTGGCCGGTAGTGGCCGACAGCGGCAAGGGCCCCCTCAGCGCAAACGCCGCCTACCGAGCCGCCTGGGAGCGTTACCGCGACCCCAAGTACGCTTGGCTGATCAACCGCAGCCGCTTGGTGACGGTGCCGAAGGTGGGGGAGGGGGACGCGCAGGGGGCGGTACGGTTGAGCTATGATGACAAGTCTGTCTACCTCACTGCGCAGATCACCGACCAGGTTGTGCGCAACAGCCATGACCAGCCGGGCGAGGTCTGGCAGGGGGATTTGCTGTGGGTCGGGCTGAAGTGGCGCGATGAGAAGTTCGGGCCCTATGACGTCATCTATGGCCTCAGCCCCGGCGATGCCGACAAGGTAAAGCCGGTGGCGGTCATCTTCGACCGCTTCGGAAAGACCGTGGGTGAAGTCAGCGCCGCCCGCTATGCGGTTGCTCGGAGCGCTGGCGGCTACACACTTGAGGCCGCCATACCCCTGAGCGAGCTTGCCCCTAGACCCACGGAGCAAGGCGTGGCTTTCGCGCCGAAGGAGGGGCAGAAGCTCACCGCCGACTTCGTCATTTATGACTGTGACGCGAAGACTGGGGCCACCACCAAGGAGAAGATGGTCTGCTGGGCCTGCAAGACCGACCGCTATGACTCCAGCCAGGGCGGGGAGGTCGTGATAGGCCCACAGCAGCCCCGGAACCCGCCGGCAATCAACATGCCCCGCGCACAGGGGATCGTTGTTGATGGCAATGACGCTGACTGGCAGAGGCTGCCCCCTCAGGTCGCGCAGATCACCTCTGGCTCCACTGTGATGACCGACGCTTCCTCGGCGGGCCTCAACCTCGATGACCTGCTTTACGAGCGGCCAGTCGAGACCGGGAGCTTCAAGCTCACCGACGGCAAGTTCTGCAACAACGGCCTGGTCTCCGACGGCTGCAGCTTGTTCCCTTCGACCGGCTTCGCACTGTTGCGCGGGACTCCCTTCTCGGTGAACCTGACCTACGGCCCGTACGGCGGCGGGCACGGGCATCCGGACAAGCTCAGTCTGGTGGTCTGGGATGACAACAAGCACCTGATTCCCGACTTCGGCTCATGCAAATACGAGAGTCCGGAGAAGGCGCAGTGGACCTCCCACACAGTCAGCCACAACACGCTCACCGTGGACGGCAAGAGCCAGATGCCAGCCGGGGAGACCGACCACGGGTTCCTCGCCGATAGCTACCAGGAGAAGTCATGGGGCAAGCTGGACTTCTTCTACACCACCCCCACAATCAAGGTAGTGCAGGCCCATGTGGAAGGCCTGTTCCCGGGGGTGAAGCTCACCCGGACCGTGGCGCTGCTGGGGGAGAAGCTGCTGGATGTATACCGCGTTGAGAGTAATGATCGGCACGTGTACGACTATGCTCTGCACCTTGACGAGCCGCTGGTGCAGGCGAGCGTGCCGCTCGACCTGATGGCGGGTGAGACGCTGGGCACCAAGTGTGGCTACCAGCACATCCACAGCCCACGCGGCTCAACGCTCACCACCGGCGGCCTTCAGACGGAGTGGGGCGAGAGAAGCAAGGGGCACTATATCTCGGTTGCCGGTGGTGAACCGACGCAGCTTATCACCGCCGAGAGCGTCACGAACTCCCTCGACAGGCTCATGCCGATGATGATTCTGAGGCGGGAGGCCAGCAACACCACCTTTGCCACGTGCCTGACCAAGGTCTTGCCCTCCACATGCAGCATCGACAAGGACGGCACCATCCGGGCCGAAGGCGGCACCGCCGCAAGCCTGTTCCTGTCACCAACCCCGGATCGCCCGGCCCGCTGTGGTGAAGGCACTGTCACAGCGCGAATGGTGGCGACGTACACCGCGGGCGACGCAGGGGAGACGGCCTACTGCGACTTTCGCGAGCTTCGGGGGCGTGACACGATCACGAGTGACCGGCCCTGTGACTTCACGATCCGCTGGGCGTTCACCAGGCAGACGCTGGTGATGGGCACAAAGCCCGCCAGGATCACTTACAAGCCGCGTGAGGGCAAGGCTGTAACGATCAACGCGAAGCCGGGGCAGACCTACACTCTCCCGGAGGCGCAGTAGCCAGGGGGCGACTGCACGGGGCTGGTTCCCGGCCGCAGTTCTGGGACTCTACGGGTAGAGAAGCGTCGCAAATGAGCTATATCTGCCTTATTATCTAGAACTATTAGATGAAAAAGAGCCTCTCCAGTCGGCGCCCTGCGGCGACTGGAGAGGCTCGTGTTTTTTGACTATGAAATCCCCTCAGAGCCGCTGTGCGGGCCGCAGGGCACACTCTCGACTATTCAACGAATCCGTTGAATAGTGCCTTTTTGAGGCTCCCAGACCCCCGGAAATTGCGCAACACACACAAGACGGCCTTCAGAGCCCCGTAGAGGGCCTTTTCCGGCGATTCGGGCCTTCGCGTATTCCCATGTTGATCAAGTTGCCTTCCTGGCAACTCCTCAACGTCGAGGTCATCTCAGGCCTGCGCCACGAGTCGCCGGACCTCGCCAGCAAAGTCCGCCTCCAGCCTGCCGAGGAAGGCTTCCCAGTCCGCCGCGTACTTGTACAGCGCCATGGCGGCGATCTTCTTGGTCAGGATGGCATTGCGGTAGGCCTGCAGCTCTGGACGCTTCAGCACGTGTAGTACCTTCGCCATGCCAAGGTGCTCCATCAGCACCTCGGGCACGTAGGCAGCGATGGTGGCCCGGACTACTTCAGGCTGGGCGAGGATGTCGTCCAGGCGGGTGTAGAGCTGCTGCTGGAGAGCCATCAGCTCCTCGCTGGTCTGCACGGACAGCGTGTACAGCGGGGTACCCGTCTTCTGGTGCAGAGCGAGCAGGACCTCGGTCTCGGCCACAGCGTTGGCGGCGATGAGGTCGAGGACAGAGCGGATCAGGCCCGAGCGGGTGCGGGCGTCCTCGACCAGGAAGCGCTCGTAGCTGTCGCCCAGCAGGAAGGCGCTGAGGACCTCGGCGATGGCGCTGGAGGTCACTCCGCCCTTGTTGGCCGAGGAATCTTTGATCTGGAGGATGTCTGTCTCGCGGGCAATGTGCTCGCGGGAGGCGTCGTCGAAGAATACGTTCGCCCCTTCGACGATGACCTTCAGGTCAGTGAAGGTCTCCAGGAACTGCCGGACGTTTTCGCCATTGATGGTGTCCTTGAAGCCTCCGCAGGGCACAAAAGCGGTGATCTTGGCCTGGGCTATGTAGCGGTGAACCTCCGGGTTGAAGAGGAAGCTGCGGTGGAAGAAAGCGCCGTCAGGAACGACGGTGCTATCGGGCAGCTTGAGGGTCCCCGGCTGCCGGGGAATCCTGAAGCCCCGCGGCCCCAGCTTCGCCTCCGGGTAGGCCATGCTGTCCAGGCGCGGGCTGGTGTGCCTGGCCATGGCGATGGTCATGAGGGCTTCGCGGTCGAGGCCGTCAGGATCGAACAGAACCGAACCGCCGTCGACGATCAGGCAGATGCGGCCCCGGAAGGACTGGATCTGGTTGGCGCCCAGATCGCCGTCCGGGCCGCCGGTGATCATCAGGTTGGTCTCTTTCTCGGGCATCCCGGCATGGGCGAGGACAGTGCGCAGGGTGGTCATGACGCCCATTGTCGTCATGCCGCTCGTGTCTATCTGGTCGCCGATTTCGGCATAGAGGCGCGAGGGGTCGGTGGTGGTCAGGACCGGGACACCCTCGATCTCCAGTTCGGTCCCTTCGCTGCCCCGCGAGATGAGCCCAAAGACGCGGCGGTCACAGGTTAGCCCATACTCGTCGTGCGGGATGCCGAAGCTCTTGCCGGTGGTGGCGGTGCGCCAGTACTTGTAGCCGCGCTCGCGGGCCCGGTAGGCGACGGCGTCCATGAAGCCTGCCGTGCCCTCGTCGGGCCCGAAGAAGAGCATCTCCGGCTGGCCAAGGTAATCTATCACCTCGTCGGAGGGCTGGGTCAGGTCCATGACGCCTTCGGAAAAGTCGAGCACCGCCCGCAGGCCCTCGTGGGGGAACTCCTGGTGGGGTACGACGACGCCCTTGGCTCCGCTCTCAGCGATGTCCTTGTGCTTGAGACGCTGAGCCACCGGGCCAAGCGCGTAGTTGAGCAGGGGCATGTTATCCAGTTCGTCGCCATGATTGCTCGGGGTTACCCGGATCAGCCGCACTCCGCCGCGCGCCACGTCCTCGGCGCGCATGTGCGTGGCCGTGGCATAGAACCCCAGCACGAAGAACACCCCGTAGACCGGCCCTGTGAAGACCAGCGGGTCGAGCAGCTTCGGGTCGAGGCGGAAGGCGTGGGAGCGCTTCTCGGACTTGTAGAAGTTTGTTTTCAGGACGTCGGTGACCATTCGGGACATGTAACTGAAGATGTCATAGCCGGTGCGGTCGTCCACGAACGCGATGGCTGCCTGCCCCCTGAAGCGGGCGATCTCTCGTGCCAGCGTCGCAGCGCTGGGGCGAGACTTGCCGGCGGGATTGAACTTGCGGTCGAACAGGCGATAGAGCCATTTGACCAGGTCGGGCCTGCGCCGGACGGCTTCCAGGACCCAGCGCTGGGTGTACTCAGCGCGGCTGGCGCCAAATATGCGGTGGGCGAAGGCGTCCCGCAAGTCTTTGCGGCCCAGCCCGCCCATGATATCCAGGTCGATCTGCTGGTCCTTGTGGATGAAACTGTGTACGAAGGCCGCAGCCGCCGTCGCAAAAATGTACTCGGCGAAGGTGAACTGCCCTGATATGTAGAGGTCATCAAGGTCGCCTGACTGGATAGCCAGCAGGGAGCGGATGTTGGCAACGGCCTCCTGCACACGGGCCTGACTGTCGTTGCCGGCCAAGTACAGCGAGCAAACCGATTCAAGGCGCCCACTGCTGCCCCGGTAGGTCTCCCAGTAAGCGCGCTGCAAGACCAGGCCAAGGCTGTCGAGCATCTGGCGAAGCACCGGGAGCACCGAATGCGAGAAGTCATCGCCGAACATAATGCGGGTCTCACCCGTGCTCGGTGACGCGGAGACTTCCACGAGAGGCACCGTCTGGCGCCTGCTGCGCTTCAGAAAGCTGACGTAGCGGTTGGCCGTAGCACGGGGAGTGGCAGGGCTTTGCGAGAAGGCGAAGAGCTCCTCCGTCGGGCCATCGGGCCGCGGCGGCGGCGGCGTCTGAGGATAGACGATATAGGTGTAGTAGTGGCTCTCGGGGCTGAAGTAGTATTCCACCCGATTGCCGCTCATGACGGGATTCAGCACCGCCTCCATGCGGTCACGGTTTTGCGGCGTGGCGATCCGGGCCTGAACCCCGCCGTCGATGTCGAACTGTGCCTCGGAGACCTCGCTGCGCAGGATGACTTCATCGTCCTCGCGCACCTGAACGTTGTTGGCGACCGCACGCAAGACACGCTTGAGCGCGTCCTTGGAGATATTGCGGAAGAAGTACTCCGGCAGCCCCAGTTGCGTCAGCACCACACCGGCAGCGGCGTTAACGCAACGGGAAGTCAGCAGGCCCTCACTCGCCAACTCAATGACTGCCTCGTACAGCAGCCGGGTCTCCAAACCCATGGCCTCGGCCCGGTCGATAACCGAACCGGTGCGGCAAGTTCCTCGCTCGAACTTCATCAGGGATGCCTCCCGAATAAGTGGTGATCGCCTTTCTGACAGCGCGCCCGGTACTCGCACCGCGCTTTGGTACTTCCGTCTACAGGCAGGCCGGTCCGGTGCTGGCCCGCACTACCAGTTCAGGGCGGATGACGGCGTCCGCGGGGGCGTGGCCGGTGCTGATCCACGAACTCAACATACGCAACGCCGCGCCGCCCAGTTCACTGGCCGGTTCGGGAAAGGTGGTGAGAAGCTGGCGTCCCTCGCCGGGCCAGGTGATGTCGTCGTAGCCGACGAGCGAAAGGTCTTCGGGGACCCGCAGGCCCAGGTCGCGCGCGGCGAGGTACGCGCCATAGGCGCGGATGTCGCGGGTGCAAAAGAGAGCCGTGGGGCGGTCGTCAAGCGAGAGTATCGAGAGCGCGGCCTCGCGGCTGGCCTCGCTGCACGAACGGACGCGTACCAGACGGTGGGAGGGGAGGTAGACTTCTGACTCGGCGCAACGCCCCCGCAGCCCCGCCAGCATCTGCTCATACATATCGCGCTCCGCCGGGCCGGACAGGACGCCGAGGCGACGGTGGCCAAGGGCTAGGAGGTACCTGGCTGCCTCGCGACCGACCCACCGGAAGTCCACGCGGGTTGCCGGACCCGGCACGTCGTACTCCTGGTTGACGACCACGTGGGGGATGTCCTGGGCCTGCAGCGTACCCAATATCGCGGCGTTGTGGCACTCGATCAGCAGCACGCCGGCCGCACGAGCCTCGCGCACCTTGCGCACCAGCGCCCGCCCGTCCTTGAGCATGCTCTGAAGGCGGAACTGCGTTGAGGAGCCCCCGCACGCGCAGAGCGTCTGGCCGATGAGCGCGGTGGCTTCGGGGCTCAGCATCGCGGGGGCAGAGTCTTCAGAGGAAGGCAGCACGAGGAGAATGGGGGCAGTGGTGGCAAGCTCAGCGGAGGCGCAGACGACAGCGCCGCGCCGTCCCTCATGCCGGATGAGGCCGTCCTGCTCGAGAGCATCAAGGGCCGCGCGGACGGTATTGCGGGCCACCCCGTGGTCTCCCGCCAGTGTGCGTTCAGCGGGCAGCAAGGTGCCGGGGCGGAAGGCGCCAGAGGCAATCTGGGCCTCGATGGCCGAGGCCACCTGCTGCGCCTTGCCAAGATGAGTGTTCAAAGGCATCGCTTTCGACCTGGGGAAACAAATATACCAATGGTTCAGTCAACTGAACCATTGGTATAGTATGCCCTCCGCCCCGGGGCTGTCAAGCCCCTCGGTTGCGTCGGGTGCGCCCGCGTTCATCTTCTAGAGCTGCGGGGCTGCTGAGCCGCCCAGGCAGATTGAATCGGCAAGAATAACCGGAGGGCCGCTGGCGGCACGGCTGGAAGCCGTGCCTGAGGTGGTGTCATCTCGCGGCTGGAAGCCGATCGTACGACCGAGGGCAATCTGCCGGGACGGCTTACCTATTGAACTCGGATACACCGCATCTACTGCACCAGGGCGACTTCCCTAATCCACATTATCCCAGGCCGTCCCTCCGGGCCGCCTGCTGCGCTCTGGTTGAGGCGGATCGCGCTGAGTTCGGTGGGCTGGATGACATGGCGCGAGAAACTGCGCGTGCTCGTCTCGTTCACGCTCAATAAGTCGCGCTGCCCGCCCGCGGTGATGCCGACGATCTGGTACTTTCGCGACGTATACGTGCGACCGCCGTCCTGCGCCCAGTACACCCAGACCTCACGCACCGTGGCCGGCCTGGGCAGGTCGATCTGGATCCAGTGCGGCTGGCTGTTATCCGAGGAGGCCCAGGCGGTTTCGGTCCAGTGCAGCCCCTGTGTGTCAATGCGGCCGTTGGTCAGAGCGGCGGGGCTGTAACCGCCGGGGTAGCTCGAGTCCGCGCTGACCTTCGCGCCCCCGCTCGCCAGGGCCAGGTTGTGCGCCGGCAGGGGCGGCTCGTCACGGTAGGATACGGTGGCGCGCGCCAGTTCGTTGCCGCCCGAGAGCGTCCGCAGCAGCAAGGTGCGCGTCACGCCATCTTCATTCCGCCGCACCCGCACGGTGGCGGCCTGCTCGCCGGGGGCGAGCGTCATCCGCGGGGCATCGATCACGGTCTCCGGGCTGGTCGAAGCCAGCACCTCGAGGTTCCCCAGCCCCGCCTGCCGCCTCACCTCGACTCGGTAGACCCTCTCCTGCGCGGTGAGGCTATCCTGCTTCACGGTCATGGTCGCCGCGGGAAGTATGTGCAGTGCCGCTGTCCGCTCGACGCGCCACGCAGGCTGCCCCGGCGCGGGCGTCAGCTCGAACTGCGCCCGCACCAGCACGTGCCCCTGTGAGCGGGCTGTTACGGTCAAGCCGCCCTCGGTGGCCCTGGTCTCCACCGGCACACCCCCCGCGGGGTCTGCCGCCATGGAGAGCAGGCGTAGCCCAGCCCCGCCGGTACGCGGTAGCTCTGCCGCCACCGTCAGAGCCTGGCCGGGGTAGGCGATCCGCTCGCCGCCCAGCCAGGGGTTCGCGGCTGCCACGACGGTCGCGACGGCGGCGAGGGCGTCGCGCGCCTGCTCGAGTTCGCGCCGACTGCTGAGCGCGAAGAGGTCCTCCGGCTTGCCCACCACGCTGGCGGACGCTGCCTGCAGCTTCGCGTGCCAGTCCGGGAGCTTGGCCAGCGCCGTCGGCGCATCCAGCTTGCCGACCAGGGCCTGCTGGAGGGCCAGTATTTCGGGAGTGAGGCTGTCTCTGCCCCGCACCCGCCCGGCTTGCAGCGCATGCTGGCGGGCCCGGCCCAAAAGCCACGGCAGCACCTGCTCGCGGCTGCTCACTCTGACGATGGTGAGGTCCGAGTTGCCGTGGGCGAAGGGGATCTCCCACTTGCCGTCGCGGCGCTGCAACGACAGTCTGGCGAGAGTCTGGGCATCATAGGCGACCAGGTCGCGCGCCGGCTTCGGCAGTGCCGCGGGATCGATAGTAAGGACCTGCTGGACGGCGTCCTGCGGCGCCCGCACGGTGAAGTAGACCACCTCACCGCTGCCGAAGCGCTCCACCCGCGCCCCGTCGGCGAGGGGCACCGGCTGCCAGCCTGCCGCCGACAGCTCCTTGATCGCGGGCAAGTACGCATGGGTCACGTCGCCGTACTCCTGGTAGGCGCGCTGCACGAAGCGGCCGGTGGACGGGAACTCGCCCCATTGGGCGGCGTTCACGTGGTACTTCACCGCGGTCTCTCGCTGGTCGAGGCCGTGCAGGTTCATGAAGTTGAGCAGCAGCAGGGGCTTCTGGGAGGCACTGGCCCGATAGAAGAACATCGAGTCCTCATCCTGAAAGAGGCTGCTCTCGATGCCCGGCACATCGGAGACCAAGTACAGCGGAAAGGCCTCGAGGTTGACATGGATGTTGGTAAAGACCGACTTGCCCAGCGGGTGGTAGCGCTCCTGTAGCCGGTGGAGGTACTTCACCATTGCCCACCGCCCCGCGGCCACCACCTTGTGGTTACCGGGATCGTAGGTGAAGGGATGGTCGTTGGCCCGCCACTGGTCGCGGCGCCCGTTTAGGACACCGTAGATCCAGGCTGACACGGAATCGATGTAGGCCCCGTCGATCGCGGGCTGGTCGCGGAAGATGTCGTCAAAGGTCTTGATTTCCACTGCGCCGACGGCGGGGCGCTGCTCGGTGGAGGGGAGGTCGGGATCGGGGTTGAGGGTAAATCGCAGCAGATTCAGGGGCGTGGGCGGGCCGACATCGGCGCTGAGGTTATCGGTGATCGAGAAGACCCATTCGCCCTTGCTGTTGTGTGCCACATTGTCGCTGATGTACTGCAGGTCGCGCCGCCTGGCCTCCGTCTCAAAGCCGGGGTTCTTGAGCCAGTTCACTTGCGGCGCGTCGGCCGGGCCGATCCGCAGGTCGTCAAACCACGCCTTCCCCGCGTGGCCGCGCAGCAGGCAGTACACCCGCAACTCGGCGACCGGAGCAGTCGGCGTGATGATCTTCTTCGCTTCCTGCCAGTCGTGCGTGCCGGTTTGGAAGATGGCCGTCTGACCGAAGAGATAGGACCCATCGGCGTAAAGCACGTCCACATAGATCGAGTAGTCCTGGCCGGGCTGCCCGTCGATACCTTCCGCGCGGCTGAAGCCCGAGACGGCGATGGGCTTGCTCACCGGGGGGGTGAGCGTGATCATCTGGGACGCCCCAACCCAGGCCCTGGTGTCGCCGGGGTCGGCAAGGATCGCGTGTTCGCCCGAGTGCTTGACCTCGCTGTCCACGGCCAGAGTCTGCTGGGGCTTCCACTCAGTCGGGGTGATCTGCCGCGCGAGGTCGCGGAACCTGGCCATCGCCTCGTCATAGTTCTTCGGCGGGACATTGCCGGGCAGCGAGACAGTGTAGGACGAAGACTCCCGGTACGGGAAAGTGCCCATTCCGCGCGCCTCATCCTGCTCCCAACCCGCCGGGCCGCCCTCGTGGAAGTAGAAGTGCTGAGGGTTGGGCAGGTCGGCTGTCTCGGCGGCGAAGAACCAGCCCCCCTGGCGCTTTTCGAAGGGGCGGAAGACTTCAGGGAAGAAGGCATAGTACCGCTCCAGGGCGGCGCGGAAATGCCAGCGCGGGTCGGTCCGGTACAGCGTGCAGGTGAAGGGGGCGCGCATCCTGAGTTCCTCGCGGGCCTCCCTGGTGAACCCAAAGCGATAGCGCAGTTCGACCGCTCCCTCGGCCTTGCGGAACTCGAAGGTGGCCAACTTGTCGGGCGGTACGGCGAGTGCCAGACGATCCTGGCCTCCGTTGCGGAGGCTGACCAGCGGCAGCTTTGACAGCAGCTTCGCCGGCTGGAGCAGCGGGTCTTCCGCCATGGTGCCGAGCGCCAGTTCTGCGCCGTTGACCCGCACTACGAGATCGGCCACGAGATCCTCAGTGCCCGCAGCCCGCACCTCGCCCTGCAGGACCAGCCGGCCCCCGACGGAGCGCCAACTGCCGGCGATTGTGAATTGGCTGCCAGCAGGCTGGCCGGTCCGCGGGTCGATGACCAAGGTCTCGACCGAGCAACCGGTGAGCGTCTGGCCGTCCAGGGCGACCTGCTGCAGCCGTGTGCCACTGGCCTCTCCCGCGAGGCCGTCGCCCGTTCGCAAGGGGGCGGCCAAGACCACGCCAGCGGCCAGCGAGGCGATGAAGATCATCGTCAAGCCAAGTTGACGGGAGGTCTGTCTATGCCGTGGGACTGTCAGTATCATCTGGTATTCCTCCGCAGTTTACCGGCCGCTTGTGGCGTGCCCCATTCAGTTGCTGGTGTGTCAATGACCTGTCGCTCTATTCTCGCGGCTCACCGGGGCGCGAGGGGCTATGGAGCGAGTTTGCGGCAGTCGGCGCCGGAAGTGCAGATACCAGGATCGCCGTGTCTGGAGCCTCGCCGGAGTAGAAAGCGAGGTAGTGTGTACCCCTCATCGTAGTGGCGTTCACGTTGCCCGAATCGACCCCGATCAGACTGCCTGTGGCGACTGCCTCGGGAGGGGGCCAGTTGAGCGGATGGTCGAACACGCTGTCTGGAGGTGCGACGCGACGCCAAAGGACACCGTGGCCACGCTGGTAGTAGTCGTTGCTCAGCAGACCGGTTTCGGCGTCGAGGATCAGGCTCGGCGTCGACTGGGAGACATCACCGATGATTTAATCCGTCTATCTATAGGATTGGAGGATGTTGAAGACCTTATAGGGGATTTAGAGAAGGCGTTGGGATAGATCTAAAACTGGATAAATGATTAA
>JBDKRC010000082.1:0-17062 GCA_039683575.1 Armatimonadia bacterium | reverse complement strand
CTTGGAGTACAGCATGGGGTAGAGATTGTGCATCTCGTCGTCGCGCATGCCGTTGCCGTAGAGACGGTCGGGGTGCTCGAGGACCTGGTTGCTGCCGTCCTGCTTGAACCACTCGGCGCCCTGGTCCACGAAGTCCTTAAGGTGCTCGAACCACGGGACGTCGGGCCTGGTGAGGTTGTCCATGCGCAGGGCGGCGGCGAGGTGCTCGTCCTGCTCGAAACCGCGGCGCTCGACCTTGTCTTCTTCCACGGCGATCTCGGCCTTGGCGCGCCGCTCGGCTTCGTAGCTGACGTCGTAGTCCATACAGAGCCACAGGCCGGGCTTGAAGCCCATGCGGCGGGCAGCGCGGAAGAAGGTGTAGCGGCCGGGGTTGCGGTCGTAGCCGGGGACGGGGAAGCGGTCGCGGCTCCAGTCTTTGTTTATCGAGTAGTCGTAGTTCTTATCCATCCAGCCAGGCTCGAGACCGATGGCGTCACAGGGGATGCGTTCGTTGCGGAAGTGGTAGCAGTCTTCGAGGAACTCGCGGTCATTGGCCTGGGTGCGGCAGATGAACCACAGGCCGAGAGCCCACTTGGGCGGCATGGGGGGCTTGCCGGTGAGGTCGGTGTAGGCGGACAGGATCTGCGCAGGCTCGGGGCCGAGGATGAAATAGTAGTCCAGCGAGCCGCCCTGGGCGCGGAAGCCGAACCAGTCGGGGGAGGAGTGGCCGAGGTCCACGAGCAGTCGGCGGGTGGTGTTGACTACGATCCCGAAGCCGTCAGGGGTCCAGAAGAAGGGGATGGGGATGTAGCCGGTGACATTGCGGACCCAGAGATCGCCGAGGGTGCCGCGCAGGGCGAGGCGCTCGCGCTGCTGGTCGCCGAGGCCGAAGAATTCGCGGTCGGCGGGTAATTCAAAGCGGGTTTCGAAGCCCTGGTCGTCGCTGAGCGCGGGTTCGGCGTCGGTGAGGAGGACCTTGCCTGAAACGTCGGCGATGGTCAGCTTGCCGGTCTGCTTGTCCACGGTGACGGTGAGAGCGGAGGAGCTGAGAGCAAGGGTGTCATCGGTATCGGTGCTCTCGGTCGGTACCTCGGGCCAGTCACGGCGGAAGAAGCCGTAGCGCAGTAGCGGGGCCTCCGGGGGCCTGTCGCCGCTGAACTTGCGGACGCGCAGGATGGTGGGCGTGATGAACTCGACGAAGAGGTCGTCGACGCGAAGACTGCAGGTGCTCATAGGACCGCTCCCTCTCAGTATCATTTCCTCTGTTACTCCTTCCTCGCCAGCCTCAGAATACCTCGCACGGCTCCCGCTTTGCCCTGGCAACCGACCCGGAAGTAGTTGTTGAACGTCTGCATATTCAGCACATATCCCGCAGGAGCACCGCCATGGCCCCCAGCCCGCTGTTCAGTGTCATCATCCCCACCTACAACCGGCGCGTCCATCTGGAAGCTGCAGTGAAGACGATCCTCAAGCAGGATTACGATTCGTTTGAAGTGGTCGTGGTTAACAACAACTGCACGGATGGCAGCGGCGAACTACTGGATGAGATGGCACTAGCCGATTCGCGGCTACGGCATGTCCATGAGCCGGTTCAGGGGCTGAATCCGGCGCGGAACACGGGTCTGAAGGAGGCGCGTGGAGAGATAGTTGCCTACTTTGATGATGACGAACTGGCCCCGACAAGTTGGCTGAGCAACCTCGCGGGGTGTTACGAAGCCACTGGAGCCACTGGAGTCGGCGGGTCGTATCGCTCTATCTGGGATGGCGCGCCGCCGAGGTGGCTTCAGAATTCGGAATGCTTCAAGGAGATGCTGGGGGTGTGTACGTTCAGTCGCAAGCGAGAGCAGGCGGAGTGGCTGGTTGGCGGCAACTGCTCGTACCGGCGTGAGGCTCTGGAAGAGGTGGGTGGTTTCGGCAGCTTTGTGGGGTACGTCGGGGGCAAGTCGTCGGCTGACGGGGCGGACGTGGCGCTGGGGTACAGGCTGGGCAGGGCGGGGCATGAGTTGTGGTACGAGCCAGAGGCCTATGTGTTCCACAAGATTCTGCGCGCTCGCCAGAGCCTGCCCGGGGTGCTGCGGCGAGCTTTCTGGTCCGGCTACGCGAACGCGATGAACCACCGTGCCTACAATGTCAGGGAGAAGATGCGTCTTGCCAGACGCCGCGGGTCAGACGCGTACCTGCTGGGCAGCTTCATCCTCCCGGGATACCTATACGGACGGGCAGTGAAAGCTCTTCGGTAAGCTTCCCCTACCGGACGATGCGTATGTTTGTCGCGGCAAGGCGCAGCAGCCCCTCGGCGGTGTCGCGATCCAGCACGCCAAGAGCCAGGGCAACATAGCGGCCCTCGCGCATGGTGTAGCTCAGCCCGTACTGCGGGCTCTGCATTACGAAGGCTTGCTTGCCAAGCGAACCCAGCGGCGTGGCCGCGCTGCCCTGGCGGAGGAGATTATTGGTCGCGGTGAGCAGTTTGCCCGCGGCTGCCTCGTCCTGTGCCCGCAGGAGGACGAAGGTGAGAGGTTTGCCGTCCTGGAGGTACTCGTTGACAAGGCCGTCAGCGAGGGTGGGCTGGCCGAGCACGTTCTGGCGGTAGAAGCGCAGCGCCTGGGGCTTGGCGCGGCCCTCGGGCATGAGACGCATCATCAGGGGTGGCTTGTCCGGCAGAGGCAGCCTGGCGGCGATGGCTTCACCGACAGCGAGCGTGCCGGCGCGCAGCAGTTCGTCGTTGGTCTTTGGCGTCAGCCGGAGGTAGAAGCGGCCCCGCCAGATGTGTAGCTGATCGCCGGTCCAGTATGACTCCGGGCGCACGCCCGCCGTAACTGCCTGATCGTTTCGGGCCCGCGCGAACAGGCCAAAGGCATCTCCGTCATCGGCCATGGCGAAGACGTCCGCGACTATGGGCTGTTGGGGGTTAGGCGGCATAAAGGCGGCCGTGACGCTCCAGAGATACTGGTAGGACAGAACAGTCTGGGCATCAACAGGGAAGTGCTGTGGCAAACAGGTCTGGTCGCAGGTCTGGATGACATCTGTCAGTTGCCAGCCCTCAAGTTGGCGGGGGATCTCCCGCAGGCGCGCCAGCATGGCGGAAGCGTCGGCAGGGGCCGACACGGAGGGGGCGGGAGTCTGAGCCCACGATACAGAGATGGCCAGCATCAGGCTCAGCAGTGAGATCATTCTGTTGCGCATGGCTTCACCTCTTCCTTTCGTAGACGCTAGCGGTGGGGCCGCAGGGGGTAGTCTCTCCCCGGGCGATAGCGGATGCTGCGGTAGCCGACGGCCTCCGGCAGAGTCTCATCGGGCTCTGGCTGCTCAGGTGGGCGCGTGGCGGCCTCTTGTTCAGCCTGCTTCTGATCCTGCCTGGCGAATTCCCCAAGGCGCAAAACGGCGGCGGCGAAGATCCAGAAGTAAAGGCCGGGGTGAGCATTGTACAGAGCGGAGCCCACGCTGAGCTGCACCATGACCGAGGCCATGGCAGCAACGACCGCCGCGGACAGCCCTCCCAAGGGTGTTGGCTCCATGTACCTGGCGGTGCGGATACACTGCATCATTATGCGGGAGAGCATGAGAACCCAGAAGAAAGTCCCGATCAGTCCAAGCTCAATCAGTGCCCGGCCGAACTCATTCTCAACCCAGCGATACCCCTCGGCCGACTTGAGATCGGAACCATAGAAGACGCGGCCGATACCGACGCCAGTGGCGATACCGCCGCCGAAGGGACGTTCGAGGGCCGACTGGAATCCGATCTTGAAGGGATAGGTCGAACGCTCGATCGCATCCGCTACGGATAGCCGCTTCTGAAGCCGGTCAGCACCGGCGCCGGTGACGTCCTTGAGCAGGAAGATGCCAATCATGCCCACGAGTAGCACGGAGGCAATCATGCCGGCGCGGCGTGGGGAGAGCATGATCAGTACCACCAGCCCGCCCGCCAAGCCGAAGACCGGGGCGCGCGAGCCGCTGGCCAGCATTCCGCCAACAGCGGCAAGGGCGGACACAATGCACCAGAAGCGAGTTGTCGACCGGGTCGTCGACATGGCCATTCCCATCGAAAGCAGGACCAGGAGACAGCTCATGCTGCCGAAGGTCCCGGGCGAGATGTGAATGGAGCAGGCCCGCACGTTCATGATCGGGTTGAACTCGCGATCGATGGCCTCGGTGCCCACAGCCCCTTCTTCTCCCTCGGCAGGTTGCTGCACGTCTGACTGATACCACTTGGTGACCGCGTAGAAGCCCGGGATCACCTTGGTATGTTCATAGCCGATGTTTCCCTGGACGATGCCATAGATGGATACCGGGAGGTTCACAGCCAGGATGACCACGAAGAATTTCATGACCGTGCGGCGGTCGCGGAAATAGTAGTAGACGGGGAAGAACGCCGGCATCCACAGCATCCAGACGCGCAGGCCCGCAACGGCCAGGAGCATGCTGCGCGTGGTGGGAGAGAACATCATCGCCAGGCAGTAGAGCAGTAACAGCAGGGCGGGAGTGGAGAAGCTTTGCTTGAGCCAGCTATAGTCGCGGGTGCGCTGGCTGCTCATCACCAGGCGCATGACCAGAATCAGCAGGAAGATGTCCTTGATGAGCAGAGTCAGCAGGTTGGGGACGAGACCCTTGTAGAGAGCCTCAAGGAGTGCGCTGGCCAGCAGAATGTAGAAGGCCACTCCGGTGCTGGACATCGCCCAGAATACCAGGGCCACGAACAAGCCGAACGCCAGCGACATTACGACGCCCTGAGAGAAGGTGAGACTCAGCAGGCCGCCAGCAGCCGCGATTGCGATCACACCGAAGATTATTGTGGCCATGCCGGCCGCTGCGGGTCTGCGCATACGCTCGTCTCGTTACAAGTCTACACTTATGACTAATACCCCGCCAGAAAGGGTCCGCGGAGAGGCTATATGTAGCCCTTCAAGCGGTATACGACCAGCCCGATGTATTCGCGGATGGCGGCTGAACTGTCATCCAGGCGCGAGGCATTGGGAAACCAGCCGAGGGGATTGGCCTCGCCCCGGTGGTTCCGGATATCCACGCCATACGGTATGGCCTCCAGGCCCACTTTGCGCAGGCACGCCATGGAGCGGCGCATGTGGAAGGCCGAGGTGATCAGGACTATGTTCGAGCCGCCGGTCTCACGGAGGATACGGGCGGCTTCCTGCGCGTTCTCGAAGGTGTTTCGGGATCGATCGTCAACGCGGATGCGCTCGGGAGGCAGGCCCAACTCCACCGCGAGGCCCTTGAGCAGCGAGGCCTCGGTCTTCGTGTGGTCGAAGAGGCTGGCCGTGCCTCCGGCGAAGACGATGGTGCTGTTGGGAAAGCGCTTGCCGAGGGTCAGGGCATAGATGAAGCGGTCCACGGCCTGCGAGAACTCAGGGCGGCCCGGCTCTGAGTGAAGCAGGTCGAGGGCCCCGCCCAGAACCAGGATGACATCGGCGTGCGCCGGCAGCGGAGGCTTCTGGTAGGGACCCTCCAGCGGCATGAGCAGCAGGTCGGAGCACCATGGCGTGGCACACACATAGAGTACCACGATTGCGGCCCAAAACAAGCCCCAGGACAGCTTGCGGCGTCGCCGGTGGAGGGCGGCGTGCAGCAAGAGCAGGATGAAGATGACGCTCAGGGGCAGGATGAACTGCCCCAGGATCTTCGACAGGACGAAAAACACTAGTCAATCAGCCCCTCAATCGCCCCCGCCACCTTCTCGCGCAGGCGGTAGACCGCCTCGGGGTCAGGGATAATCTTCGTCGAGTACCGGCCACCGGCGCTGGGGAAGTCAACGAGGCCGGAGGCTTCCTGCAGGGCTGCTCGGGCGGTCTTCTCGGCGGGAGTGCCGGGTTTGGCCTTGTCGGCGAGGTCCTTGAGCAGCCAGAGGTACTCATAGTCCTCCATGCCCTCGCGGGCTTGCTCAAGCCTGATCGAGGTCACAGGTCCTTCATGGCCAATGGGCTTGCCGGGGTAGGCCAGGAAGCCATCGCCGCTGGGGTAGCGCACCCAGGTGAACTTGCCCGGCTCGCCGCTTTGGTGGATGTAGGCATGCCAGCCGAACTCGTAGGGGTTGTAGGTGAGCCAGTCGATGCCCCAGAACTCGTAGGCCCTGGCGCCGTACTTGAAGGCGTAGTGTGGCAGCAGGCGCTCAATGGCGGCGTAGGGGGTGTCGGTGCACATCTGGCCGTCGGTGGTGAACCAGATCGTGTCGCCCTGCGCGGTCAGCTTCTGCATCTTCTCGGTGCTGAAGACACCATAATGGCCGACGCCCCAGACATCGAGGTAGCCTTCCCAGGCCGGCTGCTCGTGCCAGTTGCTGCAGTAGATGCGGATTGCCGGGTCCACCTCGTGGATCATGTCGCAGAGGGCCTTCATCTGATCGATGATGTATGGGTGGTGGTCGTAGGGCTCGTCGGAGATGTAGAGCACGACCCTGTCCGCCCAGCCCTTCTGCTTCATGTGCTCCCAGTAGGCCTTGAGACAGGCCTGGTAAGCGCGCTTGTACTCCGGGCGCAGCTTGCTGCGGTCGGCGCCCTCGAAGGGCGGCTGGCCCTCGTAGGGCTCCTCGCCGAACCTGCGCGCGGGCGGGAAGCCCCAGCCGAAGCAGTAGAAGTACGAGGGCATATAGCTGTGGGGTAGCTTCAGGACGTCGAAGTAGTAGGTGGCGGCCTTGTCGTAGGCGGTGAAGTCGGCGGTCACCTGCCCGTCCTTGTAGTTCAGCACCGGGTCGGGCTGAATGCGATCCGGGCAGACGCGGTGGTCAGCCATGAACTTCCAAAACTCCTGCCGGGTCTCTTGCTGGGTCTTGCCGGCGAGTTGCCACATTGCGCCACTCTGGCGGCAGTCGTAGATCGCAGCGAGATGGCCCTGGGAGGGGAGAGCGAACTTGCGCACGTGGACGGTGTAAGGCGACTGCCAAAGGGTCTGAGCGCCCTGTACGAGCTTCAGAGTGCCCCGATATTCGCCCGGCGTGGCGCCTGATGGGGCTGAGATCACTACCCACACCGGCTGCGTCTGGTTGGGCTCCACGGCGAAGGTGCGGTCGGGCAGCAGCGGGTCGGGCCACCAGCCGGCGAAGCCGTCGCTGCCGCCGGTGCTCGTGGGGAACTTGCGGACCCACTCGGGCGTGTCCTGGCTGTCATAGCCAAGGGGATGGTCTATGGGCACATAGCCGACCACGTTGATCTCCGGGGCGGGTAGTGACTTGCCTGCCGGCCCCGTCGGCGGAGTAGCGGTTAGGCGCACGTCGGAGAGTTGCTTCGGCGCACGGATGGCCAACTGCAGCGGCTCGCGCTCGTTGGCGGCTATGGAGAGGCTCATTGGCCCACCGGAAGGTGCTGCGGCTGCATCGTAGCGGAAGACCTTGCGTACGGCGGAGATTGGCCAGACCTCAAGCTGCGAGACTGCGCGGCCCTCGATGGGGCCCAGTTCCCCCTGTTCCGCTTCGGCCAGTAGCACGCCGTCATGCCAGGCGGTACCGGTGGCGTTCATGGTGAGATGAAGCTGGAAGAAGCGGCAGTCGGCGGGCATGGTGAACAGCCCGGCCATCTGCGTCCAGCCGGTGGTGCCGCTGACGGCGGGGCCGATGCCGGTGTAGGGGGACTCTTTGGACAGTTCGCCTTGCTCCGTGCGCTTGTGGGCGTGAAGCTGGAGGTTGCCCTTGAGGTCGCGGCATTTGAGCCAGCCGGCGTAGAGGTAGGTGCGTCCGGGCTGGACGGGGACGCTCTGACGCCAGCCAGTCCACGCGGGCTTGGAATCGTGGGGGACGTCGATCTTCACACAGCGCTTGCCGAAGAGGCCGGGCGTGTCGAAGCCGAGGGTGGCCCCGGCGGGCTTTTCGCCTTCGGCCCCACCGGGCCAGTCGTCCGGGAGCTTGTCGCCAAGCTCGAAGCTGGGGTTTTGGGTGAGGTTGAGTGGGTTGTTGAGCAGGGACTCGTAGTTGAGCGGGGGCGTGGCTGTACCCGGCTTGCCGCCGAGGAGCAGGCGGTAGGTCATGATGGTGCGCGGCGGTAGGTCAGCCAGGAAGATCAGGGTGTCACTCCCGAGGAGCGCGTGGGGCAACTGGCGGTCTCCCGTGACGACGCGCAAGGGAAGGGGTTGAGAGCTGCGTGGAGCGCGGGAGAGCAGGCTTGCGGCGTTGACGGCGACGAGGACCTTGCGGGGCTGCTCTTCCCAGTTCATCACGCGGACGGGAGCAGTCATGATGCAATCCAGCCGGGAGGGCTTGAGGTCAATCTCTTTGAGGGGCAGGCGCTCGGGGGCGCCGGCGGTGATTTGCAGCTTGCTGGTGGCGTCGGTGGTGAGCGCCACGTCGTCGAACCAGGCCGTGCCGGTGCCGCGGAGGACCGTGCCGAGGTCAGCGCGGTTGGCGTCAGCCGGGGCGGTGAATTCGGCGCGTACCTGCTTCCAGTCGTAGGTGCCGCCGCCGCCCATGGGCATCGGGGAGATGAGCATGGTGTTGGTGCTGTTGCCGACGTGGATATACCAGCCGGCCTGTCCGTCCACGCTGTCGGCCTTGACCCAGCCGCTGAAGACGTACTTGGCGCCGGGGACTATGCGGAGGCCGCTTTGGCGGGTGGAGATCCAGGTGGGCTCGGCGCCGGGTGTGACTACGGTCTTCAGGCAGTGGCTGCCAGAGTGGGGGGCCTCGGTGGTCCAGAAGGTGCGGTGCTGGTCGTCGTTGGCGTCGTGCTGCCATTCGGCGGCCACGTTGCCTTCGCCAAGTTCGAGGCCGGCGTTGCGAATGCCGCTGGTGGCTTTGAGGAAGTCGGGGACGGTCCAGGCTGCGGGGTTGTCAAAGTAGACCCAGTAGCGGGCCGTTGCCTTCGGCTTGCACTCGGCCGGAATCGTGAGACTGCTGCCGGAGGGGATGGGACCCTGCTTCGCGATGATGCCATCGGGGCCGGTGAGGGCGTAGAGGACCTCGACGCCATCGTCGCGGGTCACGCGCACGGCTTCGGCGGGGGTGCCGGTGAGGGCAGGGAGTGCGACCGAGGCTTCCTCGCCGACGGCCTCGCGGTCGGTGTCGTTGCGGACTTCGAGCACCACTCGCTGGTGCCAGACGCCGCCTCCGCCGAGGTATAGCGGATGTGCCCAGCGGTCAGCCGCAAAGGCACCGCTTACGGCCATGACGACCAGCAGAGGGGGAAGGAGCGCGCGCATTGTGGTCACCTGTGGAAACGAAATAGGGACTCTCGCGATGATAGTCCCTATTTCCGCGCCTGCCAGGAGTGGACCTGCAGCGGCGGTCTTTCGGCCACTTGCCCGTGTTACTGTCTCCTGACAGCGGTGATGATGAGCCTGCGCGCGGTGTGGTCGTATGGGGCCTGATCGAAGCTGCCGTAGCAGGTAGGCTCCGTGAAGCCGCAGTCTGTCAGCAGCCCTTTCAACTCCGCCGCCGAGTAGAGCCGGTGGTCCATATCGACTTCGTAACGCTCACTGCCGACGAGATATACGTGATGGTTGTGTATCCAGCTCCAGTCGCGCTCGATGCGGCTTTCGGAGAAGTAGAGCACGTCGCCCACCTGTTCCCATTGCCGAGGGTTGAAGACGCGCGCGAGCACTTCCTTGCCCATCGTGTCGATGAGTAGCCGGCCTCCGGGCTTCAATGACGCGTAGAGGTTCTCTACGACCCGACGGTCGTCGAGTGGGTCCTCGAAATAGCCAAAGGAAGAGAAGAGATTGAGCGCCACGTCAAAGGCACCCTCGCGGCAGAATTCGCGCATATCCTGCTGGATGAAGTCCGCTGCGAGGTCTTCGGCAGCAGCACGCTTGCGGGCCTCATCGAGGTAGCGGGCGGTGCGGTCAACACCAGTCACCTGGTAGCCGCGGCGAGCTAGCTCGAGGCTGTGGCGGCCCGGGCCGCAACAGAGGTCGAGCACGGCGGCGCCGGGCGGAAGGGACAGCAGGGACGTGATATGGTCTACCTCGCCCGACGCCCTCTCCCACCACTTCGGATCAGCATAGAAGCGCTCGAAGATGAAGTCCCAGAAGCGGTCATCATCGTGCCACGGTTTCGTGCCGATCATGGCTGTCTCCTGTGAGAACCGTTTGCAGCCCTATAGAATGACAGCGGCTTGCCTGAAGGCCGCCTGTGGCGGCGGAGGCAGGTGTGGCGGAGGCTCTGCGGGAAGGATTGTAGCACCTTTCGTGGGATCAGTCAGTGGGTCCGGCATGCGGAGCATGCCTACCACGCGTTCAATGGCATGCCTACCACGCGAGGCAGATAGCATGCCTACCACGTGATGACAGCAAAGGAGACCGCACGTGCGAGTTAATACTGTGAAGCAGGCGCTGCGCGAGGGGAAGGCGACTGTGGGCTCGTGGCTGACGCTCCCTGACCCTGTGGCGGCGCTGCAGATGGCCGGCGTCGGGTTTGACTGGCTCAACATCGATCTCGAACACAGCAGCATCGACCTCCAGACCGCTGCGGTGATGTGCCAGATGATTGCTCAGGCGGGGGCGGTGCCGCTGATGCGGGTGCCGTGGAGCAACGCGGAGAACGTGAAAAAGGCGCTGGACAGCGGGGCCTATGGGCTGATCTTCCCAATGCAAAGCAGCCGGGCGATGGTGGAGCAGTCGGTGGAGTGGGCAATGTACCCGCCGCAGGGCATTCGCGGCTATGGGCCGACGCTGGCCGTGCTGGGGTTTGAGACAGACGCCCGGACTTACTTTGAGACCGCCAATGATGAGATACTGATTGTGGTGCAGATCGAGCAGGTGGAGGCGGTCGAGGCGCTGGATGACATTCTGAGCGTGCCGGGCGTGGATGTGGCCTTCATCGGGCCGAACGACCTGAGCGCTTCGATGGGCATAAGCCCGTTCGAGTCGCATAGCGACCCGCGTTTCATCGAGACGGTGGCGCACATCCGCGAGCGGGCGGAGGCTCATGGCGTCGCGCCGGGGATCTATGCGGGAACGGCTGAGATTGGGCGGCAGCGGCTGGACGAGGGGTTCCGATTCGTCGGTGTAAGCGATGAGGCGGGGCACATGCTGCGGGGGGCGCGGGAGGCTTTGGCGAAGTTGAGGTAGGGCTTCGTCCTCACAACCAAGGCTGTTTGTAGGAGCGCTCACCAGAGCGCGATTTGTCGCGGTTACCACGACGGTTGGTCGGTGATATCGCGCTCTGGTGAGCGCTCCTACAGGCAGCAATGGCGGGGGGCCAACTTGCTAGAGCGCCGACTTCACTGCTTCTACTACCCTCTCCATCTGTCCCTCGGTCAGCTCCGGATACATCGGCAACTGGATGACCTCGTCGGCGGCCTTCATGGTCTCGGGGAGGGGTACCTGGTTGAGGCCGAAGGGCTCGCACGCCGGGTGAGTGTGTGGCGGGACCTTGTAGTGGGTCGCGAAGCCGATCTCGGCCTTCTGGAGCGCCTCGGCGATGCGGTCCCGCCGGGGGCTGCGGAGGGTGTAGAGGTGGTAGACGTGCTCGGCCTCGGGGGCCTCGAAGGGCAGGCCGAGACCGGTGTTGGCGAGCTTCTCGTTATAGAAGTCCGCATGCCGGCGGCGCGCCTCGTTCCACTTGTTCAGCCGCTTGAGCTTCACGTTGAGGATGGCTGCCTGGATTTCATCGAGGCGGGAGTTGTAGCCGATCTCGCTGAAAGTGCCGCGCTGGGCCTGGCCGTGGTCGCGCAGGGCGCGGACGCGGGCGTTGACCTCATCGCTGTTGGTGGTAACCATTCCGCCGTCGCCATAGCCGGCGAGGTTCTTGGTCATGTAGAAGCTGAACGCGGCGGCATCGCCGAAGGAGCCGACGCGCTTGCCCCGCCAGCGGGCGCCGTGGGCCTGGCAGGCGTCTTCGATGATGTTGAGGCGGCGGCTCTCGCAGAGGTCGCGGATGACGTCCATGTTGCACGGGTGGCCGTAGATGTGTACGGGGATGACCGCGCGGGTGCGAGAGTTGATGGTGTGCGCGAGACGCTTGGGGTCCATGCAGAACGTCTGGGGGTCGATGTCCACCAGTACGGGCGTGGCGCCGACGTGGATGATGGACTCGATGGTGGCGATGAAGCTCCACGAGGGGCAGATGACCTCGTCGCCGCGGCCGATGTCGAGGGCGCGCAGGGACAGCGCCAGGGCCTCGGTGCCATTGGCCACGCCGATGGCGTAAGTGGCGCCGCAGAACTCGGCGAAGTCAGCTTCGAGCTTCTGGACGTTGGGCCCGAGGAATAGCTGCATGCTGTCAATGGCCGAGGAGATTGCGCCATTGATCTCGAGGCGCAGTTCCTGGTATTGGGTCTTGAGATCGATCTGGGGAATGAGCACGGGGTGGCACCTGCAGACACAAAGCAATACGCCGCACGCGCGGCGTTAGGGTGTTAGAGGAGGCAGGAGGGGAAAAGTTGCGGGGAAACTAACGGCGGAAACAGAAAACAGAAAACGGGGGAACGGGGGAACGGGGGAACGGGGGAACGGGGGGCGGGGGAACGGGGGGCGGGGGGCGGGGGGCGAGATTGGTTGCTGGCTTGGGTGAGGAGATTTTTGGCCGAAATCGCTGACTTGCGTACCTGCTTATATGGAGACTGACTCTCGGGGAGGGCTGACAGCTGCTAGTTGGCAGGTGACTGCGGCAGCTTCACCGTGAATGTGCTGCCCTGGCCGGGGGCGCTCTGGAGTTTGATCGTGCCCCCGTGGGCCTCGGCAGCGTACTTGGAGAAGGTCAGGCCAAGGCCTACCGAGTAGCGGATGCCGCTGCGGGCCTGGGTGAACTTGTCGAAGACCGCTTCGTGCATCTCGGCGGGAATGCCGGGCCCGGTGTCCCGCACTTGCAGGTGGGCATGGGAATCCTCCTGCCAGACGCGCACCCAGATGCTGCCGCCGGAGGGGGTGAACTTGATGGCGTTGGTCAGGAGGTTGTCGGCCACGCGGCGCAGCTTCTGCCGGTCGCCGGTGAGTGGTACCGCCTCGTTTGGGCAGTCAATGGACAGCGACAGGTTGGCGCGTTCGGCGAGGCCGCGCGCTTCGTCGATGGCCCGTTTGGCGATCTCGCACAGGTCGACCGGCTCGGTCGAGAGTTGCAGCTTGCCTTCCTCGGCGCGGGCGATGTCCAGCAGGTCGCCGATCATCCCCAGCAGCCGCAACTGGGATTGCCGGGCCATGTCCAGCAGTTCCAGTTCGTCCTCATCCATGCACCGTATGGCATGCTGGCGGCGGACCACGTTCTGCAGGGCCATGCTCGCTGAGATCAGGGGGTTTTTGAGGTCGTGGATGAGCATGGCGGACATGTCGTCACGCAGGCTTTCAGCCTCGCGAAGGTGCTCAAAGGCGTGCTGGGCGCGCTCGGCGTGGCGACGCCAGCGGAGGTAAACGAAGATCAGAGACACGATGATGGCGGCCTGCACGAGCCCGGTGATGAGGTGGTATGACGTGTAGGAAAGCGACATCAGCACGGTATGCTGGAGGGCTTCGAGGAACACGATGAGGACCAACGCGACGCCGAAGGCAATGGTGCGCGTGCGCCAAGTCCCCGAGACGGGGCCGAAGTGCTCCTCAGTTCGCGGCGGTGGTTCAGTCATCATCAGAGTCCGTGTGGAAGGACTGGATCACCGGGAGGTGGTCCGACACAAGCTCGCGATAGCGGCCGCCGAAGGCGAGGTCTTCGCGCGGCACCCACGCGTCGCCCCAGCGCTCGTTGTCATAGCAGCGGGCGGTCATGAAGATGTGGTCAATCGTTTTGCCATACTGGCCGCCTCCGGGCCATGGCGGGCGGGTCGGCGTTAGCTCTGTGAGACCGGCAAAGCACCAACGCAGCAGGCTGTCAGCGAGGAGGGCCTTAAGCGGCTTCTCCCGGGGCGTGAGGTTGAAGTCACCGGCGATCACGACGTCTTCATCCGTGGGCCCGCCGTTGCGCAGCCAGCCCTGCAGCAAAGAGACCTGCTGCTCCACCTGGCCGTCGGCATTGGCCAGATGCACTACCATGACATCGAAGTCGAACTGCCCGGCTTTGACCGAGGCATGAAGGCCCTGTCGCAAGCCACTCGTGAGGGCAAGGGAGCTCAGTCCCGGGCGTATCGTAACGCTGCACTGCTCGGGGTCCCACAGCAGAGCGCAATGCTGCTGGGCGGTGTCTTCCAGGAGCGCTCCGCAGAAGCCTGGCAGGCAGGCCAGCAAGCATTGCAGGTCGCCCTTGCTCTCGATCTCCTGCAAGCCGACGCAATCGAGACCATGCTTCTTGACGATACTGGCGGTTGCGGCGAGGGCATCGCCGTCCCGTGGACCGTAGGTGGGGCCGCCACGGGTGTTCTCAGGAAAGCCGCGTGACTTGCTGTTGAACCATTCGAGGTTCCAGGTAGCGAACTCGATGTGGTCATCAGCCGGGTATGCGCACGCGGCGGCCAGTATAGCGACGACAGTGAGCAGGTAGCGTCTCATGTGTTGACCCCCAGATGTTAGGGTAGGTTCAGGTTAGGCGGACGCGCACCAGTAGCAACACGGCCTGCAGACATAGGTTGCCTGCAGGCCGTGTGAGTGTTTCATTGGGGGGGCGTGGTGAACACTCCCGTGTTCCGGCAGGCGGAGCATGCCTCTCACGCGTCCCGGTGGCTACTTGCCCGCCAGTGCCTTGATGTTGTTGTAGATCTTGTCAACGCTGGGCAGGAACTCGTTTTCGAGCGTTTCGGCCATGGGCGGCGGGACGTTGTGGGCGGCCACGATCTTGACCGGGGCCTTGAGGTCCTTGAAGCAGTTGAGCTGGGCCTGGTAGGCGATATGCTCGGCATAGCAGCCGATCTCTGGCGCCTGGTTGACGCACAGCAGCCGGCCGGTCTTGCTGACCGAGGCGTTGATCAGGTCGGTGTCGAGCGGGACGAGCGTCCGCGGGTCCACGATCTCGACCGAGATGCCCTCTTCCTCGGCCCTGGCGGCGGCTTCGAGGACGCGCTGGAGGAGCCAGCTATAGACGACGACGGTGACGTCGCTGCCTTCCTTGACGATGTTGCCCTTGCCCAGCGGGATCGTGTAGTCCTCGGCGGGCACGGGGTCCTTGACCATGTAGAGGTTCTGATGCTCGATGAAGACCACGGGGTTGTCATCGCGGATCGCGGCCTTGAGCAAGCCCTTGAGGTCGTAGGCGGTCGCCGGGGCGACTACCTTCAGGCCGGGGAACATGGTTGCCACGGCTTCGAGGCTCTGGCTGTGCTGTCCGGCATAGCCCTTCCCGCCGCCGATGGTGGTGCGAATGACCATCGGGAGCTTGGCCTTGCCGCCGAACATGTAGCGGTTCTTGGCAGCCTGGTTGCCAGTCTGGTCCATGGTCATGAGAATGAAGTCGATGTACATGAGCTCGGCCACGGGGCGCAGGCCGGTCATGGAGGCGCCGACTGCCGTGCCGATGATGGCCGACTCTGAGATCGGGGCGTTGAAGCACCGGTCGCGGCCGAAGATGTCGAAGATGCCGCGTGTGGCCTGGAAAGCGCCACCGTAGTCCGCGACATCCTCACCGTAGAGGATGACGCGCTTGTCGCGCATCATTTCCTCGATGAGGGCCTCGATCACGGCGTGGCGGGCGAGGATGCAGCCGTTGGAGTCGCGCCGCTGGGGCTTGTACTCGGCCAGCAGCTCGGACTGCGGCGTCGCCCACTTGGGGTCAAGGTTGTCAGACGTGGTCTCGGCGAAGAGGCCGTCGTAGATGGTGGCGGGATCGGGATCGGTGCCGTTGGCGGCAAAGAGCGTCGCGCGCTCCACGCGCTCGTGGGCGAGCTTGCGGTGGATCTCGATCAGGTCGGGAGTGGCGACCCCGGAGTCCAGCAGCGCCTGCTGGTAGGTCTCGATCGGGTCAATGTCCTGCCAGGCCTTTTCCTCGTCCTTGGTGCGGTAGGTGGTGCGGTCGTCGGAGAGGGAGTGGCCCATGTAGCGGTAGGTCATGCATTCGAGCAGGACCGGGCCCTTGCCTTCGCGGCAGAGCTTGGCAGCGCGGGTGATGGCGTCGCGGACGGCGAGCACGCTCATGCCGTTGACGACCTCGGCATGCATGTTGCACTCGTTGTAGCCGGCGCCGCGCTGGGCGAGGTGGTCAACGCCCGTCACTTCGCCCTTCTGCTGTCCGGTCATGCCGTAGTTGTTGTTTTCGACGAGGAAAATGACCGGGCAGCCTTCTTTGAACTGATCCATGGCTGCGAAGTTCATGGCTTCGTGAGCGATGCCGTTGTTGGTCGCGCCGTCACCGACGAGGCAGACGCAGATCTTGCCGTCCCCGAGCTTGGAGGCGGCCATGGCGGCGCCGGTGGCCATGGCATACGAGCCGCCGACGATGGCGTTGGCACCGAGGTGGCCGGCGTGGAAGTCAGCGATATGCATGCCGCCGCCGCGCCCGCGGCAGTAGCCCTCTTCCTTGCCGAAAAGCTCGGCCATGGTGCGGTTGAGGTGTTCCTGCATCGCGCAGTCGAGCACGCCCTTGCGGTCGGACATGTCATACTGGGAGGCGTCCTCGCCGATGAACTCGGCGAGTTCCTTCACATCGCGCTTCTCGAGCGTGAAAGCGCCCTTGGCGATGGAGTGGCCGTGGCCGCGATGGGTCGAGGTGATGTAGTCCTGGGCGTTGATGGCCGACATGGTGCCGACGGCAATGGCTTCCTGGCCGATGGAGAGGTGAGTCGCGCCGATGAACTTGTAGTCCGCCAGGGGCTTGAACTTCTTGTTCTTGAGCTTGATGATCATCTCTTCGAAGAAGCGGATGTGCAGCATGTGGTCGAGGAGCTTGAAGGCATCCTCGCGGGACAGGCCGGCCTTAAGCTCGGAGTTCAGATCGCCGCTGAACTGGAACATGGGGATGGGCTGGAAGGTAATCTGACCGGGCTGAAAATCGGGGTAGACATCGGTATCTTTGGGCATCGAGAGAGGACTCCTTGCAATGAGACGGCATTACCGGGGGGGTGGCCGAAGGTCAGAAGGCACAAAAAAAGCCGCACGGACCAGGGGGCTCGCACGCCGGGTTATAGATCAAGTTGGTATTAGTATGCCACAGTCAGGCTGGTTTGTCTACGGGCAGGCTACCATGCGGGTGTGACCTTCGGAAGTAGGTGGGATTTTGTGGTGGTGGGGATAGGTGTCGCCCTTTCTTAGCGAGAACTGAGTTTGCGCCAACAAATTCGGTCTCCAGAAAGGACGACACCAG